>NZ_JABECQ010000010.1:0-83028 GCF_029285915.1 Sulfitobacter sp. M85
TTTCGGGTGAACTTGGTCGCGCAATCGGAACCGCGAATATCTCAGGTAGCCCCAAGGACGAATGACGGCTATCGCAAACCGCATAAAGCGGACCTTAACAGCCAAAACTCGAACGGCAGCAAAGTCCCGCACTGTGTGATTTGATGCACATCGCGGCGAATGGCGGCTTTCACAAACGCAGGTTTGTGAAACGGATGTAAAATAGGCTCTCAGATAGCGAAGTCGTGCATCTCAGCTCCTGTCTCAATGTAAATTCCGCAAAGGGTGCCAGCGTCAAGGACAAATATTCCTTAACGTAGGATTTGGCACTGAGCCGGAGCAGACCCCCAAGAAGGGGCTCTGCAGACGCTGAGCAACTCGTCGAAAGCAATCCGTTTGAGCTGAATTTTTTAGGGAACGAAGGCTTCGCGGCGAACGTTTACATATTTTAACAAACAGGAAAAGGATATTAATTTCAATTATATAGTTCACCAATAGGATTTTATGTTGATAAGAAAATTTAAGAAGGTTATAGCTGACATCAAGGCTTCGAATGCGAAGCGTCCGAACCGAAAACTGAGTCTGTGGGCTATCGCGGCGCTCATCTTCTGGGCAATCGCACTTTCAAAAGTTTTTGCAGGTCTTGTCTTGTAGTTTTGTGCTCTGCAGCACGTGACTAATTCATTTTCAGAATAGGAGAAAAACACGGTAAGCGGTGTTCCGGTTACACGGTCTAGCAACTGTATCTTCAACTTTCTGGAACGGTCCATTTCTGGCTTGATTTACAGAGGGCGTTGACGATTGTGACGAGCTTTCGAGCGACAGCTGTAATGCTGACCTTGTGTGGCTTTCCTGCGGCCCGCAAACGACCGGCGAAGATTTTCAGGACTGGATTGTGATTGCTGGCGACGAGAGCAGCCTGGAACATGACATGTCGCAGCAGCCGCCGACCGCCTCCAATTGCACGCTTGCCTCGCATCGCCCCGCTGTCATGTGCAATGGGGGCCAAGCCTGTCAGGGCAGCAGCTTGCTCGCCACTGATCTGACCGAGTTCTGGCATTTCTGCAATTAACATTGTGCTGGCAACTGGGCCGATTCCAGGAACGGAACGCAGGATATCGGCAGTCATGGCAAGGCTCGCATCGGCCGCGATGATATCTTCAATCTGAGCTTCGAGCCCGGCAATTTGCCTGTCGAGCAAGCCTTTGAAGTCTTCGTCCATGGCTGCAAACATCTCGGTTGATCCGAGCTTCCCCTGCGCCTTGATCTGCCCAAGAAGGCGTTTTCGGGTTTTAACCAGCTGCGCCCGCTTAGAGGTCAAGGCTCTGAGAAGACGTAACTTTCCATGTGGGAGGGTTCGCCCGGCATCAGGTCTGAAAGCCACGAAACGCGCAATCAGTTCCGCGTCGATCCGGTCGGTTTTGGCCCGTGTGCCCCTGCTCGGGTCGTTTGCGGGAGAGTGTGAAATCCTACGCTAAGCTGACAGCGGTCGTTCGTGCAGCGCGCGGCGAAGGTCGGCTTCGAGCCCAAAGTCACCAATGCTGCGGAGCGAGTGAACGACCGCTTCAGACGTTTCACATGGGCCCAGGCCCGCCATCTGTTCCGTTTCGAAGCGCTGGAACGACCCCGTTGTAACGGTCTAAATGTTCCACTAAGAGGCTTTGTAAGAGCGCAGCCGATCGGGCCGTGGCCTGGAAATAGGTCGGTTTGGACCAGTCGATTCCGATACGCGCCGGTGCAGGTTTGTCCTCGACCTGCGATCCGTCAGGCTTATATTTCCGGCAGATATATCGAGGACACCGGCGTTGGGTAAACAGGTCATCCACATCACACTTGCGGCCTTGTCGTTGATGGCCTCGCCCCTCGGCGCCGAGGATATCGCTTCATCGGCTTGCCCTTATCACACCTCCGACGAGCCGATCCTTGTCTTTCCTATGGGGTTCGAGCGTTTTCTCGATGGTCCCGATGTGCAAGTCGCTGTGCCCGAGGGATACATTCGGCCTTTCGAGCGCAAGCGCTACGCTCGCGACGGCACCGATGGAGCGGCGCGCCTTTTCGTCGAGATACCTTCATTCGCACCGATGTACCTCGCGGACGGGCCATCCTCCTCCTTCAGGCTCGAGACCTCGGTGCCGCAAGAGGATCGGGGCACCATCCTTCTCGGGCCCGGCGTCCCCCTGGAGGAGCATCTTGCAGCGGTGGTGGGCCCGGATGCAGCCGCGTCGGCCATCAAGACGGGCGATCCGTCAGACGGCAGTTCGGCGACGGATATGCCTGACGGCCTACAAGCCGTTCCCGGAGCGCTCCTTGGCCAGACCCTCGTCGCCGTCGAAGACGGGACGGTGACATTCCTCGCGAACTGTCAAGATGGCCGGGTCCCGATCTGCACGGGTCGCGTTACGCGCGACGTCCTCACAGCGCAGCTCACGTTCCGCCGTCTCCATCTGGATGCATGGCGCGATATACGGCAGCGCACGGACGCCCTTCTACGATGCTTCCTCACCAATCAGCCTTCTCCAGCCCTCGAATAGGACCATCACAATGCCCCTCGCGCTGACCTATCGGATAGCTTCTTTGGAACAGGAGCCGGGTATGCGCGACGGCCGAGCCACAATGGATCTCGACGCAGACGGCTTCTTCGCCTTCACGAACGTGAATGGCGAGGTTTTCCTAACCATTGAGGAGTTCAACTTCGCCGATGCGGGCGTCTTCATTGAGGCCGGGCGGGAAGAAGATGCTACTATAGGCACGGGTGGACGCGACCGCATCTTCGGCGACGATGACGCCGACCTGATCGCTGCCGACGCTGGCGACGACATAGTGTTCGGGCGCGGCGGCGCGGACGAGATCAGCGGCGAGGGCGGGCGCGATCGGTTGTTCGGCCAAGACGGAGATGATCGGCTCTTCGGAGATCGAGGCGAAGACGCGCTTTACGGCGGCAAAGGCAACGACCTGCTCTCGGGCGGAGCGGACGACGATCGGCTCTTTGGGCAGAATGGCGGTGACATCGTCGTCGGTGGGCAAGGCGACGACCGGCTCTACGGCCAAGGCGGTGATGATACCTTGCTCGGAGGCTCTGGCGACGACCGCATTTTCGCAGGGTTGGGAAATGACAGCGTGGCGGGTGGAGCGGGTGACGATCGCATCTTCCTCGGCAGCGGAGACGACGTGCTGGTCTTCGCCAACGGCGGTGGAAGGGACCGAGTCTACGGCTTTGGGCAAGGCGATCAGATCGCCTTCGACATCGAGGGCATCGAGACCTTTACCGATGTACTAGCCTTCGCATCGGGCTCACGAGGGCGAACCGAATTTGAGTTCGACGATGTGACTACGCTCACGGTCTACGGACTCGACGCGCACACCCTTACGGAGGATCAGTTCCTCTTCACCTGACTGATACGACGTCGCCGGTTGCACGCAGTCTGGTTCGCTTGGGCATGGCCTATTGAAGCGGACCTTCGTCGCCGATGCAGCGAAAGCCCGCTCCGTCCGCAAAGCTGCCGGATGGCCAGATGGAGACTAAGGTCTGCTTTTCGCCACATCTGGACCGAACTCAGACGTTTATGTCACTGGCTAAATCCACCGTTTTTGACCTGCTAGTTATGACATGGGGTTTCTGTCCAATCTGCGAAGAACAAACCATGGTCTCTCAAGTCAGAACGACCGCAATGAATCTTTAAGTTATGAGTGTTGATCTCCCCCGTCATTTCTGCTGATTTGAACAAGGTCCAATTACGACAATAGATACCAGAGAAGAGGATCGCCGATTGCCTGAAGTACCAACTTGGTCTTGGGCTTTACCCCTGATTGCTTCACTGCTGGCGCTAGCTGGCGTGACTGCAACTATCATTGTTCAGTGGCGAAACTTCAATCGCCAGCTACGATCAGCACATGCGTTAAGAATCGCCGAGATGCGGCAGGCGTGGATAAACAATCTTCGAGACGCGATGGTGACTTTCCAATCGTATGGAGTGACGCCCGGCTTGGATCAAGAAGGTCAGCGCGAATTTTATGAGGCTGGCACGAGAATTGAACTCATGATGAACCGAAACGATAAAAACTATGAACGGCTAAATTTGGCGATGTACGCTTTTCTGGGAGCGGAAAGTACTAGAGAGAAGTATCAGCAGAACCCCGAATATCTATCTGTTTGTCAGGATATTTTAAAAGAGGAGTGGGAAATACTGAAGCGGGACGTAAAGGACGCCGCCAAACCTTAGGATCTCTTCTAACTGTCTACATAGTATTGGGTTGCGCCCTCCGAGAAAAGTTTCCAGCGGCCGTCCTCGCATCGTGGAGCAGAGATAGAAGGCTCGTCTCAGTCCCTCTCCGCATTGTAGGATGAACCAAAATTCAAACTTTTCTGTCGCCGGCAAAAAAACCGCTGTTAAAGGCTACCTACAAGAGAATCGACAAAGAGTTTTAAGCCACCTCGTCCTGAAATACCACAAACGCTGACTTCTATCGCTCGGATCAGAACACCATCTGCCGTAGCTCTGGCAAACTCGGTGGCATACCCGACCTGGTCCCGAATGGAAGGTGCACTGTTTACAGGTCTTGGATACACAAGCACAACCTCAGAAATTCCCGTTGCTCGGGAGAACGCGAGGGATTCATAAATGTCCGCGTTGGAAATTGATATGGCCGTGCGGTCCATGCGCCCCTTATATTTGGCGTCTACGATGACTTGGCGTGATCCTGAAACATCGGAAATCGTAACGATAGCATCAGGAACGACATTGAGCACCCTGACGGCCCCATCCTGCGTTCGCGTCCCAAGCCTATTTGGTGACTGGAGCAGCACATTCTGGGCTAGGAGTGCATTGCGAAGCGATAGCGAAACGAGTTGCTCCCAAACTTGCCACGTCTGCATGACGTAGCCTGGTGCAAAAGCATTCTTCGGATCATAAGCGCCACCGAGCCCCCGCAGAATGTCGAGAGAAAGATCGAACGTTGGTTGCCAAGCGCGTGATCGGCTAGGCAGCCGTCGATCCTGCAGACGTAACGGTCTTTTCTGATGCGGAAGATGCTGCGCAAGGCGCTCGAGACGCACACGGGTTTCAACGTCCGGAACGATGGGCGCCAGCCCCGCCGCAGCCGCTCTAATTACCGCATTGTAGGGGTTCTCGCGGGTGAACGACGTCACCGATTGCGGAAAACCTTCCTCCGTTGGAACAAATAAATTCTCGGGGTCAAAATCCCCTTCAATAGCAAACTCGCTGTGGGACAGGCGGCGATAGGTTCGCAGCGGTCTACGCTGGTTCTTCCAGTACATCTCGATCAGAGAGCGACCGATCAGCGTTGCAAGATCAGATGTCGCGCGGGCCGATGAATTCAGTCCCTCGTTGTCGAGTAGCCGCCCATGGTGTGAAAGCGTGGCCAGAAGGAAGAAGTCCTCGCGCCATCCGGGTGCATTTCCGAGAAATTTAGGCGCAATTTCAAGCTCTAGGCCTGACGCCAGGACAAGCAAACCCGCCACGTTCTGAAACTGAAAGCGGTCGGCATTGATGGATAGCGGAACGCTCTCCAGTCCGAGGATACCGCGCACACGGTCGCCGGCGCGGAGCAAAAGCTCGCGCGCGGTGGACGCCGAAACATCGCTGCGCTTGGCAATTTCTTCGTGGAGAGCCGAAGGCTTCGCATACTCAATAGCTGTGAAGCGCTGCCACGGGCGCATGACGATTAAACAGCCTTTTGGGACAGAGCGACGAACAGATCATAAACCTGCGAAGCATCAATGCTCACAGGACCATTGATCATAGCACGGGGTGCATCCCCGAAGGGCGTCTCTTCCAAGCTGTAGGGGTTTCCGGCAATGCCGCGATCTGCGTTCAAGACGATGGCAGTTCCGCGTACATCACCGAAGAACGCTTCATCGACGTGATTTTTGAGCGTCCGCCATGCCGTCGCAAAATGGGCAAGAGCGTCAGCCACGTTTGAAGGTTTGGCATTGTTGGCCATGAGCACGCCGTGACCAATCCTGAATTCAGACCCTCGTCCGAGCTCAATTCTTTGGTTTATCGCATCAAAAGCCTGAATCGCAGCCTCGCTCACATCGTCGGCGGAGCTTGGGCTCGGCGGCAAACTTGCCATCGGTGTTGCGGCAACACCGAAATGCGCCCGCAAGACCGAAGACTTGGGTTCCAGATTGAACGGAGCCCAACGCCGAAGGAAGGCTACATCCAGCGGCTCGACCGAGACATCCGCCTGGTTCATTGCTGCAAGAATGTAGAGCCGCGATGGAAAAGCATACTCGATCAGATCGCCGTTCACCGGATTGATCAAATCGAAGTACTGTGTTGCAGCCGTCGGCTTGCCGTCCGGCGCAAGGCGCTTATCGGATTCGATGGCCACGATAGCTCCGCCGAATACTTGTACGGTAGGGCCGCGGTTAATCTCATCAATAATGAAAAGCGCCGCGCTGTCCGGCTGCTTTGCATACTCACTGGCACGGTAGAGAATGCCTTCGGTAATTCTGAATGTGCCCGGCGGCGTGCCTGTGCGGACGTCCGGCATCACGCCAGTCAAGAAATCTCTGTACTTGCTAGACTGATGAAGAACGCAGCGAAAGACTTTCCGGTTGGAGGACGTGCCGATCGCCCCTGGCAGGGTTGTCGTGGGCGTTGGCGGGATGGGGACTGGTGCACCTGGTTGATGCGTCGGAGTGCTGGAGTACCCCTTAGCTTCAAAGAGGTTCGCAACCTCGCTCAGTAGCATGGACTTACCCGTACCCGGCGGTCCAGCGAGCAGGACGTTGCGGCGGTTCTCAAGCAGGTCCAGAATGTCGTTGGCATCAGCCATGTGGGTATTGCTCTTTTGTTACCAAGTCTAGAAAGGCTGACTTGCACCCGTCGTCGAACCAATCCTGCGCAAACCTCTTGATCTTCGGGTCCCAGTTTTGGCTAAGAAGGCTCGTCTCGGTCGTGAAATACAGCCAAATATCTCCATTGGCTTGCTGGAACATCATGAACACCGAACGACCGCCATTGGGATCGTTTTGAATCAAGCCATCAAGAGCATACTCAGAGATGCGTGCTATTCGGCATTCATTCGGGCGCGCATCTGTAGCAGGCCATATCTCCATCGTGGCGCTCTTGTGGCCAGTCGGCTCATGCCAAGTGACAGTGCCGCTCAGAACCTCGATTTGAGACGTGACTCCTTTTGCCCTGCGTGTCTTGGTTGTCTTGTTCGGGAACATGCGCTGGAAAAAAGGCAAGAACTCGGTTTCCGGTCGAAAACGCAGATCGCGAGCGCCGCCCCCGCTGTTGGCGTCATTTGACTTGGCGATAAACTTCCGGCGATCTCCGTCTTCAATATTTTGAAGGAGAACCCGCTCAATGGTCTGCGAACTACTTTTCACCGGGCAACCTCGTTGGATTTTTCTTGGATACTGCTGACAAACTCGGAGCTCACATAAGGTATAGCGCCTAGTTTGCGCGCGCGTTCTACACGATGGGCGCTTTTTTCATTTCCCGTTTCTGCGTTCCGGAGCCAAGCCGAAATCAGGACGTCTTCTGTGATGGTGGATGAGGTCTCGCCCCGTATTGGGGGTTGGCCGCGATCCAACAGAGGGAAGTCCCGCAACATGAGCCTTAGGTCATTTTCGGAACAACCATAAGCGCGTGCGACCAGAACGTCCGCTTCGCAGCGCAGTTCGGCAATGCGCCAGATATTCTCGAAGCCTGAATTTTTTGACTGGTCAAGCTCATGCAACTTTCGGGCGACGCCAATCAGGCGCTGCGCAGGGAGTGAATTGATATCAAGATTTGGGAGTCGAAGGGAAAGTAGGACAAAGTAATTTACAGTCGTCGTGACGATGCGCCGAAGAAGCCAATCGAAGGGAAGCGAGTTGACAATCGCAAGCCAAAGAAAAATCCGACTATCCGATGGATCATTGGGGAAACAAATCGTCGGAACCTTGTTTCCACAGATGACTTCTGGAGGAATCAATGCGGCCATCATAGACCGCTCGTTGGTTTGACCTGTAATATCACAAAAGCCCACGCGCATACGCTGAGAACGCCGCGTGGCTTCTGCAGATGCTGCGCTTAACGGCAGCCAGAACTGCGGGGCAACTTGGCTTTGTCCTGGCGGGAGATTGTGCCAAACGGCGCTTCGTCCTTCACCAGAGACGTAAGATTTGCACCCTAGACGGTGGGGTTGGACCATTCGGCCCTCAATGACCGGAAGGCATCCTTTTTCTGGCCGTTTAACAAAGTAGCGACGACCATGAGTCATGTCGATCTCACGGCAAAACTCAGGATACCAAGGCGAATCCTCTGATGAGACCACCAACCCGCCATTCTGCATTTTCTTGTACAGATGCCATTCCTCTGCCGAGCGCACCTCGGGCAGAGTAAGGTCGGAGCGCAAATGTCCGATATCCTTGAGCGAAAGACGTACCTGCGGTGCAGGTATCACTCGCTCGCTATCGGCGGTTGCATGGCCAATCTTTACTGCCGCAAGCGCCTTACTAGTCCTCGCCTTGCGGCTGTAATTCACGACAAGAAACTTAAACCGCGTGTCGATGGCGAAATGCCGTGCACGGTTTTCCATCACGGTGAAGGCAAGATCATCCGTACCCTCAATGAGCGCCCGCCGCAGAGTTTCAGTGCTGAGCGAGCGGATCAGACCTGCTGGAACCAAGAGAGCGCCGTGTCCACCTGCACGCGTCAGCTTGTATAGAAGCTCGGCAAAAGCGACGTAGAGATCAGGTTCGCCTTGCGCCAGGACAGGGTAGCGCTCAATGAGTGATCCCGCCATTGCGGCACGCTCGGTTTTGGCTTCTTCGTACCCAGCAAGTGATTGCAGGCGGTAGCTCGTTCCGTAGTCGCGGGTTTCGCCGTTCGCTTTGGCGTATTCATGCCTTGTAAGCTTGACCTTTTCCCAAGGAGGGTTCGCGATCACAATGTCAAAACCGCTCTTGCTTAACTCAAGCCAAGTGGCGTCAGGGGCAAGCAGGCTGTCTTGTGCTCGACAGTGGGCGTACATCGTTGCGATGGCATCCAGGTCATCGGTGAGCGATGCTAGTGAAAGCCGAGTGCCACGTAGAGCGAGCGGTGAAAGATCGGCGGCATAAACAGACTCGCGAAGCCATTCACTGGCCAGCAGGCGATCCGGCCCACAGGCTACGATTGAAACGGCAGTCAACAATATCCCGGCACCGCAGGCCGGATCGAGAACTTTTGCCCCTTTCGTGAAATGCGCCTCAACGCTGTGAGCGAGATGCAGGGCTAGCCGAAAGTCCGTGTGATACGCACCACTATTTCTCTGCTCACTGTGATCGAGAGCTTCCCGTGCCAGCGCGCTCAAGCAAAGCGAGGGGTGAATTTCGGTATCATCCAAAAGCTGAACAAGCGCTTTCGCATCGTCAAGCAG
This sequence comes from Sulfitobacter sp. M85, assembly GCF_029285915.1. Lineage (NCBI taxonomy): Bacteria > Pseudomonadati > Pseudomonadota > Alphaproteobacteria > Rhodobacterales > Roseobacteraceae > Sulfitobacter > Sulfitobacter sp. M85. The sequence continues at coordinate 9,358 of NZ_JABECQ010000010.1, forward strand.
GCGCTCAGGTGCCATCAAGGGTTTGATCGCGAACTTCGAGCAAAATGCGTGAAAATCAAAGCCACCAAGGCGGGCGGATGCTGCTTCTAAGAGTTGGAAGCGCAACTCATCGTCATTCCCGCGATATCGTTTCAGGCATTGAGATATGTAGGCCTCGGCCTTTGCAAGGCGTTTACCTTCAACTGTACTTGATGGCTTCATGCGGCGGCGCGCTTTGCTTCCTTGGTCTTTTCGATGCAAAACAGCAGCTCTCCAACGTCGGAGGCAGCTTTGCTGGCAGCTTTATTAGGACGATAGCGACCAATATTCTGGAGCGAATGAACGCTAAGCTCTCCAATGCCAGCTAAAGAATCGGAAAGTGATTTAATCGGGACGTGACCTTCGGTGCTATAGGACAGGAAAATACGGCGAGCTGGAAGTTCCGAAACGAGGCGCTCGATAGCTTTCGCAGCCCTAACTTTATAACAAAAATCAGATGCTTTTTCTCGCCATGGACGAATACCGCAAACCCCTTCAACTTGAGGCTCATCTCCAAGAGCGATGGTTTCAAGAATGTGGTAATAGGCTGCGTATTGGCGCTTGGTGTAGGGTGGATCAAGATAAACTGTATCCTCCGGCGCACATGGCACCTGATGAACGTCCCGCGTGCTCATGGTCGCATGCTGAGAAGCTTCTCGATACTCTCCGGGCTCGATCACCAAGGCATCGAGCGATTGCCTCTGCCATTTAGACAGGAAGCAGCCATAGGTTCCGGCGGTGTTGGCGATGCGGTTTGAAGCCCGCATCAGATCGGCTATGAGAACACGCTCTTCATGTGACGTGATTACATCAGCTTGCCGCCAAGTACGGATTTTCTGCCGTATGCCATCGATCTTCTGAGCGTTTTCTTCGGTAAAATACATCCGAGATACCTCGCAATGATCCGATGATATCGGGCTATATTCGCGCCAAATGAAGCCTTGTACGGGCGGCGCTTCATTGAGAGCCGCAATTGCGTTGTGATATCCCGAAAGCCCTTCAAAAGGGAGGTCGGATTTTGACGTCACGCGCGCGTAGGACATAATAGCTGACGAAGCCAAATGATCGTTCACGTGAACAGGCCACCCCGCCCGAGACGCCGCTTCGGCAACTGCCCCTGTTCCAGAGAAAGCATCCACGAATACACCGCCATCGGGCGCGCCGATGTGATCAATGATGGCTTCCACTATACGCGCCTTAGAGCCGATGTACCGGAATGACATGCGTTTGGGCCTCCCTGCCTTATTTAGTTTTTGTTGTCATGCCGGGAAATGAGGTGGCATGAATCTTCTCTTAGCCCACGCAAACTGCTCAGGCGTTAATAAGGGTGGCGTGCTTCATCGGATAAGGCGGCCTAGACCTCGCGAACGGGGTAACCCGCTCTCAGCCAACATGGCATATGCAGCCAGCTGAGAGCAATATCTTGTGGGCTGATGCCGCACGAATTCATTCTCCGGAGCCCCACAAGCTGTCTCGCACCCAACCGGCGGAAGGTTGGTCCCGACAAAGCGGTCACTGTGGGAATCTGCGGCCGCTCAGAGGCGCGGATGCTGGACCAGGTGGCCAACACTACGCGGTAGATACTTTGGGAAGATGTCACTGGCTAAATCCACCGTTTTTGGCCTGGCGTTTGCTAGTACCTACTGCGCCTTCGATAACCACGCCGGGTGGGTTCTGCGAACTGGACCACTGGTAGCGGCCTCCCTTCACTAATCAATCTAGCGAACTCCGCCTTCGGGAAGTCGAAAAGGTAGCGGCTTCTGCTTTGTGCGGCTGTAAGCATGCACAGGTTATCACCACCAAAGTCAAATCCGACGATCTTGCCCAACGATCCCCATTCTTTGAGAAGCCGGATTTCCTGGCAATAAACGGTGTAGATGTCCACGCCGTCGAACCTTTGCGGGTAGTTTTCTGAAAGCATCCGTTCATATTGGGTCAGATCAGTTGGGCGACGGGTTCCATCGACAACCCAGATTACCTGGCCGTAGAACTTGGTACGCTTTTTCACCTCATCCGGCTTGATAGCAGAGTGCTGGAACTCGATCACAAGGCCATGGGGTGTTTTGATATCCGCTATATGAAGCTCGCCGGTTTCATCGCGAGCTGGCACCTCTTGCCAGTCGGTGACAAACCGGTTCTTCCATTCGCGGTGCCATTCGGTTTCGTTTTCCCACCAATGATCACAATGACGGCGGCCTTTGTGCGCCCAATGCCAGACCTTCTTTGTGCCGCATCGAGCTAGCATTTCTGCATCGCAGCTCGGACAGACACCCTGAGCACCAGGTGTCGCCTCAACTCGTTGACCATTCAAAAGTGCAAAACGCATTCTGTTTACGCCTAGTTCAAATCTGGCTTAGCGTCCTGGTCCGACGCCACCGGTAGTCACGCAGGTGAAACCCGCTTCAGAAATCTGAAGCTCGGCTCACCTGTCTCATCGTCCGTGACTTCTTCTGGCTCAATACCCAAAACATTGGTTGTCATGGCCACCGACGCTGCGTTGTCTGCCTCCACAAGACTCTCAATCCAGTAATCCGTAAGACCCTTTGCAGCCATATTCGCCTGAAAGTCTTGAAGCGCCACCGTCAAGACATAGCGACCGAGCCCTTTTTCACGCTGATCTTCTCGCACGGCGCAACCTATGTGAATGACGGGCAGATTTTCGAGCGGCTCAGTGATTACAACCACTGCAATTGCAGTAGCATGAGCACCTTTCATTCGCACATAGCTCAACCGCGGCGTCCCCTCAGGACTGTCTGCGTGAATGAAGACCTTTGGGTCCGTCGCTGTTGGCTGAACCTTTATCGCCCCCGCCTTCAGGGCTGCGTTGAAGCCTGTAAGGGCATCCATCATTTCGACGCGGTTCATAGGTCGCCTCCCTCTACTCGATCCGTTTGCAACCGAAGATGTCAGCTACTCGGCTGCATCCTCAAGCGCTGACTCGTGCAACAGCCATTTGTCTTTCATAGCTTCGAGAAGCTCTTTCTGACGCTTCTTGACGACCTTTGGCGTCCAATTCTCATGGTTGAGCACCTGGGTCGTCAGCGCGTATGAAGACACATTGTCCTTGCCCAGAAAGTAGGCTTGGCACTTTTTCTTGAACGGATAGTTTTGAGCACTTGAGTTACGACGCTTGTTCAGGGGCAAGAGATTGCCAATCCGATGCACCCACGCGGCACGCTTTTCCTCATCCGGCCACAGCTCAGCCCACTCGCTATCTTCCGTGACCGTTTGCGGCAGGACGTGCTCAATAGTCAGAATCTTAGGATCATAGACTGCCCCGCCATCAGAAATAAAAGAATCTAACCGCAACATTATGTAACTGCGCCTGCGAGGAGTGAGTTGATAAACATTTCCGTCGAGCACACCCACAAACTGTTCGATCTCTTCTTCGGACAGCTCCAACCAGGTTATCTCAGCGGCGGTTTTCCCATCCTCTATCTCACCCAAAACTTCCGCAAAAACCTCGATCCTCTCGTTCACGTTTATGCGGCAAGCGAGCATCCAGGCGGCGAGGCGTTCAAGGCGTTGAAAGAAGCCTAGTACTTCGACAGGCTCGTCTTTCATTCGAGACATGAATGCTATTGCTGGCGGAACCCAATCCGAGAAATCCAGGCGATTGAGCCACGTAAGTAGCTCATTGACTTCTTTTGATTTTTCTACTGCCACATATGAGCTTGTGCGGATCATATCGTAGGCGTTGGAATACGGCTTGAGTATTTCATCGACGAACTTCTTCGGATCAAGTTCATCTACCAAAACGTGCTGCCGAAACTCTTCCAGTAAAGACTTTCGAGCCTTCTCCTTGGCATAGATCATGCGGATGTATGAGAAGAGGTCATTGAAGCCTTCACGGCCCAGTTCCACCTCCATTTGCTCCCATTCATCATTGACATTGTCTTGGTCTGCCTCTGGGACGTTTCCGATGATGTCCGCTTTGATGATGTCGGTTGGCTGAAGTTCCATGCCTCGGCTGTTCATTACCGAGAACACCCTAAACGCCGAGTCTCTGTTCGGTGTCGAAACGGCGACTAGAAAACACCGCCCGAGGAGAAACTGGATGAAACGAACCAGTGCTTCTTCATCATCTGCAAAGGTTTTTGCTACGGCAGATCGAAAATATGCTGTGTTGGACTGGATGTTGCGCTGCGCCTCGTTCTCAAGGCCAGAAGCATCCAGCTTGTCCAGCTCATCGAGCCGCCACTCCTGCACGAATTTTCGGAAGAAATCATTATCTCGCTCTCGCAGTGTTAGGCGTGGCTTTGCCTTGAGGCCCTCCCACTTGTTACCAGGTTCGATCACGTAAGTTTTCAGGTTCTTTTTCTGCTCAGCATCCTCCTCCGTTTCCCCCGAAAGGAAGTCGACCAAGACCGCCAGAAGAATAGTCAGTGTGGTGAGGCGCTGCTGACCGTCGATCACTTCGGCATGCGGCTTTCCATCTTCCTTGATCAGCACAACGCTCCCAAGAAAGTAACCCTCATCCGGGGCCGCTTCCGCAAAATCCTTTAGGTCCTCAAATAGGTCCTGTGCTTGTTCAATCTGCCAAGCATATGGCCGCTGATAACGCGGTATAATGAACTCAAAATCTGAGCTGAAAATCTTTGCCAGTGGGTACTCAGAACCCGAAATCTTTTTCGACAATTGCAATTTCCCTTCCTAAACTCTTCAGGTCCAACGCACCTTCAGGGATGCATACTACCATTGAAAAGATGTCGCTATTTCCCGCCACCGTATTTACTCAGAGCCAACATTTGCCCATACATTCAGGGTCATAGTAATATTAAGCTGCGTATCTCGTCCGCTTCTTTGCCCCAGAGAGATTTATGCGCATCTGAATCACATCTCGCGTGACTCCCCATTCTTCCGAAAGACTGTAGAGGGTGTGGGTGCTCCCGCTAATCAGCTTGTAGGCACGAAGGGCAGCTGCGTCGGAGATCAATAACGTTGGTCCAAGCCGCTCTGCTTCCAGCTCATGCTCGGGAAGGAAGTCCCTGATGCCGTCTGGCTGAAACGGGTTTGCTGGTGGATGTCCAAGAAGGATGTGCGCCAGTTCATGGGCTATGTCTGAAACTTGTCGCTTCGGATCGTGGGCGTCATTGAGCAGGATGAACGCAGCTCTCCCCTCGAAACAGGCGGCTGCCGAAAAGTCATAGCCTGGGCGCTTCTCAAGAAGCGCCTGCTGCTCTTCACATTCTGGAAGCTTTGAAAGCGGATAGATGGGTACTTCAAGATGCCGTGCGAGCCGCTTTGGACACAGCGGGTCATGAGGGGCGAGGTCCAGCTCGCCCCTCAGATCATCGGCCCATCTATGTGCTTCAGCCACAAATCCACGGCGTAGTTTAGTCTTCGCCACCCACCTTCTCCTTACGGAACTGCTCGTAGGCGGCACGGATCATTACTTCGATTGCCTGTGCTCCTTCGGGTTTCAGGTTTTTATCCGCTCGAAGGTGGCCAACAATCTCGGCCAAAGGCTCAGGTTGCGCCGCAACTTCATCATACGCGATAAAGTCGTCTGCACTCAAACCAGACCACTTACAAAGTGCGGCTAATGTATCGACGTCCGGGCGTTTACCCTGGGCGATCCGTGTCAAGGTCGAGGCACTCACCTTGGCTTTCTCCGCAACGGCCTTCCACGTCAGTTTCTTTGCCTGACGATGGGCATCCAGCGCGTTGTAGAAGGCCTCATTGAGGAACTGCTCTTTCATGTCGATTTCACTCTTGCAATCTCCCTCCTATGTCGCAATATATGGCTTGATTGCGATCTTGCAATCGTTACTCCAACTCGCAACCGAAAGGAAAGCGAAAATGTCAAGTGGTAAGAACCAGTATGTCGTCCGCCACGGCGACAAGTGGGGCGTCCGGGGTGAAGGCAATCAGCGCCTGACCCGGGAGTTCGACACGCAGCGCGAGGCTATCGACCACGGTCGTGGCATCGCTCGAAACCAAGAGTCTGAGCTGAGGATTCAGGGCCGCGATGCGCGGTTTCGCGAAGCCTACAGCTACGGCAATGATCCCTATCCACCGAAAGGCTAATGCAATGATGAAGCTGAAATACAAAGGACGCACCTTCACGAATGGCCGCTCGCTTGCGAACGCCATTACCCGTGACTTCAACCAAGAGGTCGAGCGCAAGCTTCGGCAGGCCGCAAGTTCCTCGGGACTGCGGGTCCGCAAGACCCATAAAGGGCTCGAAGTTGAAGGGGATGCAGCAAACATGGACCGCTTCTACAAGCGGCTCGGGCGTTGAGGCCCCGGATAACCTCCTCCCATAACTTCTCAACTTAGGCGCGGTTCAGGTTTCTGATCGCGCCTTTTTTCTTTCGAAAAGCAAGAAAATATATGAGTTCTTTCAGCCTCATTGAAGTTGCACTAGCCATTACGTCGCCTCCGCCCCTTGGGGCGTCCGCGCAAAGCGCCGGGCCTGTCGGCGGGTAGCCTTCAGGTTGCCCGCCGACAGGTCACCCTGAAAACGCCACCACCTAGATCACGCCAGAACGCAAAAGCCCCCGCCTGCTGACGGGGGCCTCGATCATTGCGGCGGTGCGGGCTGTTACTCGGCGGCCACCCGGTCGGCCTGCGCGGTGCGCTCCATAATGTAGTCCACGGCCTTCTGCGCCTCGGACGCGGCCCGGAAAATCGCGCGGCTGTCTTCCTTCATCGCCTCCAGCCATCCTTCGACGTAGGCGGCGCTCTGATCGAATTCAGGCTCCACCCCGATCTGCGCGCAAAGCATGCAGTTGCCAATCTCCGCGACCAGTTCCTCGAACGCATAAGCCTTGCGGTCATTGAACCGGCCCAAACGGTCCAGCCGCTTCGTCGCCCCTGTCCAGTGGGTCAGCTCATGGGCCAAGGTGCCGTAGTAGCCTGCGGCCCGGTGGAACGTGCCAATCGGCGGCATGTGAATCCGGTCGGTCTTGATGTTGTAATAGGCGCGCGGCTCCTCGGTCACGTCGATCTGCGCGCCGGTCGCGGCAAAGAAGGCCTCCAACGCGGGGTCGGCTACGGTGTCAAGATCACGGGGCGGGTCGGGCAGGATGTAGAATTCAGCGGGCAAGCCCTCGATCTGATCGGCATTGAACACGCGGTAGGCCTTGGCATAGGGGATCTGGCGTTCCTCGCCGTTTTCGTCCTCGCGCTCGACGGTGCCGTATTTCACCACTGTTGCGGATTTTTCGCCCTTGCGAACATGGCCCCCAAGCTGCTTGGCCTGATTGAACGTCATCCAGCGGGCTGAGCTGTAATCCTTGGCCATTGCTGTCGCCCAAAGCATCAAGATGTTGATGCCCCGATAAGCTTCGCCGTTGAACCGTTCCGGCAGGCTGACCCCTACCCCGCCGCCAGTCCAAGGCTTGCGCCAGGGCGGCGTTCCCGCCTCGATCTGCGCGATGATCTGATTGGTGACATGGGAATAAACGTCAAACTTCTCTGCGGTCATTTGTGACCCTCCTTCGCGTGACGCGGGCCGGGTCTCTTCCCCTTTCCGCCGGTGGGCGGGCCTTCCTTCTCTGTTGTCTGGAATGCCCATGCATTCCGGACGGCAGAGCAGGTAAGGGCAAAGCCCGTCCTGCGGCCCGGCGGGGCCGTGACAACCGGGTGGAGGGCGTGAATTTGGGAGGGAACCGCGCGCCTCGCGCGTGGGAGGAACCGGAATTCTCGACCGGAACCGACGCCATCGGCGGCGCTTGCCGGTTTTCTCGGACCTGCCGGGATGGGAGGCGGATCAACAGAATTTGGAAACTGACAGGATTGGCCGTCAACCGAGGCTTTGCCCAAGTGATATCGCCCGCAAAGCTTGGAACCGCAGGTGAAGAGTTTGCATAAGTGCGCTCTTAGGGGCGCCGAGACATCTGGCAGCCTTGAATTTTCACGCTGTTCATTCGCGTCGCGAACGGCCCAAACCGGTCATCCACTGCGACCACCCTATGCCGCGGCGCGGCCCGTGAAAGCGGACTTTCGCCGCGGGGGCAAAGTCAGAGGAAAGTCGCGCTCCAAATTCAAGAGGCTTGTTCGATAATGTGCCAAGGGACACGATCAGGAAAAATAAGCGACGCGATCAGTGCAACACTACTTTGAAGCTGGTCTAGTTCCTGACACGCATGATCAACCCGAGGCCTCAAGTGCTTCTCGAAGAACGCAGCGAGTTCCGCAATCGTGAATACTTCGAAACCAAATCGGAAATAGAGATTGCTTCCCTTTGATATGATTTCACCCGAAAAACCTCGATAGCTTTCCGGCACGAAGGTGCCCACAACGGTACCATCAATCTCAGACAAGTCGTAGCGTATGATGTCTAATTCTTTCGAAACCCAGTAGTGAGCCAAGAGGGCGAAGAAAGCTTCACTCGGTCGGTCACAGTATTTTTCGTAATTGGGGTCTTCGTCGGAAAGACGGTGCCGTAAAAAGGAAAATGCGTCTTTGCTCGGCAGGTCATTCTTCGCGACCTTACCATTTCGATAGAAGTATGAATTGTATAGGCAGCCAATATGATTTTTGGCCCAGTCATCTTCTGCGTATTTCGCGCACAACGCAGAAATAACGACGATACAGGGTGCTTGCTTTTCGGTCATTAGCTCAAAGGAACCGGCATAGTCTCTAGCAAGGCAGGCAAGGATTTTTCTCATCGATCGTTGAACAGGCTCCGGTTCGAAGCCAACCACCTCGTGAATTCTTACGGCAGTAAGAGCCCATGCAGCGATCAGTGTGACACGTTGAGGAAGCGAGAAAAATTCGCTGTAACCCCCGGCACCATTTAAGAGAAACAGGGTGTCTGCTTCCATGTCCGAAGCCAACTCGGAGAGTGTGCTAGCGAGCTGTTCAGCAAGGACGCGAAGGAAATATTCACAAAGCTCCTCAGCTTTGTAGATATCTGCCGCGACCATAGAAAAGACCGAAGTCAGTATCACCGGCGCGAATGCATCGTCGGACTCGCGTGCTTTGTGAGAAAAGCTCTCAAACAATCCTGACAACATTGCAGACGCTACCGTATTGTCTTCAGGATAACCCAAAATGTTCGACAGGACCGAATAGAGCTTCCTTGGCTGCACCTGCTTGGACATCTGAAGGTAACATAGCCAGAGCTGTTCCCTTTGGTCTTGGGTGAGATCGGAGGAGATTGGGATTCCTTGAACGGGTGGTTCAAAAACTTCATCGCTACGGTTCCTAATAGCGTAGCAATTCCTGCAGAATGCCGGTGCCCCTTGAAGGTTGAAGGACCAGAACGATGCGATTTGTGAGCCACCTTGTATCTCGACCAGCTGCGCCACATCGGCCAAACTGAGTTCGCTTTTGTTCGTGCCAGTATCAATCGAGCCGAGCATAGTGTTCAACAGGGCCTTAGTACCGAAGCCGCCGGAACCATCGATTGCCTCACCGGCGGATTGGTTCCTAGAGCTCAAGGCAAGAAGGGAAATGCTTAGCCCCCCTGCTACACCCATTTCGAAACTCTTTGATATTGCTGGAATATCTACTGCGACACCGCCTGCTTCGCAGGCATCCACGATTACATTTACGTGGATGGAGTCAGACTCGTTCAACATCTGAAACAAATCAGTTAGTGACAAACCTGAGTGTGCGAGCTTCCTCGCTTCGCTGTCCGCGCATGCTAAATAGTAGCCTGACTTGGTTTCGCCGCCGTGCCCAGCGAAAAAGATAGTTAGGTTTGTTGTTGCAGATTCATAGATATACTCTGCAATCGCATCCCTTACTTGCTGAACGGTCGGGTTAAGCAAGAGGGAAGACTTTTCGGGGTCGCATACACCCGTTTCTTCGCCTGTTGCGGCCTCGAAGAATCCTCGCGCATCAACAACCGCTCCTGGAAGTCCCTGCAAGCGAGTGTCTTCGTATTCTGATACCCCAATTACAATGCAGGCCGTTTCATTCAATCTCACAACCTTTCAAATCGCGCTAACCGTTCTTGCTCCTTGATGCGAGCTTCCTTCCTCTTTTTCTCTTTAAGCAATTCAAACCTCTGTTCAAATTCAGGTCCCGCCTTGTCGAACTCTGCCATAATCTTGGGCGTTTGAGATGGGTGAATGAACATCGAGGGCATCGACAGTTCGCCATCTTTTCCTAGCGGTAGCTCCATTTTTTCGAGCATTTCATATATAGCTTCAGGCATTGGACGCCCCGCAGCGTTTACAACTTGCCCTGTTCGGTCTGTTGCTTCTTTCATGGTTTCGAACAGCATCCGTTCCATTTGGTCGTGCATGTCTTGCGTCACCTGATTAATTGCATCGAAAATCACATGAGCACGACCTTTGGCGATATCTGCGAGCCGTATCTCAGTTTCAGTACCATGATTTTGAATCGTACCCTTTTTGTCGCCAAGTTCGTTGGCTGGGGCCTCCCAGGAATGCCCGTGACTGAATTTGAGGTCATTTTGCGGATCCATGTATCGTTCTCGCAGATAACGGGTGTTTTCACCGACCTGCTCAGCAAAGCTGCGCATGAATTCGGAAGAGTCCTCGTTGGACAATAGCGGGCACTTCCCCATAAAAAATTCCCTAAGCAGCTTGGATCAAAATATGGCCCCGCACAACAATATCTACAACATCTAGGGTCAGGATTCCGCGAGTCACGTACTTACCGTAACCGTAGTGTTTGGGCGGTCCGCTTTTAACACTCGAAAAAGAACCAGCCTCACAAGCAGCGAAAGTCAGCTTTCCGCCCGCCGTACAGAAAAGCCATGCCCCGCCACCCTATCGAGCAACCAGCTTTTCGCCATCCCCCTCCTGCAGCATCGCTTCCATTTCAGCCAATCCATCGACTGCAGAGCGCATCTGCGCCTCATCAGCTACGCTCGCAGCTTCAGAATCCACAACGCTGCTGCCAAAATCCATCTCCATCTGGCGCTGTTCCTCGGCGATAACGGCTTGAACGACCGGCGAAGTTTTCTTTGGAGCGACATCAGTTTTCCCTGACGATTGGCCATCAGCAGCCTGGCGTTCGGCCTCAACGTCGGCCTCGGATCCGCCAGACCCGTCCAGTGGCGGTGTCATCGGCATGGCGCGCATGCTCAGCGGCAGCGTGCCTTGCGGCCCCCCTCCCCCCGGCTCTGGAAATGGCAACTCGCCTGTCTGCGCCGCATGGATGGCCTTAAACAGCCGGTCGTCAAAATACTGGATCCGCTTCGCCCGGACAGGCATTTGTGCATCGATCACCATGACGATCTCGTCGAGTGGCAGGCGGCGAGCCTCGTCTTCGGGGAGCAAAGAGCTTTCCTCGGTCCGTGTTGATTGGCTACGCCCCTCGAAGGGGTTCTTGCCGATGGATTGCGACCGCGTGACGACGGTTTTCGTGGTCTTACCGACCGCCTTGCTCAGCTCCTCGACGGTCTTCTCGTCAGAAGGCGTCAGATAGAGCTTAACGCCCGCGTTGCCCTGCAGGGCCCGGCGGGTGTTCTCGCCGTAGATTTCATCGAGGGCGGGGATGGTTTGGGTGACGACGGCCAGGTGACCTCGATAGGTGCGTAGGGTCTCGATGCTCTCGACCACTATGGGCATCTTGCCGAGGCGGTTGAACTCATCGAGCATGATCATCACCGGCCACGGCTCATCTGGCCCGGGGTCCTTTTCCTGCATGGCCGAGAGAAGATCGGAGAAGAAAAGGCGGATCAGCGGCGCTAGAGGTTTGACCATCAGCGGCTGGACCACGAGATAAACCGAAAAGGGTTTCTTCCGGATCGTCCGGAAATCAAAATCCGACACCGCCGTCGCCTCATCGATCGCCGGGTTCTGCCATTGATCGAGCCCCGAGGTCATCAGGAGCGAGACATAGGAAGTCAGGGTGTCGTTGTTGGTCGAAGCGAGCCGCGTGAAGATCAGCTTGGCAGCCCGGTTTTCCACCTCGTGGCCGCGCGCAAAATACTCCTTCTGCTTGTTCCCGCCCGAGGCAGCGATGCGGTAAATCTCGCCCAAGGTCGGGCGCTTGCGCTGGAAGGCCAAAAGCCCTGCCGCCACGAAGAGATCGATCCCGCCCTTGAGGAGGCCCTGCACCCGGTCGTTGTCACTCTGCAGGAACAGCGTCGCCAAGAGCTGCAGTTCCATCTGCTGGCGCGCAGGATCTTTCAGCTCGAAGATACGCAGGAGCGGGTTATAGCGATGGGTGCGCTTGCTCTCCCAATCCGTGGGAGCAAAGCGATAGACCTTGTCGCCCTGGGCTGCGCGGTGCCGCGCCGTGGCCTCGAAACACTCGCCCTTCACATCGAGCGTCACGGCAGAGCCTTGCCAGGTGAGCAGGTTCGGAATGACAAAGCCCGTGGTCTTGCCACGGCCCGTGGGCGCCACGATCAGCGCGTGCGGGAGTACTTTCGAGCAGATGTATTTTGCGCGGGAGCCGGGCGTCCCAAGTTTGCCCAGGATGAACCCGGTCCCGGGTGCGCCAAAAAACCCGTTGGCCTTCATCTCGCGCGCAGACTGCCAATGGGTCTGGCCAAAGCGTGTGAGGGCCGATCCCGAGAGGGCGAGGCTCAGCATCAGGCCGGCAGCGGCGAAGCTGCCGATGATCAGATGGATAAGTTGCGCGTCCTCCGGTCGGCGATCGCGGATCGCCATGTAGTTCTGCGCGATATAGGCGAAGTCGATCTCGGCGCCGAAGCCGAGATCCTGGTAGCTCAGCACTGCGGAGGCGATGGTATAGCCCATGGCCCCGGTCACCAGCGTTACCAGAAAGACCCCTGTGGCGATCCGCGCTTTTCCCATGGAGGGGCTCAATGGACCTGGCCCCGTTCGGTCTCGCCATCCACGTCTGTCGCGCGGTGTTTTTCATATTCGGCGTCGGCCAGATCATCGACCACCTGGCGCAGGGCCTCGGTATTGGCCGTCGCGGCATCCGATTGCAGATAGACCTTGGCGACATAGAGCCGGTCGAGGCGGTCCTCGAGTACCTTGTCCAGCGCATCGGCATCGCCGGATGTGAGCCGCTCAAGTTGAGGGTTATCAAGCACCCGCGCGATCTCGGTTCGGAAAGCATCTCGCTCCGCCTCCGTCTCGAAGGGCGCGGACAACTCTCCCGCCCGCTCATGGTCCAGAACACGCGCAATCTCGTCTGCGATGCGGTCGGAACGGTCAGACAGCGGCACCGTTTCATCGCGGGTGGCTAGACGTTCGTCACGCGTGCCAACCCCAAGCCCCTCGCGCAACTCGTTGTCGCGGCGAACCTGATTGATGGCCTCCGTGTCCCGGATCTCCACGACGGCCGCATAGGTCGCGCCGAGCCCACGGGCGAGGTGGGACGGCATGTCCGGATAGCGCTCCGAGACGTCATCCGCGACAGCATCTGCAACAGGCGTGCGGACATCGCGTCCCGCCATGATCCGATCGACTTCGCGGGTGATCTCGCTGGCGCGGGCCGCATCGGTGATGGTCTCCCGGTAGGGCTCAGACCGGTCGATCACATCGGCTGGGCGTGCGAGCAGCTCCGGATGTGCCTCGAGATACGCGCGTTGCTCCGCCGTGATCCGGCGCTCCGCTCGTGAGACCACCTCCCAATCCCGGTCCTCGATCTGCTGCGCGGTCAGACCCTCTGCGCGCATTTCCTGACGGATTGTCCCTTCCATCTCCCGGACCGCGTCCTCGTGATAATGGAACCGCTCGCTGACCGGTTCCGCTTCCACGACACCATCCCGGCGCAGCACGTTTTCCCGTTCCAGAAGCGTGCCGAGTTTGACATGCACATCATTGAGAATGTCGCGCGCCTGTTCCAGATCGGCACGGCGCTCGAGGTTCAGATCGCGCGCCTCGGCCACCTTGGAAAGATCATCGGCGATCCATTGATGTTCAAGCGCTGCATTTGACGCCCCGGTCTCGATCCGGGCGACCACTTCCGATGTGCTGATCCCGGTGCCGCGCAGCGCCGCGTCGATCCGCGACCGCAAGTGCGGCTCGGAAAGACGCTCTAACTGGCTCTCTTGGATGTTTGCCTCTGAGTAGACCCCGCCCTCCGAGGGCGCCTCTGACAACGTGCTCGAACGCAATCCGAGCGGCTGCATGTGCTGGACCTGCGTCTGGATCTCGATGAGGCGTTTTTCCAGCACGGGACGTTCCGTATCGGACTTCTCGGCGATCATGCCCTGCACCCGCGCCAGCTTCTCCGCATAGAGGCTTCTGAGATCCTCAAAGCTCTGATCCTCGGCCATATACACATCTCCTGTTCGGTCCACCTGCCCGCCATGCGCAAGCACCTCGCCCGCGCGGAAGAGTGCCGCCGCAATATCCTCGCGGGCTTCGCGCGAAGCCTCTGCAGCAAGCGAGTGGTAGACAGTTCTGGTGTTGGCGATCTCCGCGAGCGTCCGCGCCAGGTCGGCCCCCACGCGCTCCCGCCCGCGGGGCGCGCGACCCTCTTCTTTTGCCGCATAGACCTCGCGGGTCCGGGCGGGGTAATGCACAACACCGCGATCCACTCGGCGCGTGGCTTCCAGGCGCACGCCGTACCTTTCCGCCTCCTCGACCATGGCGAGGCGGAAGTCGTCATAGTTGAAGCGGTGGTTGCGCCCCAGAAAGAAGAACTCGCCTTCCTGCGAGCGGCGGTTCAGCACCAGATGCGCATGGGGATGATCGCGGTCCTCATGCACCGCGATGATGTAGTCGAAATGCCCTTCGCCCGTCTGGAAGAAGCGCTCCGCCACATCCGTCGCGATGTCGCGCACATCCTCGCCCCGCGTGCCGATGGGGAAGGACATGAGCATGTGCGTGGTCTGGCCCAGCTTGGGCTTGAAGCCTGCATCCCACCGCTTGGCGAAGCGCTCGGTAAGGTCCTTGATGTCACCCGCCTCGAGCTTCGCCTTGCCATCCAGGAACCCGCTGCTGTCGACGATATGGGTGGACTTGGTTGTGAGGTAATCGAGCTGGTTTGCGAGCTGCGATTTGGTATGCGTGCCCCCGCCCCGGATCGCCTTGAAGACCGCCGGACGGTGCCCTGCTGCCGCGCGCGTAAGCTGGGTCTGCTTGGCCACGTGCAGCCCTTGCATCGAGCCCCGGACGCGGCTCCAGCCATCCCGGAAGACCTCGCCCGTGACGACATGGACGGCATCATTCAGCCGCATGGGCAAATTCCCTCAGCGCGGCCGTTGCCTCCAGCTGCATCGCGTCGCGACGGCGCCGCAGGAGCAGGTCGATCTCGTCAGCAGAATCCAGAATGAACCGCGCCAGCCCGCGAATCTGCGCGAGGCGCAGTTCCGAAAACTCGGCACTCATGGAACCGTCAGCGCCCTGCCCCTGCCGGTTGGCCCGCGTCATCTGCTTGGCGATCTGTGCGACCCCGTTGCCAACCTCATGCAAAGAGGATCTGTATCGCGCCATCTCTGCTGCCATCTGCACGTCCGGAACGAACACCCCGCCTGCCGCCTGGATGAGCCGCCGCAGCCCCTCGGCACGGCTCTCGATCCCGGCCTCGGCCAGCACCTCGTCGAGCGCCACGAGCTCCGCAGCCGTGACCTTTACACTGACCGCTGAGACCGGAATTGCGGCATCCGTCTGGCGCTCGGCATCGGCTTTCAGGACGTAGCGCACGGCCCGCGATGTGACCTCGAAACGCCCAGCCAGCTCAGACGTCGACACACCCTCCGCGGCCTCGCGGACGATCTGCATCTTCTCCATCTCTGTCAGGCGTTTTGTTCGGGACATGCGGAAGAAAGACCCCCTATTTCCTGCCACCTTCCACCAAGGCTGCCCCCACCTTACGATAATATATCATACTGTCAATTATATACTTCTGTTGCATGCAGTCTCAGGCAGCCTTGGTGTCCGCTTCACGCCGCGGCCCGTAGGGACGCGGCCCTGCCGCCCCCACCACCGGGCGACCCACCTGTCCAATGGGTCCCCTTCCCCAGCAGCGCCCGGGGGTCTGGCCGAACACGCACGTGTTCGGACGGAACCGCGGGCGGGCGCAAACCCCACCGACAGGGCGGACAGGCAGGGTCAAGGAGGGCCAGATTTGGGCCCCAAATCTCTGCCGCAAAAACCGGGAGGCCCTGGCCGATAGGTTTTTGTGGATGGCCCCCTTGAGGCTGACTGGCCGGTCTGTCGCGGCCTGATCATTCCTAGCGACGACCGTCCTTTGAGCGCGCAGCGACCGGCACCAAGAGCAGGTCACCTCGGGCGATCTGACCGCCGGACACGGCATCCCTGGAACAGGGATCGGGCCGCCCCAAGATCGTCCTGGGGCGGCCCATCCTCGCCAGAGGATTTAGTCCTGGGGATCTTTCGCGCTCGGTGGGAACATCACCAGCTCCGAGACCGCGACCGGGAAGTCGAGCTTGAGGCTGAAGAACTCCGATCCATCCCCGTTGCGGGTGTTGCGGAACATCGCGCCCACGCGCTGAAAACGGGTGCGCTCCTGGCCATCGGTATCGGTGAACTTGACGGGAACGGTGGCGACGTAGTGGTTGGTCATTTGGGTTACTCCTTGTTGCGATAGGGATCACCCGGCACGGGGGCAAGAGGCCCGGTCGCAAGCGCAAATGCGGAGGGTCCGCGGCCCCGCCGTGGAAGCCGTATTTGTGCTTGCCGAAGCGTGAGCTGAGGGCACGATTGGGCCGACCCCGTGCGATCCACATCTATGAGCAAAAAGGAGTGATCCGGATGACCCCTGCCATCACGCCGCAGCCACCTTCCGCGTCCTAGTTCCGCCGATCCTGGCCGGGGTGCTGATGGAGCCCGCCCGCGTGGCTGCGATGTTCCGAAACACCCCCCGAGGGTTGTGCAGGTCTTCAGCCTCATGTGCGACGTTTCGACCCCTCGGTCTTGCGCTGCTGACGATGTGCGAGGTGCGCACCATCCCCAGCCCGTACCGATGCGGATGGGCCGAACTCTGACGGGCTGGGTAGAAGGATGACGGTGCTGGACGCCGTGAGCTGCCGATCAAGTGTGACCGATCGCACGCGCCATGAGACATGACGAAAGGGCCGCGCCAAACGCGACCCCCTCTCTTCAATCTTGCGCAGTCTTCTTCGCCGGGTCAGCAACCCGCATGACCGTCAGGCCTTTCGCTTCCGCTTTCTGCCCGAGGTTCAGCGCGACCCCGTTGCCGCCGAAGAGCACAACCCCCGTCGCCGCGAACTTGTCGTCCAGCATTTCGTCGTTGCATTTGAACGGTGCCGCCCGTCCGTGAGCGGACCAGCGCGGATCGAAGCGCGCCTGCGCGATACCCCGTGCCCGGGCCCACCGCGCCGCAATCATCTCCGCCCCGTGCTTGCCACCCTTGTGGCAGAGGAATATCTCCTGATTGCGGTTCTGCTTGATCCGCTCGCGAACCTTGTCGAGCGTATTGAAGATCACATCGACATCGGTCCAGTCGGTGGCGCCTGAGACGATCAGGGGCACCCCCTCGACTTTGGATTTCTCGGCAGTCTCGCGGTCGTGCTGCTCCAGGAGCTGCCGCGCCTCGAAGACCGCCCCGGTCTCTTGCGCCCGGGTGCTTGCGCGCGATCCGGCTGCCGGGATGAAGGCGTGGCCCGTCTCGACCTCGTAGCATTCCGCTGCGGCCTCGCTCATCACCTCGATTGCGCCGACGATATCGCGCAGCTGCAGAAAGCGCGACTGCGCCTCTTCGAGCGCGGTCTCGGCGATCTCGGATCCATCGTGGGATTTTGCGAGCGCGCCGATCTTGTCAGCGGTGCGGTCGACCTCCTTGCCGAGCGCCACCTTGCGGCGCTGCAGGATCGTGGCGAGCCCGTGCGCCAGCGGTTCGATTTCCGCTTCGAGCCCGGTCCCGCGCAGCTGCCCGAGCAGAGCCTCGAAGCTCTCGCGGATGATGCGGTCGGTCAGAACGTGATCCTCCGGGATCGGCAGCTGTGCGTCCTTCTCGGTCAGCCCGAAAAGCTCGATGGTCTCGTAGGTGTTTGCGGTGTCGTAAGCCATGTTCTTATCTCCAGTGTTCGGTTCCAAGGCCTCCACGTGAGTGTGGGGGCATGGCCGAATGCCTGGTTTCCGAATCTGCCCGGGTCAGGGACGGCGCAGCCGCCGGCTTGCCGGGCGCAAAAGTTTTCCGAGCGCAGCACCCGACACAGGCCCGCGCTCACGCACGGGATCGCCCCAAGCCATATGTACCGCCCTCGCCGAAAAGTTTTGCGATCCTTGACGCGGGCTGATTTGGGGGCCATCCGGAGGATATGCTTCCGCACTCATGTGTGTGTGTTTTGACGGTAGGTTTGCCCGACCCGAGCAGGCAAACGGCCCGACCGGACGCGGGAGACGGATGGAGTGGCGGGATCGTTTTGCTCTCAAGCAAAACAGAGCAGAGCGCAATCCGGCGGAGCGGCCGGGGAGGGACGTGCTCGCGAGGCGGGCAAACCGGGGGCCTAGGTGCAACGCCGCGGTGAGGCCGCATGGCCGAATGCGCGACGGACCGAAGGGCCGTTCTCCCCTGCGACACGCGAAGCCGAGCGGGGGAGGCCGCAAGGCAAGCATCCAAGTCGATGCTCGAGAGCACAAAACCGACACACTCTGCTTCCAAACAGCGCAAATTGTCTGGTCTGCTGAGGGGTTCGAATGTAGAAAAGACCTTAGTATCATTGAAAATGATCATTCAGAAAGAGCAACTCGACCTTGGCTTCCGCCCAACAACTCATCGGTCTCGTCAAGAGCCACGCAGAAGGGGACGCTGATCGTTTTTACGATCTGGCGATGCAACTCTCTGCGGCTGAAGAGCAGAAGGGACATACCCGGCTGGCTGAACAGTTGCGACAATGGGCCGAAGCGGGACAGAAGCCGCCTTCGAAGCGAACCCCTGCGATCACTCCTATCGCAACACCCCGCGGTGATCTGGCGGAGTTCCTTGCCGCGTCCTATCCGACCGAGCGCCTCGTCGATGTCATCTTGCCAGACAGGATTGAGAGCGAACTCGCGCATCTCGTTGTAGAGACACGAATGCGCGAAAAGCTCGAGGCGAAAGGGTTGAAGCCACGGCGGCGCGTTCTCCTCTCCGGTCCTCCCGGAACCGGCAAGACCCTGAGTGCTTCAGCGCTTGCCGGTGAGCTGCAGTACCCTCTCTTTTCGGTCATGCTCCACGGACTGATCACAAAATTCATGGGTGAAACAGCGCAGAAGCTGAAGATGATATTCGATACCGTCAAGACGACGCGCGGTATCTATCTCTTCGACGAAATCGACGCTTTGGCCGCGGCCCGGGGCGGTGAGAACGATGTCGGTGAGGCCCGGCGGGTTCTGAACTCGTTCCTGCAATTCCTGGATGAGGATACCGGGCCTTCGATCGTCATTGCCACTACAAACCTGCCGGGAATTCTTGACCGCGCTGTGCTGCGCCGCTTTGATCTTGTTTTGCCATATGTCATGCCCGATGGCCCTGCCATTCGGCAGGCGCTCGAACGCCGTTTGATCGGCTTCTCACTCGCTCGCATGGGATGGAAACGGGTTATAGACGTTGCCACAGGCCTCTCAACGGCCGATGTTGTGGCAGCGGCGGAAGATGCCGCTCGACGTGCTGTTCTGAATGATACCGACAAGATTGCGACACAGGATTTGCTTGATGCCCTCGAACGCCGACGGTCGCTCCAAGAACTAGGGACCGATGACAATGGCACGAGACCTTCGGCACTTCCACCTTCGCAATCTCGGACAACCTCGCCCGTTCCAAGCAAAGGGCGGGGGCGGGTCCAAAAGACCAAGTGATGTCCCCAATCGCGCGGCGCACGCCCAAGCATTGCTTCAGGCCATCGACGCGCTGCCAGATATTCCAGCAGCCGAACTTCCCGGCGTCTATCTGGAAGTACGCTCGCGTATCGACGAGCGCCTGAAGAAAGGCAGCCTCGACGCTAGTGGCCTGACTCTCCTTCGCGTCGCCGAGACCCCTGATCCCGGTGGCACCGAAGAGCGCGCGACGGTGTTTGCGACAGCCAAGGGTATTGAAAAGCTGCGCAAGAAGGTCGAGCAGTTTCGGACGGAAGACACACCCGACCGGGAAAAGGATGGTGAATTCATCCCAGGCCGTCCGAAGAACGCGGATCTAGTGCAGAGCGTCGCTGCCATCACGGAAGCGGGATTGCGTGCCCTCTGGCGCAGCCCTTCAGGCAAATTTCCAGCAGCGGATGTTGCGACCGTCTGGGAGGTTTGGCTCGAGCCTCAAATGACCGAAGGTTTCGTCGCGGCCGCACCAAACTATGGCGTTACCGTGGGAGCAGATCGGCTGGAGTTTCCCGAAGATATCGTTGTGATCGTAGAGGCCGATCGCAATCAGCTCGCCCAAGCCGTCCGCCGACTAGGCGGCGTGCGCGCCCTTGCTGCTCCCACCATCACAGCGGATTTCTTCGACGGCTTGCCGGTGGCAGAACAGGCGCAGTGGGTCGACGAACTCGCGGGTCGTACGACCTACACTGACAATCCCGATCCTAGCTACGTCACGCTTTTGGATACCGGTGTCAGTCGCGCGCATCCTCTCATTCAGCCGGCGCTCAGCGTGGATGACCGACATGCCGCCAACCCGGCCTGGGGGCTGGAGGATGTGAAGGGCCATGGCACGCAGATGGGAGGACTGGCGCTCTTTGGAGACCTGACGCCGAAACTGCACCAGGCGAATCCGGTTTCTGTCGTGAACCGTCTGGAATCCGTGAAGCTGCTGCCTGATGCAGGGATGAACCCGCATCATCTCCTCGGCGCGGTTACCAGGCAGGCGATCAATACAGTAGAACAGGTCGGCCCCCGGCGCCGGACCTTCACCATGACCACGACGACGGGTGAGGACACCCCGCATGACGGCGCGCCGACGTCATGGTCGACGGAGGTCGATCAGCTCGCCGCCGGTGTTTCAGGTGAGGTGAAACAACAACGCTTGGTGCTTGTCTCCGCAGGGAATACCGACAACTTCACCTTTGGTGCCGGAAACTACCTGGACCGATGCGATCACGAAGACAACGAAATCGAGTCGCCGGCCCAGGCATGGAATGTTCTGTCTGTTGGGGCCTTTACAGAGAAGACCGTACTGCCAGACGGAGAGCCGGCCCAGGCGCTTGCACCATTCGGCGATCTATCGCCAGCTTCGAGAACTGCATCGTGGTCGTCCCATTGGCCGAACAAGCCGGACGTCGTCCTTGAGGGTGGAAACTGGGCGCTAAGTGCCATGCCACCGCCAATGCGGCATGGATGGTTATCGCTGCTTTCGACTCACCACAATTACCCAGTCCGATCCTTCACATTCACCTTCGATACCAGCGCGGCGACCGCGCTTGCCGCGAAGGATGTAACGGAACTCTGGTCGGACTATCCGACGCTTTGGCCCGAGACAGTGCGTGGTCTCTACGTGTCGTCAGCGCGGTGGACGCAGCAGATGCGTGCGCATCTGCCGGCCCAGCCAAACAAGGGTCACTTCACGCCCCTTTTTCAGCGCTATGGGTATGGAGTTCCGGACATGGCGCGTGCCCGCCGCAGCGCGTCGAACGCGCTGACCCTCATCGTGGAAGATACGATTACGCCGTACGGGATTTCAGAGAAGACCGGCGGTGATGTCCACAATGAAATGAAGCTGTTCGCCCTTCCCTGGCCCGTTGAGGCTTTGCGCGCGCTCGGCAATGCCGATGTGACCTTGCGGGTGGCACTCAGTAGCTTTATCGCTCCGAACCCGTCCGAAGCCTCGCGCGGCGTTCGGTATCGCTACGCGTCCCACAACTTACGTTTCCAACTCAATCGCGCTGGCGAGAACGAAGCCCAATTTCTGGCCCGGATCAGCAAGGCGGCCGAACAGCCCGATGGTCCTGCAAGCGACGAAGATGATCTTTGGGACTTCGGTAGCAATCGGCGCCATGTCGGGTCGCTCCATATAGATCAGCTGACATGCAGGGCTTCAGATCTGGCGCGGCGCAACTTGCTGGCTGTTCACCCAGTCACCGGTTGGTGGAAGTCGAAAAAGCTTCTCGCTGAGAGTTTGCCTTCCGTACGCTACGCACTGATTGTGGAAATCGACGCAGCAGAGTTGGACACCGAGCTCTACGCCGAGGTTCAAGTTGCTGTTGACGCATTGATTGCCGCTCAAGCAGTTGTACAAGTCTGACTTTAATCGAAACTCCGCGCGGCACTTCCGATCTAGCAGTCTCATCTACACCGGAACGCCATATGAAGTGGCAGTTCGATCGCTCTATTGAAGCAAGCACAGCAAAAGGGGAACCGTGAACCCACGGCTCCCCTTGCAGTTCAGATGTTCAAGCCTCGTACCAAGGTCACGCGACCAGCGACAGCCCCGCGCCCGCATCGTGCGACGGCTCGCCGCTGTCGATGAACGGGATAATCGAGAAGGTCTGGCCGCCGCGCTGTTCTTCGTTCTGCACGGCGTTGACGCGCAGGTCGCCATCAGGCGTGTTGATCAGCAACGACAGGTAGTCATTGCCAGTGCGGCTGCTCTTGGCCATCCAGGCCGAGCCGACCCGGATCGGCTTGCCCCGGGGCGAGCTGACCTCGATCCGGTAGTCGGGGTGGGTCTCCTCGGTCTTGTAGCTGTTCTCGATCAACATGAACTCCAGATCGAACATCATGTTGGCGATGTAGCCGGTGAAGGCGTTGTCGGCGTCCATCGCGGTCAGCTCACCCGAGATCGAGCCGGATTTCATCAGGCCGTTCGAGACCAGCGGGATGATCTCGAATTCGTCGCTCTGCGCCGCGCGCGCCTCTTTCGTCTGCACCGCGTTGACCCGGAACGGGCCCAGGCCGACATCGATCTGCATCGAGATGTAGGGGTTGCCGCTGATATTGCCGGTCTCGTTCCAGGCCGTGCCGATGCGCACCTTGCGGCCCGACTTGTTGACCGCGGTCACATCAAAATCCGGGCTGCGTTCGGACATCTTGGCCCGTGCCTCGAGCTGGATGGCAATGTCAAAGCGCGTCGAATGGATCATGCCGGTGTATTCGGCGGCTGCGGTCTCGACGTTGCGGGTGAGGGTTCCTGCGAACATGGGATGGTTCCTTTTGGATTGGCCGGTGCCTGACGTCCTTGCCAGCGCATCCGGGATTGCTTTCTCGACCCCTCATGGGATCACAAATCAGAAAGCCTGCTTTCCTTTCAGCCCCGCCCACGGGTCAGAGCTGCCGTCCCAGTGGGAATGCCACGATGCCTCCGGGTGCGACGCCCCTCCCCTGCGCGTCTGGTCTTGATTGGCTGCCCGGATTTTCCGCGCTGTCCTTCGATCGCGCGATGAAGAACTCCGCCTCTTTTCCGTTCAACCCGTGCCCGCCCCGGTCGGTCAGACCGATGCAGCTACCGTTTGGCAGATAGGTGATGAGGTACTGACCGAGCCGGTCCTTGTGGACAACGTAGCCGGTATTGGCCCAATGAACGGTCTGACCGGCATCGACGGCCGCCTTGATGTCTTCGAGTGTCATGCGATCCTCCTCAAGAAGAATGGTGGGGAAACGACGCAAGAAGCCCGGTCGTCCAACCGGGCTTCCATGCAGCATTTGTTTGGCAAACGGCCGAGAGCTGTCAGGCACCTTGCGTGGCTTGCGTCGCGCGCGCCGCCATCCAATCTTTCAGGCCAAGAACCGTTCGTCCGGAGGCGACCTCGGAGGCCCAGGCAACCCTTGGATCGCCGCAGGGCTCGGAGCCGACATGCCGGTCGATATGGCCATTGGCCATCCATGGCTCGGGCTGGATCCGTCGCAGCCAGTCTGCCATGCTCGGGATGCGGCCCTGGCAGTCTTCGCGGACATGCTGTTCGCCGATCCAGCGCACGGGGATGTCCCGACCAGCGCTATTGGTCAGGGTCAAGCCGAAGACACGTTCGGCCTCAAACAGGCCTTGGGCATGATGACGCATGGCTCGGTGCGTGAAGAGCGCGAGGTGCTCTTTCGAGGCGTCAAACCAATCGTGCACGGCCTGATAGTCAGACGGCACCCCGCCGAATTTCCGGGCAGAGCTTTCAGCATGATGAAGCGGATGGGCCATCTCAAAGCCCCTCGTCATAGCTGTGCGAGCATTCGACATAGCGGTCGGCGTGATCGAGGGTGATGCTGTCTGCTGCAATGTCCCAGGTCAGCGTGCCGTAGCCGCCCTCGTTGTTCTCGAACCCCGGGTGATGGTGATAGGCGAGTGACCAGGCGAAATCACCGACCTCTGTCGCAAGCGCCTCCGACAGTTTGACCTCCGCAGGCTGCACCGTCACATCCTCGACATTGCCAGAATCGCCACAGCCTTCGTATTCGGCAGTGACCTCGTTGATGCCAAGCGCACGCAATTGCGCAAGCAGCTCCGTTCGGGTTGCTTTCAGGGTGGTTTCGCGCTCGGCGCGCCACTGAGCCGCCATTGCGGCATAGTCGATCTGGGGATTGGTCATGGGTCTGTCCTCTTGTCAGAAGTTAGGGGGCCAGGCGTCGCATTGGTCAGCGCGCGCCCGGAAAGCGCAGACCGGCCAAACCCCGATCCGCGACGCCCGACCCAAAGCCCGCTTTGACTTTTCAGGCGGCTTGGTCTGCCGCCTTGCTGGTTCCCTGCCCCACGATCCGTGCCAGAATGCCCAATGTATCGACCCCTTCCTCATGCGGCAGGAACACCCGCAGCTGGAAGGCGATGATCTCGGTGAAGCAGCCGAGGGCTTTGAGGCCATCAATCATGCCCCGATCCGCACCACCAAGCTCGAGGCGCATCTCGCCAGCGACCCGGCGGCGGGTCAGGGTCAGGCCGCGGCCCAGATCGACAGGCGCGGTGGTTCCGAGGGCTGCGGTCAGCATCTCCTGCGGCGTTTGCGGGTTGGAGACGAGGAAGCGGGCGCGCAAGGCCGCTGCCCCTTCCTCGCTCAGCGTCCGCCCGATCATGGCGGTCGCCCCATCTGGCGTCACACGGTAGATACGCTCATTGGTGGTCGGAATGTCCTTCCAGATTGGCAGCAAGAGACCAGTGAGCAGGTAAAGCTTGGTCGTGGTGGTTTTTGGCAGAGACGCAGCCTCGGCATCCCAAAGCCGCGCAAACTCAAGCTTGCCGATCTCTTCCCAGGCAGAGGCTTCAAATCGCGTCTCTCCGAGGTAGCTGGAACCGTTCGGCCGCACCGCCTTGCGCATCAGCGTGACGATATCCTCGTCATACATCTGCATGGGCCGCGCCGAGATGAGCGCCGCGCGGCCGGAAGCGCGATTGACCATGGGGAGCTTGTCGGGATTGCGCGACAGGGCGTCATCCGCCGACAGCACGTGAACCGGATCCGTCACCTCGAGCCCGATGATCCGCGTCACAGCGCCGGATTTCGGGCAGGTCCAGAGCTCCTCGGTGGAGACCTGCTCGATCTTTTCGCCACGCAGGGTTTCGACGCCGAGATCGAGCGTTCCCGCCGCGCGCGCCCGTTCGGTCTGATCGGCAATCCGCCTCATGAATTCGGCAAACAGTGCGTTCTGCATGTGGATGGGAAGGGCCAGAACCCGGTTGAGAAACCGCTGGATCGGCGGAAGCTCCTCGAGTAGCACCCCGTCCTTGTCGATCAGCCGCAGCGCGGTCCAGTCGGTGAAGCTCTCATAGCTCATCGCCTCGGCGCGACCGGCGGCAAGATCGGCGTAATAGCCGCGCAAAGCCGCCCGCGCGATCGGGCTTTCAAGATTGTCCTCCTCGCGGAACATGCCTTGCGAGCCGGTTTCTCGCTGGCCCTTGGTGAGCGCCCCCAGCTGGTCGAGGCGTTTCGCGATCGTCGAGGTAAAGCGCTTCTCGCCATGCACATCGGAGGTGCAGACCCGGAAGAAAGGCGCGCTGACCTGGGCCGATCGATGCGTGCGACCCAGCCCCTGGATCGCCGCATCGGCGCGCCAGCCAGGCTCCAGCAGGTAGTGCCGCCGCCGCTTCTGGTTCTTCGCCGTTTGGGCCGCGTGATAGGACCGGCCCGTGCCGCCCGCATCGGAGAAGATCAGGATATCCTTTTCACCATCCATGAAGGCTTGGGTCTCCGACGAATTGCTGCTGGCGGCGCGCTTTTCGATGAAGAGATGGCCATCCGCGGCCTTGAGGGGCCGGATGGACCGACCCGTGACTTCAGCGACGGCCTCGTCACCAAAGGCCCAGAGGATCTGATCCAGCGCCGACGCGATCGGGGCCAGCGTCATCAACTCCATCATGGCCGCATCACGCAGAGCGAGCGCCTCGCGCGAGACGACCAGCGCGCCGGTCTCGTCGCGTAAGGGTTCCGCTACCATGTTGCCGTCGATCTCGACCAGCTTTTGCGCGTGGATCGGGAAGGCTTGTTCGAGATAGCCCAGAACATAGTCGCGCGGCGTTAAGGCACCCTCGACGAGCTCGTCTTCTGCGTCCATCGTTTCAAGTCTGCGCTTCAACAGGCTTTCGCCCGTCGAGACCACCTGGACAACGCAGGCGTTGCCTGCGGCCAGATCCTCCTCGATGGCGCGGATGATGGTCGGGGCTTTCATGCCCATCAGGAGATGATTGAAGAAGCGCTGCTTCGTGCTCTCGAAGCGGGACTTGGCCGAGGCGCGAGCGGCCGAGGCATTGGTCTCGCCAGCGGCGTCATTGACGCCAGTCGCAGTCAGCGCCGCCTCGAGATTGTGGTGGATCGTCCGAAACGCGCCCGCATAGGCGTCGTAGATCTCGATCTGAGCCGGGGTGAGCGCGTGTTCGAGCACGTCATACTCCACGCCGTCGAAGCTGAGGGCGCGGGCCGTGTAGAGCCCGAGCGTCTTGAGATCGCGCGCGACCACCTCCATGGCAGCGACACCGCCCGCCTCCATCGCTGAAACGAAGCTCTCGCGGCTCGGGAAGGGGTATTCGGGTCCCTGCCCCCAGAGCCCCAGCCGCGCGGCATAGGCCAGGTTGTGCACGCTCGTGGCGCCCGTGGCCGAGATGTAGAAGACGCGAGCACGCGGTGCGGCCAGTTGCAGCCGCAGGCCCGCAAGACCCTGCTGCGAGGGTTTGGCCCCCCTGCCCTGCTCGGACCCTGCCGCGTTCTGCATGGCATGGGCCTCATCAAAAGCCAGCACGCCTTCGAACTCCGCGCCCATCCAGTCGAGGATCTGGCTCAGCCGCGTGGTGCCGCATTTGCCCGCGGACCGCAGCGTGGCGTAGGTGACGAAGAGGATGCCACAGGTCACGGTGATGGGCTGGTCCGGTTTCCATTTGGAAAGCGGCTGGATGTCGGCTGGCGAGCCGCCAAGGTCGGTCCAGTCGCGGATCGCGTCCTCGATGAGCGTGGCGGATTTGGAGACCCAGATCGCCTTGCGGCACCCGGCCAGCCAGTTTACAAGGATGAGCCCCGCGCATTCGCGCCCCTTGCCGCAACCGGTGCCGTCGCCGAGGAAATAGCCAAGGCGATAGGCACGAGCATCCGGGTCATCATCGGCGCGCGTCAGCTTGGTCTGGTCTTCGTCGATGGTAAACCGACCGGGCAGGTCGCGCCCATGGGCATCATGCGCCATGATGATGGTCTCGAGCTGCGCCTCGGAGAGATGTCCCTCCTCAATCAGCCTGGCGGGCAGGCGCAATTCCGCACTGGCCGCGCCAGAGGGCACGGGCGGCGCCACAGAAGCCATGGCGATGCTTTCCACCAGCGGCGTGGGATGTTCCTGTGCGCCCGCGATCTCAATCCGCTGCGGACAGTAGCGCGCATAAATATCCGAGACGGGCGTGTTGTCGCGCGCGATATCCAGGCTCGTGAAAGTGAGCGGGATAGCCGCATTGTCCCGAGGTTTGGAGATGGCGGCAGGCACAGCGGCGGTCTTGCGTGGGGCAAATGATGGAACGGTCGGCCGAGCAGGACTAACCACTGCCGCCCGTTGGACTGCGCGCATCTCGGTCCGGGTTGCGGCCACTGCATCGACATATGCCAAGGCCTCATCCAGATCCTGCGCAGGGACGCGGATCATTTCGCCGTCCTCCTGCACCTTGTCGAAGACCATCAGTTGGGTTTCCACCGAGGTGCCGAGCTTGCGGTAAACCTGTCCCGGCATCGTCAGTGCCAGGCGCGGCGTCAGGAGGCCGCAAGCGCGGCACCAATGCGCGGCATCGCGGTCGTGCGTGAACCCCGGCGGCATGATCGCCACCAGGCGCCCACCTGGTGCCAGGCGCTTTGCAGCCGCAATGAGATGTTTGGCAGCGATGTGCTTGTCGCGGGATCGGTCGACCGAGGAGGCAAAAGGCGGGTTCATCACCACGACGTCGGGTAGAACCGGTGTCTGCAGCAGATCGTCGATATGCTCGCCGTCATGGCCCGTCACCTCGCCGCTGAAAACCACCCGCAGGAGGCGCTGGCGAAAAGGGTCGATTTCATTGAGCAAAAGCGTGCCACCGGCCCGGGCGGCAAAAGCAGCCAAGGCACCGTTGCCAGCCGAGGGCTCAAGCACGGTCTCGCCTCTGCGAATGGCTGCCGCCCGCAAGACCAGCGCCGCAAACGGCAGCGGCGTGGAAAACTGCTGCAGCCGGATCTGCTGCTCTGACCGGCGGGTTTCCGTCAGAAGCCTTGAGGCAAGCAGCTTTGCAGCGGCGATGTCACATGCCGCGCCGTCCCCACGCAGCAGCACCTGGATGGCGGCGGCCTGCATCAGGTCGTAGGCCATGCGCCAGTCCCAAGCACCGCTGGCATCGCTGCCATGGAACGTCTCGCGCATGATACGCGCGAGCGCTGAACTGCGCAGGGGTTGGTGGTCGATCTCCGCGCCGATCTGCGCGAGGGCAGAGGTGAGGTTAGCGTCGGATTCAACAGGATTGGGGAGCGCTGAGAGAGGCTTGGACATGGGAAATTCCTTTGGATCAGGGTCTGAGTTCCAAAGGACAAAAAGCCCGCTCTACACTTTGAAGGCGTAGAGCGGGCAATTTCTTAGCGGGGGGCCTGCACCCCGATCATGGCCACTGCTGCGCAGCATGAAGAACGCGCAAAATGGTCACCATCTCAGGGCTTTCAGCATAAACCACGATGTAGTTCGGCCGAACAACCATCTCCCTAGTCCCGTCCACACGGCCCGCGCGGTACATCTGAGGGCGTTCTGGAAGGAGGGACGTCTTGTGTTCAATCTCGTCTTTGAGAACTTGGGCGGCATCCGGGTTGTCGTCAGAGATGTAGTCAATGATTGCCAGCAAGTCGGCTATGGCCGTGGCTTTCCATTCAAGATTTGGCAAGGCGCTTCCCGTCAATCAATGCCTGGGCGTCTTGCATCGCCGTGGCATGGGGCGTTGTGGGCCTTGGATCGTCCAGCGCTTCCTGTACCTTCGCCCGGAACCAGGCGTCATAGGCATCCGGATCAGCGGTCAATCCGGCAGGCAAGCCGCCCTCTGCGGCCACGCGGGTCAGAAGAATACGCACCGCGTCGGAGAGCGTCAGACCGACGCCCGCAAGTGCGTCCGAAGCCTGTGCTTTCAGCTGATCGTCAACACGGACATGAAGCATGGATGTTTGGGCAGGCATGGATGGTCCTCCTATCGTTCACATTGTGTATCTCATTTGAGATACGATTTCAAGTCGGCAGTATGTGCGCGCGCAGTCCCGTGGTGTTGTCTCAGCGGGAAACTCAGCCACCCTGCCCCGCCAGGAACTCGGCCAGCACCGGGCTGGCCGCCCCCTTCGCGGAGCTGAGCAGCTCCGAGCCCGCAAGCGAGGCCTTTGACAGGCGTACGAGCCCACCAGTTTCCTCGATGCGGTAGCAGCGGCGTTTTTGCCGCCCGCGCCTGTAGTGGGTCGCGATGACAATCTGGCAGGTACTGCCATCGGAGAGCGTCACAGGTGCTGCGAGCTTGATCTTGTCGCCTTCCTCGTAGTCCGGGATCGACGCCCAGTCCCGGCAGCGCTGACGCCAGTCCTGGGCGTAGCTGTCCGGGTCTTTCAGGTCGGAGAGGAGCTCGATCAGCCCAAGGGGAGCACGAGACTCGTTCGGGCCAGCGCTTTCCTCCATGTCCTTGTAGCCCCAGAAGCCGTCATCGTATCGGGTGAGGAAGACAGCGCCAAAAGTGATCGACCCGTCCGCATCGGTCACATAGGTCGTGTCTTCGACAGGGGTGCCGTCGAGATTGATGACCTTTGCCGCCGCGTACCAAGTCGAACCCACCTTGCAGGCTTTGACCAGTTCAGTTTTGCGCGTGTCGCCCTCGAAGGTGCACAGCCGAGCAATCTCCGCTTTCTCATCCGCGTAGGATTTGACGCGGCCGTCGGTGTAGAAAAGCCATCCCATCACGCCGCCCTCCGGTCATCGATTTCCATCAGCGCATCGAGTGGCACGCGATAGGGCTGCATGGCGTCGAAATCCTCGCAATTGCCGCAGTTCTGCACGATCGCGAAGGTGTCGCAGGCATCCTTGAGAATGACCCGGAAGGTGCCGCCGAGGCCCGAGGGCACCTCGTAGGTCCCGCCGATGAGATAGTCCGAAGCCCGGCGCACGAAGACGCGGATGCTGTGGCCATCGGTGGCGAGCCGGATGGCCCCCCGCCCCCGGTCGATGAGCACCTGCACGTCATCCAGGATGTCGGTGTAGAACTGGCCGGTCAGATCGCGAAACGCCATGCGGCGCTGCGCCATCCAGTCGGTGTCCCGAAACGGGTTCATGCCTTCGGCGAAGGCGAAGGACGGATCGGCCTGTTCGGTGGTGACGATGCGGGTGGTCGTGCCATCGATGCCGTTTGAGCGCAGATGCACACCATTGCCGACGATGAGGATCAGGGCGGGCCTGTCCACGGGTCCGTTCCAGTTGGGCAGGAAGGTTTTGCAGGCGCGCGCATGGGCGATTTGCGCCGCGACAGCGGACGCAGAGAACTTGAGAATAGCCATGGGGATGTCTTTCTGTTCGGTTTGGAAGGGTCGACCCGCGCGGGTGGCATGATCCACGCGCGGGTCGCGTGAGGACTCAGGCCGCTTGCGGGACCTCGCTGTCAGGCTCCGGGGTTTCCGCAGCGGGCTCCGCCTCATCAGAGGCGACACCGTTGGTCTGCATCATCGGCGGGCACCAGGCGGCCACGGCAGCGCGCTGCGCGTCCGTCAGCGTGGCGAAGGGTTCGGCGAAGAGCTTGTCGCAGAAGGCGACGATCTCCTTCTTGCTCGACGAGGCCAGCGTCACCGCCTCCTGGGCGAGACCCAGATCCTCGCCGAGGATCTTCAGGAGCCAAGCCTTCTTGAAGCGGTTGAAGAGCGCCGCATTCGGCGTCCAGTGGGCGCGGATGTCGGGCATGATCTCGATCTCGAACGCATGCATCAGGCTGTCGCGCTGGCGGTCTCGCGCGAAGCAGGACTGCGTGGTGCTGGCCGTGGCATAGGCCACGAGCTTGGCCTTCTCGCCGGCCTCCAGCGCGCGAAACGCCGCGAACTGATCGGCGGGCGCGCGGGCGTCATCGAGCCAGGAGAGATCAAGTGCATCATGCGCCGCCGCCACCTGCTCGAGCGAGGTCTCGTCGATCTCGTCCATCTTGGCATGGCTGCGGTATTCCTTGCGGGCATCGATCTTGATCGCCTGCGTGACACTCATGCCGCTGGCCAGAACGTCACTGACCAGCTTGAAGAGCGTCAGATCGAGCGTGGCTTCCGGATGCAGCGCCATCGCGGCCCCAAGCGCCATGGCTCGCTCGGTCTTGAGGTCCTCAGCCAGTGAGGCTGGATAGGTGATTTCGTCCGGGTCCGGGGCCTCCTCCCCGGTCGGGCTAGCCGAGGAGCCGCGCGCGCCCTCCTCTTTGACGGTGTCCTCTCGGCGGACGAGACCAACATGGAGCGTGATCTGCCCACCCTGCCACGACGCGATTACCCCAGACCGCGCTAGGTCCTCGGCGCTGTAGGCCTCCTGCAGATCGCGCGCTTCCTCTTCCAAGGCGTCCACGCGCTCGTAAAGCGCGTTGTAGGCACCGTCCTCGAGCCCCTCATCCTCCATCTCGAGCTGCAGTTTCTCGAGTTCGGCGGTGATCTCATCGATGCGCTTTTGCGCAGCCTCATCAGGCTCGATCGGGCCGGGATAGACGCGGCCGTAGTCGGCCATGGTCGCGTAATCATAGCGGACCATCGCATCGGCCCAGGCAAAGCCCAGCTTTATGCGGGCCTCTTCGGCAGCGGCACCGAGCTTTTCGAGCAGGATGGTCTCGACCAGCGCCGCATCCTCGAGCACGGAATGCTCTTCCAGAAGGTCAGCCGCGACTGCGCCGCCACGCGCCTCGTAGTCCGCGCGCACGAAAGCCCCGATATCATCGCTGACCTGCACCCCGCGGGATTTGAGCGCCTGACGGACGGAGTAGGCCTGCAGGTAGCTGTCTTCCTTGGTGAGTGCCTCGTAGACCTCCTTCTGCACCTCCTGGCTGGGATGCTCGGCAAAGGCCTTCATCGTATCGAGCGTGATCGTCTTGGCCCGGGCCACGGCGCGGATGTCAGCGTGGATCAGACCGTAGCGCAACCGGCCTTTCACAGCGGCGACGGTCGTGCCGAATGTCTTTGCGATCGTCTCGGGCGTCTGGCCGTCGACCTCCATCATACGGGCGAAAGCCTCGAACTCGTCGATGGCATTCATCGGCGCCTGGGTAATGTTCTCGGCGAGCGACAGCGCCGTGGTGGCGTCGCTCTCCTCAGGGACAAGGCGGCAGTCGACCTTGGTTTTCGCCGTGAACCCCTTGCTGGCCTTGTCAGCGATCAGCTCCTTAAGCGCGGCATGGCGCCGGCCACCGGCGAGGACAGCATATTTGCCGTCAAGCTTCTGGACCAAGAGCGGCTGGAGTAGGCCCAGCACAGCGATGCTGGCCTTCAGATGAGCGATGTTCTCAAGATCATAGGTTTCCGGCGCGTTGCTGCGCACATTGGCGGGGTGAGCTGTCAGATCGCCGATGGCGACGGAGACGGGTTTGAAACTTGCGGTCATGGGATATCCTTTTCGGTGGATGATGTGGGGCCCGCGCGTTCACGCGCGTGACCAATCCCCGGCATCGGGGATCACCACGACGAAAGGCCCACTCTCCCTTTAAAGGGCCAGCGGGCCTTCATTTGTTGGCTTGTTGGGGGAGGAGTCCCCCTGCCCCTCTACCAGTCGCGCGCCATCATGATGGTCAGTACGCGCATGGTGGTGGCGGGATTGTCAGGGGTCTCAGCCCCGTAGCGGAAGTCGGAATCCGCCTCATAGAGATCAATTTTCCAGAACACGGTCTCGCCGCGGATCTCAACCGGCCCGAAATCATGCCAGCCCTCCGGGTCGTTCTCGGGTTCGAACGTGTCGAACATGCCCGTAGCCTTTACCGCCTCGGCTATGAAGCCGTCACCAGCCTCCATAATCGAGCGGGTGACATGCATGCGGCCCTGTATGGGCTGCGCGGGCGGCACCCCGAGGCAAGCGAGCTTGCGAAACGCATCGTTTTGCGCCGCGATCACGGTCGGATCTGGACGGTCTGGCTGGGGTTGAACGATCATGGACATAGGGATCTCCTTTGAGAAGTTGAAACACCCTTCACGAAGTCCGCTTTTTCTTTTCCGCCGGGCGGAAGGTCCGTAGCCGAAGGTGCCTTACCCGAACAGCCCCTTGGGTCTGTAATTCGGGTTGGGGATGGTTTCGATCCAGCCGCCCTAGTCCTTGATGCTCTCAAGTGCCGCCGAGAGCGGATAAGCGCCCTCAGACGCGCTCCACCAATAGGCACCGCGTTTGAAGGTGATGATCTTGCGACGGCCGTCTTTGAGTTCGCGCCGGTCCGCGAAACGGCAAACTGTCCGGGGGACAGTTTGAGGCAAGAACGGGCGGAGCCCGGCCAGCCGCAGCGTCTTGGGTTCCTTGCGAGACATGCGAGTCTCCGTTCTCCGTGTGGTCAGGCGGCCTCGGCGCTGCGCCCTGCCCTGCCGGCCTCCGACCGTGCGATCAGGTAGTCGCAGGCGCGCTGCGCATCAGCGGCGTGCTTAAAGATCGCGCCCTTGTCCGACCGAAGAACGCGCAACCAGTTGTGAAGGTAGGCAGCATTCATCTCGAGCGTATGCGCCGTAAAGCCAAGTTCCTGACCCAGGAACACCGAGGTCAATTCCGCGACGATCTCCTCGCGCGCATAGGACGTGTTGCCAAACTTCGAGAACCCGAAATCACGGTTCAGTCGATGGGGGGCTTTCGTGGCATGGGCCAGCTCATGGGCCCAGACCCCGTAGAAATTGCGCGGATCCTGGAACCGCGTGATGGACGGCATGTAGACCTTGTCCACGGGCGGCAAATAGTACGCTTCTGTTCCTGTGAAGACGGTCGTGATGTCGATGGCGTCAAAAAACGCCTGCATGTGCGGGATGGGCTCGGACGGAGGATGCTCAAGCACCGGGTCCGGCTCGGGATGGAAGCTATCCGGCAAACCCTCGATCTGGCAGGCATTGAACACGCGGTAGGATTTCTGGAAGCGGAATATACGGGCTTCCTCGGAGTGATCATCCTCGTCACTGCGGTCATGCTCATCTGCGCCCGCGTCTTTCCGGCTTTGACCGTAATAAACGACGACAGAGGATTTTTCGCCCTTGCGGACCTTTGCGTCCAACGCATTGGCTTGCGGCAGCGTCATCCAGAAGGGAGAGCTGTGGCCCGCCATCACGGTCCGCATCGTCAGCAGGAAGTTGTTCACTCCCCGGTAGGGTTCACCGCCCACGCGCAAGGGTCTGGAGCTACCGCCAGCCGTCCAGGGCTTGCGCCAAGGCAGAACGCCGCGCTCGATGATACGGATGATTTCGTTGGTGATGAACTCGGAGGCATCGAATTTGGGCGTGCGGGATCGGGCCATGGCTGGCGTCCTTTCGAGTTTTGGTGAGAGGGAATGGAGATCAGATTGACCGACGGGGCCGCGGATCGTTGGTGATGCTGGCACCTAGCTTTTCGACCATGTCGATGTAGGTGGTCAGCGAGACGGACCTGCCGGCACCCGAACGGTCCGGGTCGACCGAACCGTCCCGCGTAACTTGCGGCAGGTTCGCGAAGGCGATGACATTGGTGACGGGTCGAATGTCGATGGCGGGTGTCCCTAGTGCGACCGCAAGCACGGCCAGGGGGAAGCGCTCGATAGGCGCGAGAGTCGACACGGTGGTCCAACCGAGATGGATGAACGTCCCACCATCCCCGCAGATCACATGCGCGTTTGGCACTGCCTGAGATAGCCGAGATCGCGGAGAACGGCTTTCCGCTCGAGCTGCCGTGCCAGCTCCGTCTCGCCGGTTCGACGCAGCTTTCTATGCCGCCACCAAGAGGCAGCGGTCGCGCGCAGCACGCGCAAGACACCTGTTTGCATGGGAATGCCCTTCATCCGGAATGGCAGACCGGAACTCGGCCCGGACCCATCCGAGGCACCCCAAAGGCCCTCATCCGTCAGTCACAAAACCCGAAGAACACTTTTACTTTTCGTGGACCAAACCCATTAAACACCCAACCTCCACCGAACTGTACTGGCACGACGGGATCAGAACTTCTACAGGGCCTATCGGCTAGACCTGTGGCGGTTTCTTCGTCACGAGATAGCCCAGACCGTTCAATCGGCCCGCAACTGCCAACTTCTGCGTAGAGCGTGCTAATTCTTCGTAGAGCGTGCTGATCCTTTGGCTTCCCGTCGATGTAGCGGATCGGCATCCTGGAAAGGGAAGCCACTTCGATGAAGGCTATTATGGGCATGATTTCTCGTCGCGAATACCAGAACGCAATAACCTATTGTTATTAAATTGTTTTCCGTTATCGGGCGGATCAGATCAGTCCGCGGCCAACATCAAAACACTCTTTTGAAGAGTTCGGGTGGCATGAAATCAAGAGATTAAGTTGCAACCGCTGTTCTGCGATGTCCTCGTCGTCCACTACGACCAAATCAGCGAAACGCGGGACCGCTGGCAACCAGCTGCTGCGCTTGAGGAGCCGATTGACTCGCTGGCTGTGTCGCCATTATCGAAGTGACTGAGAAGTTACCGGCTCCCCGCGCGCGGGAATTCGAGGATCGTGCCCTTGGTCAAACGGTTTTGGCAACTATCGATCGTCTGCTCCTTGTGCGCTACGGCCCGTAGCCGCGATATCATGCAACAGACATCCATAACCTACCTCTCAGGCATTAGCACCCATGAAGGCCAAGGGAATATCCGAGGCCAGGACCCAAATCGCCGTCAGCAGGCGCCGGATAGCGTTGAGCCAATTGTTGAGGGTATTCATCATCAGATCACAGACATCGAAAAGGGCAGGGGCCGCGGAGGCGCGCAACTGCTAGATTGGCTACAGCGCAACGCTCTGTATGTTCTTCGCTAGCTGCCTTTGCGCTACTAGCAGCGATGGTCACCAGCTGAGGTTTTACCATGATGATCGGGATGCCCTCGTCATCAGATCTTCGCCGCGACGAAAAGCGAAAGCCACTTTCACGATTTCAAATACCGCCACACCTCAACCCCCCCAACTTTTCTCTCTCGAACACCGTTTGTGTGCCGAGAGCCTACTTAACAGCTGTTAAGTTATGCCAAGCCAGCCGCAGCAGATCGGAGTTTAACAGCTGTTAAGCCGCGTTCCGCCCGCCAATCAATGCCATGACCATTGGGCCGCAGGAAAACTCGTTTGCCGCAGCTTTAGCAGTCAGAGCTCGCAAGTATCCACCAGGCGATCTTATGTCCGCGAAGCGTTCCAGCATGGCAGCAACGACGATCGACGCTTGCTCCGGACCCATGAACCGCTGTGCTTCTTCCCATGCAGACGCACTGATGCCCATGGCTGGCCGCACATGGCACGCCGCATCGAAGAGCTGATGCCAATGCCGGATCTCACCTTGGTAGAAGGTCTTGAGCGAGGGACATGCCGCGATCACTAGGTGCAGCGGGATCTTTGGCATGTGTCTTGTGTCCTGTTCATCAACGTCAGCCACCGGCTCATTCGTATCCACATCTGGCACACCCGCCGCTGCCCCGCTTTTTTCTAAAGCAGGTTCAAGATCTATGGATTCTTTTTTTGAATTATGATGGTGACGCTCAGATTGGGCATCATTGGTGTTCATTTCTTCTGTTTCAGGGCCATCAATGACGTTGCGTGCCTGGTCAAGGAGAGCTTCAAGGTCGGCTCGATAGGCCGCGAGGTCCTCAACTGAAAGCTTGCGGCGGAGCGCGCGAGCCGTGAGGGCAGCTTTGTCGCGAAGCTGATCCCAGAAGCCTAGGCCTGGCTGCATCTCGTCTCCGAACTCGGCGAGGGCCGCGAGATCGCGGCGCATGAGGCTTACGACCTCTCTCAGGCGCCTGACGCGCTCCTCAGCCTCACGTACGGCCTCTGCGGTCCGTGCTATCTCCTCAGACTGGCAGTAGAGAGGGGAAAGATCGAAGCCAAAGGCAACGCGGTCTTCGCCGTGCTTACGGACGTAGCGCTTCCCATTGGGGCTATCGCGCCGCTGGAGCAAGCCAGCCTCGACAAGACGCGCGAGGTGACGACGCATCGTGGAGCAGGGCATACCATTCAAGCGCTCACAGATCGCCTTGTTCGAGGGGAAGACGACCATCTCGGCGTTCCCGCCAAGCGCATCGTCCGGAAAGAAGCTGAGGAGCCCCTGCAAAACCGTCAGATCACGTTCCGAGACCCCAAAGGCCGCTTGCGCCTTGGAGAGCTCGCGCAGGAGTTCCCACTTGTTAACGGGTCTGGCTGGAACAGATGCCTCGGGTCGCTCAATGACGCGCAAATGGGCGTGCGATATCGGCCGCATAAACGGCGAGATTGGTGTGTACTCCATGAAAATGTCCACGAAGACAAAAATTCTAGGGCCCGCGAATCGCTTTGCGCTTGCGGGGTAGGGGCCAGAACGCTACATTCAGAAGTGCGAAAACTGAGATTTTGTAGCGGTCTGATCCCGGTGCGAAACCTTACAAAGGTCTCGTGAAGCTAGCTTCTCGGGGCCTTTTTCTTTTTGCCTGTATCGTGCCTCCTTCTTGTTGGTTGCTCTTCCTCAGTCTCCTGAACGCTTCCAGCGCTCATGAAGCTCGGTAATCAGCTTTGGGGCGTTGCCCTCCAACCAGCTGATAAAATCAGGTTCATCCGTAGTTAGATCAAGTTTGAGCTGCTTGCCTTGGCGGCCGGTTTTGACCGTCGCAGCTCCAACACCGGGGATGGCCAAAGCAGGCGCACCCTTTCTAGACGGGCTTGCTTTCCTCTCTGTGCTCTTCGCAGCTGCCAGAACTGCGAGAAACGCACGCTCAGAAACCTCATCGACCGAGCCGGAACTTCCGGACTTGGCTGCATGAGCTATGGCTAGCAGCTGGTCCCGATCACCGTCGTAGGCACCCAAAGCCTTTTTGAGCTCTTCCCATCTCGGGCGACCAATCCCAGGAGCTGCACCAATCGCCTGGATGAGATCCTCGCCGACCGTCCGAACGACACTCAAGAGCTGTGAAACTCCAGCTTCGTGGAGGTTAAGGACTTCGGCGACACCACGATTGGTGCGCTCAGCCCCTTCCAAATGGTCGCCGTCTAGAAGCGCCGTCGCTACAAGCGCACGTTCAATAAAGCTCAGATCACGACGCTCTTGGTTCTCGAGAAGCTGATCTCGAAGCGCTTGATCACCTTCAACCTCTGTGACGATGGCTCGAACTTTGATACCGAGTTCGCGACATGCTTCCAAGCGTCTGCGGCCATAGATCAGGTTGTAGCGATCGGCTTCCAGTGGGCGGACCAAGACAGGCACACGCTGACCGTTCTTGGAAATAGAGTTCTTCAGGCCCTCAACTTCAATCTGTAGTCTGTCATCCAACCGTCCTTCGGTAACAATCTGCGCCGGATCGATCTCAAAAACACCGCCACGCAGTCTGCGCCCTTCAAGAGCGTCAGGAGCGTTGCGAAGGGTCTGCAGCGGCAGGCCAAGTTTAGGCTTTCTTGCCATTCCGCCCCCATGTGTTCTGGATGATTTCAGCGATTTCATCGTTCACTGCGTTCATAGATTCGATCGCACGATCAAACGTCTGACGCGTGAAGTCCTTCTTGTCAGCTTCGTAGAGCGTTTGCTTGGTCAAGCCGGCATCAGAAATTGCGGTCGACTCAACCATGTGATTGGTCAGGACCGACCTCCCAAAGAGCCCGCGAATGAAGGCGATGACTTCGGTCTGTGGTGCGTCGCCGACTTTGTATCGCGTTGGCAAGAAGCGAAGCCAATCGAAGCGCAGATTTGCGCCTGCATCCCTGATTACTCCAAGGAGATCCGCAGTCATTCGCAGGAATTGGGACATCGACATAAGGTCAAGCATCTGCGGGTGAACCGTCACGAGCACACCCGAGGACGCGGAAAGTGCTGACATCGTCAAGAAACCAAGTTGCGGCGGACAGTCGATCACAACAACGTCGTAGTTCGCTTCAACACTATCGAGTGCGTCATGAACTCTCGCGAAGAACGCCTTCGCTCCGCCTCGCTGGATCGCAGCAGGCGTCTCGTGCTCGAACTCCATGAGTTCAAGGTTGCCCGGGATCAGATCAAGGCCGCGGATGTAGGTCTTGCGGATCACTTCGGCGATCGGAACCGGATCGTCATAGCGAACGGCATCATAGAGGGTTCCGCCCTCCATGAGGTCGAGTTCTGGCTGGATTCCGTGAAGAGCCGAAAGAGATGCTTGGGGGTCAAGATCGATCGCAAGAACCCTGTACCCCTTGAGCGCCAAGCGCTGAGCGAGGTGAGCGGACGTCGTCGTTTTGCCAGATCCGCCCTTAAAGTTCACCACTGAAATGACTTGAAGCTCGTCACTGTCGCGACGACCAGGCACGTAAGTTCCAGACTTTTTTGCGTTTCCTTCAAGCGTCTGCCGGATTTCCCAGATATCGTCGAGCGTATAGCGACGATGACTTCCAGCCGTCGTCTCGACATCGACGATCTTTCCTTCTCGATGAAGCTTCCGAAGATAGGTATGGTCGACGCCAAGGAGCTCAGCAGCTTCTCCGCTGGTCAAAGTGCGCATCACCTTCTTTGCATCTGGTGGGAAGTGTGCAGCGCGCTGAGCATGCAGGTTCGACGCGAGAAGTTCCGCGTAGTGCCCGATGGCGATATCTAGATCCTGTTCTGCTTCGCTCATGTGTGCCCCGACCCGTGGGCGCGTTTTTTATGTGACCGCGCGTTATTTTTCGAGAC
The DNA here is from genome assembly GCF_029285915.1 of Sulfitobacter sp. M85. Lineage (NCBI taxonomy): Bacteria > Pseudomonadati > Pseudomonadota > Alphaproteobacteria > Rhodobacterales > Roseobacteraceae > Sulfitobacter > Sulfitobacter sp. M85. The sequence goes on from NZ_JABECQ010000010.1 coordinate 49,300, forward strand.
TATTGCCCGAGCAGCCAGATTCGTGCAAGCACTTTCTAGATTTGGTGGCAATCCGTTAGGCCAACACAAGTGTCGTGTTCAAAGGAGCCCCAACTTTTCCGCACGCTTAAGCAGCATTTTGACCGAAGACGGCTGCCAGCTTGCACGACCCCGAGGGGTGCGCTCACGCATCGATTCCAGCCGGTCGCAGATCGCCTGCAGTGTGATTTCGGGGTCCGCGCCTTTGATCGCTGCCACGATGGCCGGCAGGCGGTCATCGGTTTCGCGGCGTCCGGCGCGGCTAAGCACTGCATCTGGTAGAAACCCGTCGCGGACATAGGCTTTCACAGCACGGAGTAGGCGGCTTTGGGTCCAGTGCCGGTCGTGGGGCAGGGGGCCATTAATGATTCGCAAAACATCTTCCCAGGCCATATCCGGCCGCAGGCGGCGCACATGTGGCACCCAATCCTGCGCGGTTTCGTTCAGGCGCTCCATGTAGCCGTCCTGTCGCGCCAGCCGCACCTTGCGCAGCGCGGCGGGATCCTTGGCGCGTAGCCCAGGATTGCCACCAACGCGACCCTTGGCGCGCGCAGAGGCAAGCCCAGCCTTTGTGCGCTCACGTATCAGCGCGCGCTCGAACTCGGCCGCGGCGCCCAGAACCTGCAATGTGAATTTTCCTTGAGGGGAGGCGGTGTCGATTGGATCCTGCAGCGAGCGGAAGAAAGCTCCCTTGGCCTCCAGACGTTCGATCACCTCCAGCAAGTGCGACAGAGACCGCGCAAGCCGATCAATTCGCACGACAACCAGTGTGTCGCCGCTCTGGACGCGTTCGAGAACGCGCGCAAGCACAGGACGCGCGCGATTGCTGCCTGAGGCGTGCTCTTCGAAGATCTCGACGCAACCCGCAGTTTGCAGGGCCTCAGACTGGGGCAGGGGGGTCTGATCCTCTGTGGATACGCGTGCATAGCCTATCAAGGGCATGAAATCTGGCCGTTTGCAGTTTTAGGTATTACTACTAAACGACCGAATGACCGCGCGATCAGAGCCCCGCGGCCTTTGTCAGGTTCACGCGGAACCGATCGCGGCGGCGCTGGTAGCGCCGGGTCATCTCGGCCGAGACGTGGCCGAGTTGCTTCTGGACGTAGCGCTCGTCTACTTCGGCGGAGCTAGCGAGACCTGCGCGCAGGGAGTGGCCTGAGAAGAGAGCGAGGCGGTCTTTCTCGGGCAGCTCTGATCGGATGTCCGCGTCCAGCACGGTGCGTTTGATCAGGCGCGCCACATGTTTGTCGTTCAATCTCGTCTCCGTGGCACGCTTGCCGTCCCGCGAGGTCCCGACGAACACGGGACCGAAATCGATCTTCCCAAAGTGCAGCCACTGTTCCAGCGCATGCACCGGGCAGGTCTGATCGCTGGAGCCGCGCCCGATCTCCACTTCGCGCCATCCGGTTTTGGCGTTCAGTGTCAGTACTGCGCCGTCGTCGAGGATCTCGATCCAGCCGCCGCTGTCGGGCGTGTCGTCTTTGCCGAAGTCGAGGCTGACGATTTCCGAGCGTCTGAGACCACCGGCATACCCGATGAGAAGAATAGCCCGATCCCGCAACCCGCGTAGATCGAAGGGAAGGGTGGCGACCATGGCGAGGATGTCCTCCGGCAAGATTGCCTCTTTCTGCACCGGAGGGCGTGCATGCTTGCGTTTGATGCCCGCGAGCACGGTGGCGATGTGCCGGTCCTTGCGATCCAGCGTGAACCCGCGTTGCCCGTAGTTCCAAGCAAGCCCCGACAGACGACGGTCAATGGTCGAAACGGATAGGGCAGGGGCGCCGCTCGTCGGCGCCGCCAGGTCGGTCAGGTAGAGCCCGATCATCTCCGGCGACGGGGGAATAGGCTCTGTCCCCTTCAACCTGCACCATCGCGCAAAGTGCTTCCAGTCGGTGGCGTAAGCCTTGTTGGTGTTTTCGGCCGTCGAAGCTTTGGCGTAGTCTCGCGCAGTGTCGACCAGCCGGTCCAGTGTCCCGGAGCCTGCCACATGGGCGGGGAGGGCGATCGTGTCGCCGTCTGTAGGCATTCTCTCGTCGCGCTCATTGCCATTCTTCGTGTCATGGGACGCTGAGTGCGATTTCTCGGCATTTGCGGGCTTGTTTTTGGGCATTTTGCTCATGTTTCTGAGCATATCGCAGTAATGTCCGATAATGCAAACTTATTGGACATAGTGGAGAGTGGTAAGGTGGGGCGCTTTGTGCACTATATGTTGGACGAAAGCGCCGCCATGCAGTAGTATCGGGGCATGAACTATGCCCGGCATCCTGCCCGAAGCAACCCTGAGACTATACCCCGGCTGCCGCCCTGGATCACCTCTGGGCGGGCGCAAACCCCTGAAGATGTGTCCTTTTTGTCAGGCGCGGCGCTCAGCTATCTGCATGTTGTGTTGGGGCATGAGAGCGTCCCCAAACCCTTGTTGCGCAACAGATTGGCTTTGCGCGCGGCAGAGGTCTGTGTGGCGTTTTCCGGGCGATCCGAAAGGTCGGGGGAGTTGCGCGACGAGATCGCTTTGCTGCGACCGGGAGATCAGCCGGGGCCAGCGGGGCAGGTCTGTCAGATGTGGATGCGGGCGGTGGAGCGACCGGTCTCAATCCGGTCCCAGCATCGTGCGATGCCGCAGCATGATCCGGAACGGATTGCGGTTTGGCTCGACCAGCCCCACTCAGGCCAGGGTGGCCCGGTGGATCGGGCGGCGTTGGTGCTTGGGGCTGTGCTGGCTGACGCTCCGCAGCATGGGGCTGCCGCCTTGGTTCTGGCGGATGCGGCCCTTGCGCAGGCGCTTGGCTGGGATCACGTGATCCCCTTGCTGGCGGTCGGTATGATGCGTCGCGACTTGCGCAAGACCGATGACGACTTGCGCCTGGCCTGCCACGAAGCCATCGTTACGTCTGTGACCGAGGCAGCGCGGATGGCTGCTGATCTTGCGCAGCGCGCAGCGCGGCTTAGCGCGATTGCGCCGAAGCTGCGGGCCAGGGGGTCGGATGAGGCGGTTCAGATGTTCCTGAACCGGGATGCGGTGGCACCTTCGGCGCTTTCCTCGCTGAATTCGGATCGATCGGCCCGGCGGTTCTGTGATCGGTTGGTGGAGCTGGGCGTGGCGCGGGAACTGACCGGGCGCGATACGTTCCGGCTTTATGGGGTGTAACAATGGCCAAAGATCGGTCAGACTTGGATCTCGACAAAGAATTGGCTGGCCTGCCTCAGGCCTTGCGCTGGCGCGAATGGATGCGGCGGATCGAGGCTGTGCTGTTTGCCTCTGCCACGCCGGTGCCGCGGGAAGACCTGACCCGGGTTGTGGGGCAGGGGGCATCGGTTGATCTGCTGGTAGAAGATCTCGCGGCTGATCTCGAGGGCCGCGCCTTTGAGGTGGCCAAGGTTGGGGATGGGTGGACGTTGCGCACCCGCTCGATCTATGCGCCCGCGATCCGAGCCGCAGCGGATGTGGGCGAGCAGCTGTTGGATCTGCGAGAGTTCGACGTCGCGGTGCTTGCCGCGATTGCTTATTACCAGCCGATTACGCGCGATGGGCTGAAGGACATCTTCGGGCGAGAGATCAGCCGCGACCTGATCGGTCGGTTACATGATCGCGGGCTTATCGGCACCGGCCCGCGCGCGCCCAGGCGCGGCGCGCCCTATACGTTTGTCACCACCGAGACGTTCCTCACCGCGTTCGATCTGGAGACGCTTCAGGACTTGCCGGACCGGGAACAAATGCAGGATGCCGGACTCGGAGCCGAAAGCGGTTCGAATTCGATGTCCCTCTCAAGCTTGTCTCGAACGTCTGTTTGATTGAAGACGGCCGATGGCCTGCAATAGGTCTGTCAGATCGGGGCGAGCCGGACGTGTGTTCTGTTCCGCGGAGTTTCGAAGGATGACCCTCTTGCTGAAGGATGAGGCCAGCCCTGGAAAAGTCGGCGCGGTCCGGGCAATGCGTGCCCAGAGGGCTGCGCCCGGGTTTTCGCACTGCCAATGGAACGGCATCGGGCCGTCTGTCAATTGACGGAACAGACGGAGGCGATCTCGGATCGACAGGTGCGCCATGGATTTGAGCTCGTCGCCAAAAGTGAAACAGGCCGAGCCAAGCAGAGTGGGAAGGGAGGTTTTTCCTGGCAGCCGATGCCCCGCTACATGCAATCGCAGCAGGTCGTTGAGCAGCCGTTCGAGCTGCTGGACGTCGTGTTCGGCACGCGCAGTGGCTTTGCGGAGATCGCCACCGCACCAAACGCAAATCTGCTGTGGCACAAGCCGGTCCTGCCTGGACGGGGCAACACCACCTCCGCAGGTGGGGCATATATCGCGCAATTGGCAGCCATGCCGGAAACAGGTCACCCGCGTGGCCAAAGTCCAGCCGCGCCGGAAATAGGGTGCATGATCTTCCCTCAGGCAGGCAGGACAATATTGCAGGCGAGTGACCTGCGGCCCGGACGCCTGGCGCGCCTGAGACACGGTCAATAACCGCAAACGCAATCGAGCCAGCGGATCAGGTACAAGGGCCAGACCGGCGATATCCTCGGCAGGCACCCGGGTCTGTTCGACAAGAAAGTTGAGGACATGCTCGGGAAGAGCCCGGTCAAGTCGCGTCGACCAGCTCGCGCCTCTCAGTCCGAGAACGCGCCCGAAATATCGTGCCGGGACACCATTGGCCAATGCGAGCCGGTGCAGCCAACTTGACAGAAGCTCTCCCGGAGCCGGAGCGACATCCACGGGCCAGCCGCGTCCCACCTCGCTGGCATATCGGCGCGCAGGCGTGACGGTGATCCCAGGTGAAGACCGGTTCACGTCATCTCGTCGCGCAAAGCAGCGTTCCGGCGCCTCGACAGTGGAATGTAGTTAAGGGATGCAATGCTCGCTTCGGTGATTTGCTCCTCACCGTTCCTGATCGCGGCAATTGCGGCATTGCTGACAATGTCGACAACCTCTCCGATCAAACCTTCCGACAGATCATGAACGATCCTCGCCAGTGGCTGGCGCGAGAGCTCCGAGGGTAGGGCAAGCGGCATGCTGGCCTCAAGGCTGTCGAGGAGCGTTGCGAAATCCTCATCATACCCCCACCTCGGAATAGGGATCGTGTCAAACCGCGATCCCATCTCCTCGGTATTGTGGATTGCGTCGTAGACCGCGACCTCACCGACAAGCACAGGCGAAATGTCATGAACCCTGGCCATTCGGCGCAGGAACGAAAATATGGCTTTGACGTCCTGCCGTCGTCCCCGCAGGGCACTGTGGAATTCATCGAAAATGAGCACGCGGGGCTTCAGGCTTTCCAGCAGATGATCCACTTGCTCTCCCGCGCGTGACAAGCTTCTCCAGCCAGCTGCCTGAGGGGCGCGCAGGCCGGAAAGAATGCTGGCATAGAAATGGGATAGGCCGGCGCCTTCCCGGGTCTGGATTACCCAGACCCTTTGCCGATCCGACTGTCGTAAATGCTCGATGGCGAAGCGTTCGGCAATCATCGTTTTGCCGTTGTGATAGGGGCCCGCCAGCAACACGCCCCGCGGGCGCAAGGAGGATGGCCGGTCTAGCAGAAGATGCATGGCGTCGTGGGCTTTGCCAGCGACCGGGTGGCTGATCCAGCGCGGCCCTCGGATATGGGTAATCCGAAGCGCATCCTCGGAACCAAGTAGCAACGCGGCGGAGGGAAGGAGGTGATCCGCCATCTCACCAATCCTCCACCGGAAAGACCCGTCGCGGGCGGTCCCGGGCCGGGCCCTCGCGGGTGGGTGCCGGGGAAGGGGCAAGTTTCTGATAGGGTTTTGGAGCATCGGCCGCATGTCTGGCGCGGGTCAATGCCTTCATCTGCTGTTTTCGCGATGCCGACGCATCCACGGTCGCGGCGATTTCGCGCCGGATCGCCGTTCTGTCTTCGACCGGGCGTCTTCCGGATTCGCGCAGCCGGTTTCGTTCGGCCTTGTGTTGCCACAGGGTGATCGGTTCGGACAAGCCGTCTCGCCGGCCGACCGCGCGCCAGGCTCCGGTATCGGGATCCCTGAGGTAGACGTGGCTCATGTCGCGCGGGTCGTAGCGAAGATCGAAGGCCTCCAGCCGGTCGCGCCGGGCGATCGATGGGCCGAGCCAGGGATCGAAATAGTCGATGGCGAAAAGGCTGATGCCTTGAGGTGAAATCCTGCGGGTGGTGTTGGGGAGGAAATTGAGCAAAACATCCATGGGATTGTCGGCGGGGCCTTCCATCACACGGCGCTTGCGTTCCCAATCATCCATCGGCACGGTCAGTTTCCGAGCGTTCTGGCTGAGATTGTGGTCAATTATCGCCAGTGCGATACAGCGTTCGAGGTCCGAGAAGCTGAGCTTCGCCCGGTCCGCGGATAGGTATTCACCCCGGTCCGCGATGGAGCGCCCGGTCTTTCCTGGCAATGACCGCAGCACTGTGTTCACCTTGCCGAGAAGGCGTTCGACAACACCGCCACGATGGACGGTCCCCTTGTTCCGGGTTTGAATGGCGATGCCATACTCCGCACATCCTCGGGTGAAACTGGCGCTTTTGAATTCCATTGCGGAATCCACCACGACCTGCTTCGGACGGCCAAACATCGGCCAGGCATGATTGATGTTGCGTTCGGCCAGCCAGTCTTCCTTGCGGCACATCGCCTGCGCCAGACAAAGCGCGACCGACAGGCGCGACGGTTGCTCTAGGGTCAGACAGAACCCGATGATTGCGCTTGTCGCGACATCCGCTGCGATCGTAAGGTAAGGCCGACCGACAAAGATACCCTGACCGTCGATGATTTCCACGAACTGGATATCGGCAGGGGTATGGTCGATCTGGACCACGTCAAGGGCGTGCTTGGCCCGGATATAGCCAGGTCGAGGTTTCAGACGGCGCAAGCTTTTTCCGCCGGAGTGTCGCCGACGTGCGATCTCTTCTGGTGTGAACAGCAGCGGGATGCGCTTTGCGACGGTGACGTAGGCTGGCGGAGAAAGCCCCTCGCTGGCACAGCGTGCGCGAATTTCCTCGATGATTGGAGCGAGGTCTGGTTGCTCGGGCCGAAGCCACATTTCCCGCAGCGTTTGCGCAATGATTTCCTCGACGGCCTGGCTGATCCTTGTGCGTCTGGCACCGCTCGTTCTTGGCAGAAGGGAAGACACTCGGCGTTCGTCACGGTATCGGCTCAAGTGGTTGTAGATCTGGCGCGCCGACAGGCGCAATTCGGACGCCGCGCGCGCGACCGCGTCTCGCATTGGTTCCGTGCCATCTAGAATGCGGTCCAGCTCTCGCGCAATGCGCGTGGCCTTGCTCCAGGCCTCGTCAGAGGGTTCCTGTCCGTTCAGCGTCATAAGCCGGTCGTCTCAGAGTGTCTCAACATCATTTTCCGCCCTAATTCTCTCGCTTATTGAAATGCGAGATAAAAATTGAAATCGCAACGTAATATTCTACGTCTATTTCCGCCTCATCCTGCTGAAATCGTTTAAGAACCTTTTGATGAAACGACAATGCAATTGCGACAAAGAGGATCTCTGGTTTCTGCCTGGGCCACTCGAGGAAGAACCGGATGATTTGCTTCCCGGGCCACGGGCAGAACCGCCCGACACTGCTGTCATCGCAGACTGGGCAAAGGCAGAAAGCGTTCACGCTGCTCGACTGGCACGGGTCGCTGGACGTCTGGGTGCTCTGGATGACCGGCTGCTGCGTGGCCCGGAAGGTTGGCGGCATAGGCTCGCGTTGATCGAGGCGGCGGACCTCAGCTGGTTCGCAGGGGATCGGGTGAGTTCTGATCGTCTGGCGCTCTGGGTATCGATGCGGTTGTCAGGCGCACAGGATGACCCAAATGCCCTGGCAAGAGTTGGATGGGCTGTTCGGCGCCTGACAGGCGGCCCCGGACCAAAGGGCGATTTGGCCGCCTTCCTGGATCGCCGTGATCCCGAGAACATTGAGGACAGTGCCGAGCGTCTCAAAGATCGCGCGGGCGGATGGCTGAAGGTATTGGCAGCTGCGGCCGATCTTCATCCAATCACGCGGGCTTGCATGGGGTATCACCTCTGGAGCCTCGCGGGCCTCGGACAATACGGAGACCAGATCGAAGCCGCCGTCACCGCGTCCAGGATCGCGGCAAGCGATGGCACCGGCGCCATCTTCGCACCGCTCGCTATGGGCGGGGCAGGGGGGCTGCGTGCCTCGGGCTTGCCGCCCGAACGTTTGGCCCGCTGGCTGGATGGGATGAGCAGCGCGATTTTATCGGCGATGCGAGTACTTGACGATACTGAAAGGTGGGCGGCGCGGGCGGAGTCCGACATGGCGCATTTGTCGGGTCGCACGCCGGTCGCCTTGCGTAAAGCTTTCTCTCAGTGGCCATTGGTCTCTGCACCAATGGCTGAATCCGTGACCGGAGCCAGTCGCGCCGCCATTCAACGCAATCTGGCGTGGATGGAAGAAAGCGGTTTGATCCGCGAGGTGACAGGGCAGGGGCGCTTCAGGATATGGACTCTCGAAAACTGAAAGTCGATTCCCGGGTGTGCTGGTTAATTTCAATGTGCCAGCATGACAGAGATTGTCATGCCGCGATGTTGCTACAAATGCAAACCGGATACGAGGCTGTCAAATGGACTTTCTCAAAAGCTGCCAATCTGTTGCGCGTCGCTGACATGGCGACCTCGCGGTATGACGGAATCCGCTTGCAGGACGTGACGGACGAGTTCGGTTGCTTTATTGCGCACCTTCGAGAAGGAGATTCGATTGTGCACTGCAGCAGGATGTCTTCCTTGTTCTTCACATAGTAACAGAGGGCAGGCTTGGAAACATCGAGCAGGTCGGCCAATTTGCCAATTGACGTTTCCGAATACCTCTTGGTGGTGAACTCGTGCGCGGCCGTATCCAGCAACACCCAGCGCTTCAGCTTCTGCTGATGCTCGGCATCCTTGGCCTTGCGGGCGAATTGATCAGGTTGCGGCTGCGTCCTCCTTAATCATGTCGGCGGATTTTTCACCGATCATGATACAGGTGGCATTGGTGTTGCCGTTGATGATCTCGGGCATGATTGAGGCATCGGCGACACGCACATTGGCCAGTCCCTTGACCTTGAGCCGCGCATCGACCACGGCCATGTCGTCGCGGCCCATCTTGCAGGTGCCGACCGGGTGATACGCATGGTTGACCTCGGCGCGCAGGTAGTCGTCGATCTCGGCATCGGTATTGAGATAACGCTTTGGGTAAAGCGGCTTGGCGATCATATCCTTCAGCGGTGAGCCGTGCAGGATGTCCTGCGTCACCTTGAAGGCATTGCGCATGTCCTTCAGGTCATCGGCGTGATCCAGCAGGTTCAGGTCGATATTGGGCTCGGACCCCGGGTTGGCGTTCTTGAGCGTCAAACGCCCCCGGCTGCGCGGGTGACCGATATTGACAATCATGGTAAAGCCCCACTTGATCATCGACATGTAGTCATGGGCATGGTTGCGATAGGGCAACGGCACCATGTGAAGTTGGAAATCCGGGTTGTTCTTACCCGGCTCGGACCGCAGGAAGCCACCCGCCGCTGTGGGCGGATTGGCGAGCCAACCTTTGCGCCTGGTGAAATACTGGTAGAAGGCACCAAGGTTCTTGAGCGTGCCCAGTGGGCCAAGGGAAATTCCGGTGCGTTTCTTAGATTTGAACACGAACATCACGTCCGGGTGGTCATGCAGGTTTTCGCCCACGCCGGGCAATTCATGCTGCACCTTGATGCCATGTTTCTCCAACTCGGCCCGGGGTCCGATGCCCGAGAGCATCAGGACTTGCGGCGAGCCGAAGGCCCCGCCGCTGACGATGACCTCCTTGTTCACCCCGACCCGCTTGGTTTCGCCGCCCTGGTCGTATTCGACGGCCACCGCGCGCCCGTCTTCCATGACGATCCGGCGCACCGTGGCCTTAACCTGGATATCCAAGTTCTTGCGGTCCGTGATCGGGTCGAGATAGCAGAACTTGACCGAGGCGCGTTCGCCGTTCTTGGTGGTGAACTGGTAGATGCCCAGCCCTTCGCGATTGGCGCCGTTAAAATCCGGGGTCTTGGGGTATTCCAGCTTCTCGCCCGAGGAGAGGAAGGCGTTGTAGAAATCAAACGAGGCATCGCCGTTGCTGACATGCAAGGGACCGCTGTCGCCGTGATAGTCATCCGCACCGCGTTCGTTGTTTTCGGCCTTTCGGAAATAGGGCAGCACCTCGTCATAGCTCCAGCCTTCGTTGCCGAGTTCGGACCAGCGGTCATAGTCACCGGATTCGCCACGGATATAGACCATGCCGTTCATGCCGGACGAACCGCCCAGCATCTTGCCGCGCGGGTTATAAAGCGCACGGTTGTTAAGATTTTTCTGCGGCGTGGTGTTGAAGCGCCAGTTCAGCTTGTTGATTTTGTAGTTCTGGATCAGCCCGGCGAACATGCCGGGAATCGAAACGAATTTCGAGTTACCCGGACCCCCTGCCTCGAGAAGCGTGACGGTAGTGTTCGGATCCTCGGATAGCCGCGCGGCAACCACTCCTCCCGAAGATCCTCCACCAATGACTACATAATCTGCCATTGTTACTCTCCCTGTTACCATTTTTTGTGTCTGTGTCAGACGATTTTCTTCATGACCGCCAAGAGCGTGTCGGTGAGCCTGCTGTAGGGCGGATTCAGAAGGTTGGCCGAGTTCAGCCGCGCCTGCCGGAAGACCGGCTTGTGGGCGCTGAAACTGTCAAACCCAGCCTTGCCGGTATGGGTGCCCATGCCGCTGGCCCCAATGCCGCCGAAGGGCAACTTTTCCTGGAACACGTGGAACAGGGTTTCGTTGACGCACATCCCCCCGGCCCAGGTGTTTTGCAGCATGTGTTTTTCACGGGCGCGGTCATGGCCAAACCAATAGAGCGCCAACGGACGGTCATGGCTGTTGATATAGCCCGTGACCTCATCCAGGCTGTCATAGGTCTTGATCGACAGAACCGGGCCGAACACTTCCTCCTGCATCACTGCCATGTCGTCGCTGGGGTTGATCACTATATTCAGCGGCAGAATCCGGTTGTTGGTATTGCCCTCGCCACCATCGGGGTTGACCGTCACCACCTTTGCCCCCTTGTCACGGGCATCGGTGACCAGATTGCGCAGCCGGTCGTAATGGCGGTCCGAAACGATCGTGGTGTAGTCTACGTTGCCATCGAGGTTGGGAAAGAACTTGGTAAAGCCCTTCTTCATATCCCCGACGAACCCATCAAGCTTTTCGGTGGGCACAAAGACGTAGTCCACTCCGATACAGGTCTGGCCACAGTTCAGCACCTTGCCGCGCAGGATCGAGCTGACCGCCTTGGCCGGATTATAGGAATGGTCGATGATCGCGGGGCTCTTGCCCCCCAGTTCCAGCGTGACAGGCGTCAGGTTGGGTGCCGCGGCCTGGGCGATCTTGCGCCCCACGGCGGTGGACCCCGTAAAGATCAGGTGGTCAAAAGGCAGTTCGGCAAAGGCATTGCCCAGCTCGGCCCCGCCGGTGACGACGGCCAACAGGTCCTCGTCAAAATTGTCGGAAACGAGATTGCCCAGAAGTTCGGTTGTATGTACCGTGACCTCGCTGGGCTTGATCATCATACGGTTGCCTGCGGCCAGCGCATGCACCGCCGGAAGAAGCGCGATGGCATAGGGATAGTTCCAGGGAGCGATATTGCCGATCACTCCTAGGGGCTGCGGCACCACCTTGCATGTGGCCGGCAGCGAATGCAGGCTTGTGCCCACCCGGCGCGGGCGCATCCATTTGCGCAGGTGACGGCGGGCATGTTTGGCGCCCTGGATGACAAGGAACAAATCGCTCAGCGTGGTTTCGCGCACCGAGCGGTTGCCGAAATCCTTGTCGATGACATTACAAATGTCGTGCTTGTGTTTCTCGGTCAGTTTCAGCAGCTTTTCGACATTGCCGCACCGTTCTTCGTAGGACGGGTAGGGGTTGGCATTGGAGGCGGCTTTCTGGCAGGTGAAAAGCGCCTTGAGATCGTCGATGGAGGTGTCAGGGACGATAGGCGTGGCATAGGAATTCATGGTTAGTCCTTTGTATCAATTTCGAGGAAGCGGCGCAGCATATCGCAGGCCATTGTCTGTTCTTCGGTCTTGAACATCCTGCTCTCCTATCGCGCCAGCACCGCACCAAGCTTCACAGCACCAACCCCATCGAGCGCCTGAACAAGGAAGTGAAACGGCGCGCAGATGTCGTCGGCATCTTCCCCAACGAGGCATCCATCACCCGCCTAATCGGCGCCGTGCTGTTCGAGCAAAACGACGAATGGCAGACCGCCAGCCGTTATATGATGGTCGAGGCATTCGCACAGATCGACAACGAGGAGACAGACCCAATTCTCAGCATCAAAGCCGCCTGATCATGACCTCGGGCCACCCGACAAATTACACCACGTGCGCGGACACTAACTCCTACTCGTTGCCGCTGTCGGGAGCGGGACCTGTCAGAAATCTGCGATGTGTAGCCGACTGAATTTGTTCGGTGTTGCCTGTTCGGCATTCCTGAAGCGCAAGCACACATGATTACCGACAGGCAGCAATTCCTGTGAGATTTCCTTCGCGAACAACGAGTCTCGCCCGAAAAAGCTGTCACTCTGATTCTCGGTTTTTTACAGGTTTTATGAACCCCCATTCGAGCGTTTCTTCCAAGGTGCTGTAATAGATAAGGAAATTTGATGTTGACAGCGCAGGCTTATTATTACTTACTGGTCAGTAAATAAAGGTATGAAAATGCAACACGTAAATGTCATTTTGGAAACGCGGGGATCGGCGGCCTGGTTGCGCCTGAACAGACCCACCGAGTTGAACGCTCTTTCCCGGGACATGGTCTTGGAGCTTGGGGTGGCGCTTGAGCGCATTCGTCGCGACGAAAAACTGCGCGTTGTGGTGCTGACCGGCAGCGGCCGGGCGTTCTGTGCGGGCGCTGATCTCAAGGCGGTGCAAGCGAGTCTGTCACAGGAGCGGTCCGACGACGGCGATTTCCTTGATGCCGTAGCGGAGGTTTTTCAGATTCTCCGCGATTTTCCCAAGCCCGTCATTGGTGGCCTGAACGGCGTGACCGTCGCCGGCGGTCTGGAACTGGCCATGTGCTGCGACGTACTGATCGCCGCAGAAAGCGCGAAGATCGGTGATGCGCATGCCAATTTTGGGGTCTTTCCGGGGGCTGGTGGCGCTGCTGTCCTGCCCTCTCGGATTGGCCTGCCGAACGCTAAATATCTGCTGTTTTCCGGCCGAAGTCTGCCGGCGCGCGATTGGTTGCGCATGGGGCTTGTGCAGGAAGTTGTTGCCGATGATGCGCTTGAGGCTCGTCTGGACACGTTCGCAAGTGATCTGGCTGACAAAAGCCCGCTCGTCCTGTCGCGCATGAAAGCGGTCGCCAACGCGTCAGTAGATATGTCGCAAGCCGAAGCTCTGGTCTGGGAATTGTCGGTCCTGCGCGACCACCTGACATCAAACGACGCTGCCGAAGGGCTGGCGGCGTTTTCGGAGAAACGCAAACCGGTCTTTACCGGAAACTGATGAGGACCAAGATGGACAAGGTTTACATAACCGGCGTGGCGATGACGCGCATGGGGCGCCTGGACGGGGCGACCGTGAAGTCGCTGACCCGCGAGGCCGTCACCGGGGCCCTGGCTGATGCCGGGATTTCCGCCGGCGCGGTCGAAGCCACCTATTTCTCGAACGCCACCCAGCGCCATCTGGAAGGCCAGTTGATGATCCCGGGTCAGATCGCCCTGCGCGATATGGGGATCGAGGGCATTCCGGTTGTGAACGTCGAAAACGCCTGTGCCAGCGGATCGACCGCCCTGAATCTGGCTGCCCAGTTTCTGAAGGCAGGCGAAGGCGATGTGGCGCTGGCCGTCGGGGCCGAGAAGATGTGGACTGGTGATAAGGCCAAGATGTTCAGCTTTTTCGACTCGGGCTGGGAACTGGCGACAGCCGAAAAGAATGAAAAACAACTGCTGGCGCTGGGGCATGGCATCGATCTGCCTGAAGGCAGCGAGTCCGAAAAACCCTATTCTGTGTTCATGGCCGTCTACGCCGCCTTTGCCCGCGCACATATGCGCCTGTTCGGGACAACGCAGGCACAATTCGCGGCCATCGCGGCCAAGAACCACATGCATTCGGTGGAAAATGACAAGGCGCAGTTCCGCGATCCTTACACTGTTGGCGACGTGCTGGGCGCACCGCCGATCACCTATCCGCTGACCTTACCGATGTGCGCCCCGATGAGCGATGGCGGTGCAGCGGCCGTATTGATGACCGAAGCGGGCATGAAGCGCCTCGGCATTTCCCGAGACCGCGCCATCGAGTTGCGTGCCAGCGTTATCCAGACCGGTTCGGACCGGGATGGCGACGACTTTGCAAACCATCTGACCGCCAAGGCGGCCCGGCGCGCCTATGAAAAGGCCGGGCTTGGACCCGAGGACGTCTCGGTCGCCGAGGTGCATGATGCCACCGCCGTGGGCGAGCTGATCCAGATCGAAAACCTTGGTCTCTTTCCCTTTGGTGAGGGCGCGGCAGCCTCCGAACGTGGCGAGACCACGATTGGCGGGCGTGTGCCGGTCAATCCGTCGGGCGGGTTGGAGTGCAAGGGCCACCCGATCGGCGCCACCGGTCTGGGGCAGGTCTATGAGCTTGTCAGCCAGCTGCGCGGCGAATGCGGCACGCGCCAGGTCGAAGGGGCCAAGGTGGCAATTGCAGAGAACGGTGGCGGGCTGATCGGGATCGAAGAGGCCGTGGCCTCGGTCCTGATTCTGGCACGATAGGAGAGCGAGATGTTCAAGACCGAAGAACAGACAATGGCCTGCGACATGCTGCGTCGCTTCCTCGATGACCAGATCGAACCGGAATACCTGAAGGTCAAGGATGCGCCGTTTGAAAAAGAGGTGATCCAGGGGTTCCTCACGCAACTGTCCGAATTCGGCCTGACCTCGGCCCCCCATCCCGAAGAGGCGGGTGGCATGGGGCTCGATTGGTCCACGCACCTGATGCTATTCGAAGAGGTCGGCGTCACGGCGATGGACATTGCGTTGCCGATCCTAATCAACGTGGTGGGCGCCGACCTTTTGCTTCGCCTTGGAACCGATGAACAACGCGCGCGCTATATCCCACAGCTTCTGGCGGGTGAGACATCCGTGGCCATCGGCATCTCTGAGCCGGGTGTCGGCTCGGACGTGGCGGCGGTCAAGACACGCGCCCGCAAGGATGGCGGCGATTGGGTGATTTCGGGCGAAAAGACCTGGATTTCGAACGGGCGTTTCGCCGATTTCCTGATCTGCACCTGCAACACCGGCGAGGGGTTGACGCATATCCTGGTCGACCGCAAGGAACACGGGTTCGAAACCCGCGACATCCCCAAGATCGGCCTCAATGCACAGTCGACCTCGCAGGTCTTCCTCGATGAGGTGCGGGTGCCCGTTGAGAACACCATCGGCGCCGAAGGGCGCGGGTTGCAGCAGACGCTGGTCGTGTTCGAACGCGCGCGGGTGCATATGGCGATGTGGGGCATCGCGCTGGCGCGCCGGGCGCTTGAGGAATCGATCCGTTACGCGCAAGAGCGCAACCAGCATGGCAAGCAGATCGCCGGGCATCAGATGATTGCCGACAAGATCGCCACCATGGCAACCGAGATCGACGCCGCGCGCCTGCTGACCCATCGTGCCGCCGGCATGATCGACCGCGATGAACGCTGCGACACGGAATGCGCCATGGCCAAGTGGTACGGCACCGAGATCGCGGTGAACGCCACGCGGCAGGCGGTGCAGATCCATGGCGGCAACGGCGTGACCCGCGAGTTCATCGTCGAACGCCTGGCCCGCGAAGCCATCATCGGGCCGATCCCGGACGGGACCACAGAGATTCAGAAACTGCTGATCGCCCGGTCCCTGACCGGTGTGGCGGCGTTCAAATAGGGGCCCAGGTCATGAAGATAGAAGGCAAGACCATTATCGTGACCGGCGGGGCCTCGGGACTTGGTGCTGCGACGGCAGAATACCTGCACGGGCTGGGTGCACAGGTGGCCATGTTCGACCGCGACATGGAACAGGGCACCGCGCTGGCCGACCGTTTGGGCGCGGACCGGGCCATGTTCCGGCAGGTGGATGTGACCAGCGACGAGCACGTGTCCGAGGCCATCTCGGCTGTGGTCGACCGCTTTGGCGCGCTGCATGTCGCCATCAACTGTGCCGGTGTGGTCAGCCCGATGAAGGTGGTCGACCGCGAGGGCGCACCTGCGTCTCTCGATGCCTTTCGCCGCACGGTCGAGATCAACCTTGTGGGCACGTTCAACGTGATGAGCCAGGCCGCCGCGCGGATGCTGGAAAACCCGCCCGAAGACGGGGAAGAGCGTGGCGTGATCGTCAACATCTCGTCCGGGGCGGCCTATGAAGGCCAGATCGGGCAGACTGCCTATGCCTCGTCCAAGGCCGGTGTGATAGGGCTCAACCTGCCTGCCGCGCGCGAGCTGGGGCCGAAAGGCATCCGTATCAACGCCATCGCGCCGGGACTGTTTGGCACACCGATGGTGATGAGCCTCGGAGATGAGGTCGTCGCCTCGCTCGAAGAAAGCGTCGAGGCCCCCAAGCGGGTGGGCCGGATGGAAGAATTCGCCCATGCCTGCGCTTTTCTGATCGAAAACAGCTACATGAACGGCGCGACCCTGCGTCTGGATGCCGCCACGCGGCTGCGGGCGAGGTGACGAGATGCTGACACGCAACGGTCCCCTCAAAGGTGTTCGGGTCATCGAAATGGCCGGGATCGGGCCTGCGCCCTTTGCGGCCATGCATCTGGCCGACATGGGCGCCGAAGTGGTGCGGATCACGCGCCCCGGTCAGGCTTTCCCCTTGCCGATCGATGAGAAACACAACCTGTTCAATCGCTCGCGGCGCAGTCTGGTGCTCGATCTGCGGCAGGCAAATGATGCTGAAAAGCTCTGGGGGCTGATCGAGCGGGCCGAGATTCTGATCGAGGGCTTCCGCCCCGGCAAGATGGAGAAACTCGGATTCGCTCCAGAGGCGGTTCTGGCACGCAATCCGGCGCTGGTCTATGGCCGCATGACCGGATGGGGACAGACCGGGCCGCTGGCACAGGCTGCCGGGCATGATCTGAACTATGCCGCGATCACGGGCGCGGTTCATGGGCTGGGCGAGGCCGACCGGCCCCCGCCCGCGCCAATGAACCTGATTGCCGATCAGGGTGGTGGCGCGATGATGCTGAATGTCGGCATCCTCGCGGCCCTGACCCATGCGCGCGCAACCGGCGAGGGTCAGGTGGTCGACGCGGCCATGTGCGATGGGGTCAACCTCTTGATGACCATGCAACACGGGCTGGCGGCCGGTGGGGCCTGGAGCGGCGAGCGCGCTGGCGATTTCATCAATGGCGGGGTGGCGTGGTATCGTTGTTACGAAACCGCCGACGGAAAGTTCATATCCATCGGCTGTGTCGAGCCACAGTTCTTTACCGAATTCCTGCGCCTGACCGGGCTGAGCGATGATCCGCGTTTTGCCGACCAATATGCGCCCGAGGCGCAGCCGGCCATGCGCGAGGCCCTGACCGAACTGTTCCTGACCCGGACACAGGCCGAATGGTGCGAGGTGCTGGAAGGCAGCGATGCCTGCTTTGCGCCGGTGGTGCCACTGGCCGAAGCTGCCACACACCAGCACAACCGGGCACGCGAGAGCTTTGTCACCGTGGACGGCATCGAAATGCCCGCCCCGGCCCCCCGATTCTCACAAACCCCGCCAGACATTCCGACAACCGGTGACGCCGGTTTCGTCGAAATGAACGAAATCCTAGAGCATTGGAGGGCCGCCATATGACCGGTCTGAGTTTCGCCGACGCCATACAGCTTTTGCTGGTCGGCCTGTCACAGGGCTGTCTCTACAGCCTGATCGCCATCGGCCTGGTGCTGGTCTACAAGGCTACCGAGCAGGTGAACTTCGCCCAGGGCGAGTTCATGATGCTGGGGGCCTTTGTAGGCTATCAGTTCATCGTGCTTTGGGGGTTGCCTTATTGGCTGGGGGCCTTGCTGACGCTCGTGTTCATGGGCGGGTTCGGTTACGGGGTCGACGCGCTTGTTGTGCGGCGGCTCACCGGGCAGCCGGTGTTCACCGTTTTTATCCTGACGCTGGCGCTGGGAATTGCACTGCGCGCCGTGGCCGGGATTGTATGGGGCTTTGGCAACTATTCGCTGCCTGCCCCGGTTGAGGGCAATCTGACGCTTGGGTCGGTCATCATTGGCTGGTCCAGCGTTCTGGCGATCCTGGTAACCGCCATCGTGGCCAGCGGGCTTTACGCCTTCTTCCGCTATGCCCGCCAAGGCGTGGCGATGCAGGCCTTGTCCCTGAACCAATTGGCGGCCTTTTACATGGGCATCCCCGTCAAGCGCCTGACCTCGTCCATCTGGGCCATGTCCGCAATCTTCGGCGCCATCGCCGGCCTGCTCCTGGGCCCGGTCACGCTGGTCTCGACGCAGATGGGATTTGTCGGCTTCAAAGCCTTTGCCGGCGCCATTGTCGGCGGGTTCGGATCGATCCCCGGCGCCGTTCTGGGCTGTTTGCTGATCGGCGTGACCGAGCCGTTCTTCGACATCATGTTCCCGACGTTCAAGGGCATCGGCGCCTATCTGATCATGTTCGTCGTGCTGCTGATCCGGCCCGAAGGGCTGCTGGCACAAATCTACGCAAAGAAGGTATAGGCTCATGCGCGTTCTTTTCCGCAAATCCTACAAGCAGGACATCCGCCTGTTTCGCGACCGCACACAGGCTTTCTGGTATCTGCTGTTCTTGTGTATCGCGCTTGCCGCCCCGCTGTTCCTTGACGGCTACTTCCTGGACGAATTGTCGTTTGTCTACATCTATGCCATCGCCGGCCTGGGTCTGATGATCCTCACCGGATTCTCGGGACAAGTGAGTTTCGGGCAGGCCGCCTTTGTTGCCATCGGCGCCTATGCTCATACCATCCTGCTCAGCCGCTACGGCGTGCCGTGGATCCTGTCGCTGCCCCTGGCGGCGCTGATCACTGGTTTGGTCGGGCTGGCCATCGGGCGCATCTGCGGGCGCATGCATGGCTTGTATCTCGCCATCGCTACGCTTTCGATTGCTATCGTGACCGAACGGCTGATCGGCGGCGGCGGCGATTTTACCGGCGGACATCGTGGCCTGCCGGTTCCGGGCATCGACATCTTCGGCATCGCCATCGACCAGAGCTGGAAGACCTACCTGTTAAATCTCGCCCTGTTTGTCGGCGCCATTCTGATGACGCGCAACCTGTTGCGCACACGGTCTGGCCGCGCCCTGATCGCGATCCGCGACAGCGAAGTTTCGGCCCGTTCGCTGGGCACGAATGTGGCCTTCTACAAAGCCTATGCCTTCTTCCTGTCGGCGGTGTTCGCCGGTCTGGCTGGTGGGCTTCTGGCGCATGCGTTCTACTACATTACACCGGAAACTTTCGGCATGGGTGAGAGCATTCGCCTGCTTCTTATGATCGTTGTCGGTGGGATCGGCACCATCCACGGGGCCATCTTCGGCGCGTTCTTCATCGTGCTGCTGCCCACCGTCCTGAGTTGGGTCAAGGTGCTGCTTCCCGGGGCCATAGCCACATCCGGCGGGTTCGACAGCCTCGCCTTCGGGATGATCCTTCTTGGCTTCATCCTGTTCGAACCTGATGGGCTCTATGGCCGCTGGGTCAAAATCCATCACTATTTCAACGTCTTCCCGATGTACAAGCGCCGCAGCTTCCAACGTCAGAAGACCTTCCTCAAGACGGAGCGTCTGAAATGAGCTGGCTTGAAGTCGAAAACGTGTCGCTGGCATTCGGTGGGCTGAAAGCCGTCGATAACCTGAGCTTCTCGGTGGAACCGGGCAAGGTATTCACCATCATCGGTCCCAATGGTGCCGGCAAGAGCACGGTGTTCAACCTGATCTGCCGCATCTATGACCCGCTGGAAGGCGATATCCGCTTTGGTGGCGAAAGCCTGCTGGGGGCCAGGCCCCACGAAGTGATCAACCACGGCATCGCCCGCACCTTCCAGAACATCGAATTGTTCGAGCATGCCTCACTTCTGGACAACCTGTTGATCGGCCGGTTCCGGCATGGGCGGTTCTCGCCGCTGAGCGAGCTGTTCTTCCTGCCCGGCCAATTACGCCAGGAACTGGAGCACCGCCGCAAGGCGGAAGAGGTTATCGAGTTTCTCGATCTCGAAGGCTACCGTCACGCCCGCGTCGCCGACCTGCCTTACGGCGTGCGCAAGAAAACCGAGATGGCGCGCGCGCTGGTCGCCAGCCCCGAGATCCTGTTGCTGGATGAGCCCTCCAGCGGGCTGACCACCGAGGAAACCGACGACACCGCCTTTGTGATCGAAGACATCCGCGAGGATCTGGGCATCACCGTGGTGATGATCGAGCACGACATGAAGCTGGTGAACAAGGTCTCGGACAAGGTTCTGGCAATCAACGAAGGCCGCTTCCTGGCCACCGGCAGCGCCTCGGAGGTGCAGGACGACCCGGATGTGCAGGCAGCCTATCTAGGGGGGGAAGCGGCATGAGCGAAGTTCTGAAAGTCCGCAATGTCGAAACCATGTATGGCCGCGTCATGGCGATCCGCGGTGTCAGCCTTTCGGTGCGCGAAGGCACCGTGGTCACGGTCATGGGATCGAACGGCGCTGGCAAGACCACTATCCTGAAAACCATCTCGGGGGCGCTCGACCCGTTCAAAGGTGAGATCACATTCAAGGGTAAGGCCATTACCGGCCTGGATCCGGATGTGATTGCCCGCACCGGTGTGGCCCATAGCCCCGAAGGACGCGAAGTGTTTGCGCTTTTGTCGGTGAAAGACAACCTGATGATGGGTGCCTATTGCCGCAAGGACCGCGACGAGGTGGCGCGCGATTTCGAAAAGGTGCTGGGCTGGTTCCCGGTCCTGCGCGAATTTCTCGACAAGCAGGCGATCTACCTGTCGGGCGGGCAACAGCAGATGGTGGCCCTTGGACGCGCCTTCATGGCACGGCCCAGCCTGATGCTGCTGGATGAGCCGTCGCTGGGTCTCTCGCCCCGGCTGATTTCCGAGATTTTCGCAATCATCAAGCGGATCAATGTCGAGGAAGGCATGACGATGCTGCTGGTGGAACAGAACGCCAGCGTCGCGCTTCCGGCCGCCGATTTCGGCTATGTGCTGGAAACCGGGCGGATCGTCATGGAAGGCGAACGCGACGTGCTGATGAACAGCGCCGATATCCGCGAATTTTACCTTGGCATCAAGGCCGACAGCGCGCGGGGCGACCGCCGCTGGAAAGCAAGGAAGACATGGCGATGAACGACATCTCTACACAAAACTGGACCCCGCCCGTCTTTGAAATCGACGGCTGCGACACACTGCCCAAGCTGTTTCGGCAGAACTGCCGGAAATTCGGGTCTGCGATCGCGATCCGCGAAAGGGATTTCGGCATCTGGGAAGAATACACCTGGACCGACTACTATCACCGGTCCCGGCAGGCAGGTTGTGCGCTGATGGCCTTGGGGGTCGATGCCGGCGACGTCGTGGCGATCATCAGCGAAGACAACAAGGAATGGGTGTTTTCCGATCTCGGCATCCAGTGCATCGGCGCGGTCACCCACGGGCTCTACCCGACCTTGCAGGAAAAACAGGTCGCCTATCAGCTCAACGACAGCGGCGCCAAGGTGTTGTTCGTCGAGGACGAGGAACAGCTCGACAAATACCTGCTGGTACAGGACGAGCTGCCGGGGATTGAAAAGGTCGTTGTCTACGACATGGAAGGCCTGCGCCGGTTTTCTCACGACAAGGTCATGGGATGGGAGGCGTTTCTCGAGCTTGCCGCGGACGGCGCCCCCGAAATGCACGCCGCCTTCGAAACCCGAATTGATGCCGGCAAGGGCGAGGACATCGCCACGCTGATCTATACCTCGGGCACCACCGGCGCGCCGAAGGGCGCGATGATCTCGCACCGGTTCTTTCTGGCGCAGGCCGACAACCACCCGGAAATGCCGCTGGGCCCGGGCGACGAAATCCTGACTTTCCTGCCGCTGTGCCACGCGGCCGAGCGCATCATCTCGGTCGCAACCCCGATCCGGCATGGCATCACCATCAATATTGCCGAAAGCGGTGAGACCTTTAATGCCGACATTCAGGAAGTGGCCCCGACTTTCATCTTTGCCGTGCCGCGGGTGTGGGAAAAGTTTTATTCCCGCATCTCTTTCATCATGAATGACGCCACCGCCTTTGGACGCTTTGCCTATACGCAGGCGCTGAAAGTGGCCGAACGCCGGGCAGATCTGCTGGCTGCGGGCAAACAGGTGCCGCTGGGCCTTTCCCTTTTTCACCGAGCGATCGATTTCCTTGTCCTGCGCAACATCCGCGTGGAACTGGGTCTGGCACGGGCGCATACGATCGTTTCGGGCGCCGCGCCGATCTCGGCCCGACTGCTTCGCTGGTTCAATGCGCTCGGCGTCTCTGTGCAGGAAGCCTATGGACAGACCGAGACTGGCATTGTCACTGCCACGGTTCCAGGCCAATCGCCCATCGGCTCGATCGGGCGGGCCATGCGCGGCGTCGAAGCCAAACTGGCCGAGGATGGCGAGATCCTGATACGCGCGCGGTCAAACTTCTCTGGCTACCTGAGCCAGCCGGAAAAGACCGCCGAGACCATGGTGGATGGCTGGGTGCATACCGGCGATGTCGGCAAGATGGACGACAATGGCGATCTGACCATTCTGGACCGCAAGAAGGACATCATCATCACCGCCGGCGGCAAGAACATCACGCCGTCGCAGCTGGAAAACGAGCTGAAATTCTCGCCCTACATCTCGGACGCTGTGATCATTGGCGACAAGCGCAAGTACCTGACCGTGCTGATCATGATCGACCAGGAAACGGTCGAGAAATACGCGCAGGACAAGCGCATCCCGTTCTCGAACTACAAATCGCTCTGCGAAAGCGAGCCGATCATCGAGTTGATTGGCAACGAGGTGGACCGTGCGAATTCCGGATTTTCGCCGGTGGAACAAGTGAAGAAGTTCCGCTTGATCGACGTGCTTCTGACGGCTGAGGACGAGGAACTCACTCCGACGATGAAACTCAAACGCAACGAGGTCGAGCGCAAATACAAAGACCTCATTGAAACTATGTACTGAAACTTGAAAGGGAGGAAATCATGAAGAATTTTGCAACTGCACTGGCGCTCTCCGCGCTGGTCACCGGGGCGGCCATCGCTGGTCCGCAGGGCGTGACCGAAGATAAGATCACGCTTGGCAGCTATACCGATCTCAGCGGCCCGCTGGCTGTCTGGGGCGTACCTGAAGCCAACGGACTGCGCATGCGCGTGGACGAGATCAACGCCGCCGGCGGCATCCATGGACGCCAGCTCGAGATCGTGATTGAGGACATGCAATATCAGGTGCCGCGCGCCATTCAGGCAGCCAACAAACTGTTGCGCCGCGACAAGGTCTTTGCCATGGTCGGCGCGCTGGGAACACCAATGAACCTCGCGGTCATGCCGCAGCAGTTGGAGGCCGGCGTTCCTAACCTGTTTCCCATGACCGCGGCGACCGAGATGGCCGAGCCGCTGCATCCAATGAAATACGCCTTCTTCCGCAGCTATACCGAGCAGTTCCGAGCGGCGGTTGCCTATTTTCATGAGAACGGCGGGTTTGTGACTCCCTGCGTGTCGCAGATCGCCAACGAGGCGGGCGAGTCGATGACGCTTGGCGTCGAACAGCAGCTACATGAATACGGCATGGAGATCGTTGCAAAAACCGAGCATGCGGCCACAGAGACCGACATGGTGTCTTCGGTCACGACCTTGAAGAATGCAGGCTGCGACATCGTCTTCAACGCCGGCAGCGTCAAGGACACGATCTTGACCGTTGCCACCTCAAAGAAGCTCGGTTTCGAACCGATCTTCGTCACGGGCATGATCCCCTACATGGATGCCGTGGCCAAGGCGGCAGACGGTGCAATGGAAGGGCTCTATCTGGTTTCGCCCTTCGTCTTCGCCGATGTCGCGACTTCGGAAGGCGAGGCCAAACGCATCCTGGAAACCTATGCAGAGACCTATGGGACAAAAATGGAGCCGCAGGCGCAGTTGGGCTATATTTTCATCGATTTGCTGGCCGAGGCGCTTGAAGCGGCAGGCCCCGAACTGACCACCGAAGGCTTCTTGGCTGCGATCGAGGCGATCAATGGCTATGTCGATCCGATCGGCGGCCAAACAATCAGCTTTGGCCCCGAAGATCACCAGGGGGTGGAAACGCTGATTCTGGCCAGGGTTGAAAACGGCTCCTGGACCGTTGCAGCCCGGGGCCTCGACTACTAATCTCGCCAACATGTCGGGCGGGAAGTTCTCTCGCCCGGCGCACAATTTATAGTGAGGGAAATGTGCCTGCGATCCAATGGCATAAAAAGACAAAAGACGTCGAGGAACAGCAGGAACTTAAACGCCGCGCAGTTTTGGATGTCGCGGCGAGTCTGTTCTCGTCGGTCGGCTACAAGAAAACCTCGCTCGATGATATCGCCGCTGAACTGGATCTGACCAAGCCTGCACTGTATTATTACGCCCGCAACAAGGAAAACATCCTAATGCAGTGCGCACTGGTTTCCCTGGAAAGGGTCGGTCTGTGCTTTGACGCGGCCCAAAGGTCAACTGGCAATGGCCTTGACAGGGTTCATGTGTTTTTTCGTTCCTACGCTGCATTGGTTGTGAGCGATTTCGGTTCCTCATTGATGCGCGAGGCGCGCCGCAACCTCACGGGCAAGAATCAGGAAAAACTGCGCCAAACCTTGCGCGACGGTCAGGAATTCCTTGAAGAGGTCATCGAGGCAGGTATCAAGGATAAGTCAATCCGCGAATGCTCGCCTAAAAGGCTCGCCCAGGTTCTGTTCTCGGCCTTCAACCAGATGCCGGAGTGGTACGATCCCGACGGTCCGGAACCTCCCGAGGTTATTGCCAACCAGATCCTTGAACTTGTCGGCGATGGAATACGAGCCTAGCGCACCCAATGCTGTGTTTTTGCGCTCAATTTCGGCATACAACCAGACCAGTCACAGTCGGGATTTCGGAATGCCGGTTGATTGGGGGGCAATTCATTCGGTGAAATCTGACGAAGATCGTTGCCCTGCCCACATATGCACAGGAGTATCCGCTACCGGCCATTTGATTATGCCGAGGAATGCAAGACGTTTGATGCTTGGTTCAATAGGGATAGGATTTCCGGTCGTTCCGCTTCACGAGGGATGGCGTTCAGGTTTCGCGGCGATTTCCGGCAGTACCGAACGACCACATATCCCTGTCATGGAACGCGGTCTCAATTCGCCCGAACGTAGCTTCCCGGTGCCGGCTCGATGGATTTGTACTTTCCGCGGTTGACGGGCTTTCGAGGCTTGACGGTCTTGCCGTCTTTGGCCTCGAGCCAGTCCGCCCAGTAGGGCCACCACGACCCCGGCATTTCCGTGGCCTTGGTCAGAAAATTCGCTGGTTCTGGCGGATAGGTGTCGCTTTTTCTGAAACCGTATTTGGCACGTTCGGTCGGGGGGTTGATGACTCCGGCAATATGGCCCGAGCCGCCAAGGACAAATTCAACCTCGCCGCCGAGTATCTGCGTCGCTGGATAAATCGAGGTCCAGGGGGCGATGTGATCCTCGGACGTGGCAAGTACGAAAACCGGCGTTTCGATCTTGCTCAGATCGATCTTGACACCGTTCATTTCCAATCCACCGGGCTGGCGCAGCCGGTTCTCTAGATAGACCTCTTTGAGATACCAAAGCAGCATGGCCGCAGGCAGTCGTGTGGAATCCGAATTCCAATACAAAAGGTCGAAAGCCCGGGGTTTCCGACCGCGCAGGTAATTGGCCTCGAAGAACGACCAGATCAAATCGTTCTCGCGAAGCATCGAGAACATGTCCTGCAAGTGATAGGCTTCAAGATAGCCTTTCTCTTCCATATGCGCACGCAGGACTTCCAGCCGGTTTTCATCGACGAAGACGCCGATTTCGCCCACGTCCTTGAAATCGACCATGGTGGCCAGTGTCGTGGCGGAATTGACCCGGTCATCACCAATGGCTGCGAGGTAAGCCAGCGTTGCCGTCACCAGGATGCCACCAATGCAGAAACCGAGGATATTGGCCTTTTCTTCGCGGGTGATGTCGCGAATGGCATCAAGCGCGGCCAGCGGTCCGAGTTTCATGTAATCAGCAAAATCCTTGTCCGCGTGATCGCTGGTCGGGTTGACCCAGGAAATCACGAACACGGAATGCCCCCGATCCAGCATGTAGCGCACCAGGCTGTTCTTCGGCTGCATGTCCAGAATGTAGAACTTGTTGATCCAGGCCGGGACAAACAGGATTGGCACACTGTGCTGGTCCGGTGTGCGCGGATGGTACTGGATCAGCTGCATCAGGTCGTTTTGAAACACAACCTCGCCTTCTGTCGTGCCAAGATCCTTTCCGACCGTGAACGCCGACGGATCGTTCGTCGCGATGTCCAGGCGCCCCTCACCGCGCTCGAGATCGTCGAGCATTTTGGACAATCCTTCCCGAAAACTCGCACTGTTGGTTTCAGTGAACATCTTACGCGCCGGAGCGTTGGTCAGCAGGTAGTTACTGGGCGACAGTGCGCTCATCATCTGCCGCGTGTAGAATCTGACACGCATATAATCTCTGGAATTTTTTGGAAGCTCTTCCAAAAGGTCATTGGTCGCGCCTTCAATCGCCAGGAACACATCGCGATAGGCTCGCGATATCGGGTCCTTTTCCCAACTCGGATCGCTGAAACGGCGATCTCGCACACCGCTTTCTTCATCGGGGCCTTGCAGTATCGCCTTCCACGAAGACTGGATCGCCATGCTGGCCTTTATCTGTGCATCAACCAGCTTGCCCGGCTCCTGCAGCATGTCGGCCCAGAAGGTTCCATAGGCTTTGGCAAGTGTCTTGGCGTCGATCAGGGAATACTCTGACCCGCTGGCCTTTTTGAGGGCCCGCACGTGCAGCTGTGACAGCACTTTTGTCGTGCGCAGGGTCAGATCCTGCATTTCCGTTGCGGCCTTTGCTGTGTCGGCTGTGTCGTTCGTTTTAGTCCACTGTGTCATCATCCGAGTCCCATCATGTCAAGTTTGTCTTTCTGGCGCATCCAAGCGGCAACGCCGTCCTGTCAAGCAACCCCAGGAACGTCGTGATACCCACGATGTCCTCTTTGTCGTCGTGGCGGCTGGTGGAATGTTCAGTCACAGGGGACACAATTTAAGTGGCTGACTAAAGGATCGTCGGCCATATCCTACGCGGCTTTTGTGCCCCGTTTGGCGCTGGAGGTCAGCTTGACAGTGGCCTCGCCGTCCACCACGACCTGCCCGCGGACGCGGCAGGTTGTTCTCAAGTTCGCGCGGCAGCGCTCGGTCTCGATTGTTTCGACAATCACTTCAGCGTGAACTGTGTCTCCTGGACGCACAGGTGCCACAAAATTCATCTCCTGCGAGATATAGATTGTTCCGGGCCCGGGTAGTTTGTTGGCAATCGCCGCGGAGATAGTGCTGGCGGTAAGAAACCCATGCGCGATCCGGCCATTGAACGGTGTGGTTTTGGCAAACTCATCATTGATGTGAATGGCGTTGTTGTCGCCGGATGCCCCGGCAAAGAGAACAATGTCGGCGTCGGTGATGGTTTTCGAGAACGTGGCGGTCATGCCCGGTTCGAGATCTTCGATGTCATATCCGTTCAGCTCGTTCATAGTGCGGTTCTCCTGATTTAGGCATTTACATGTTCGGATAATTTGGTCCGTCGCCGCCCTGCGGCGTGACCCAGTTGATGTTCTGGCTTGGGTCCTTGATGTCACAGGTCTTGCAGTGCACGCAGTTCTGGAAATTGATCACGAAGCGCGGGTCGCTGCCGTCTTCCTCGACCACCTCGTAGACGCCGGCCGGGCAATAGCGCTGTGCCGGTTCGCCGTATTTTGGCAGGTTGACCGAGATCGGCAATTTGTCATCACCCAGCTGCAGGTGGCTTGGCTGACTTTCCTCGTGATTGGTCATCGCAAACGACACGTTGGTCAGCCGGTCAAAGCTCAGCTTGCCATCGGGTTTTGGATAATCGATCACCTTGTGCTTGCTGGCCTCTTCGGTGGCCGCCGCATCGGTCTTGCCATGTTTCATCGTGCCAAAGAGCGAAAAGCCCAGCGTGTTGGTCCACATGTCCAGACCGCCCAGCGCCAGCGAGGGCAGCATCCCCCATTTCGACCACATCGGCTTGACGTTGCGCACCTTTTTCAGATCCTTGCCGATGGCGCCGCCCCGCACGTCGTCCTCATACGCCGTCAGCTCATCACCCGACCGCTCGACCTTAATCGCGTCAAACGCCGCCTCGGCCGCGGCCTTGCCGCTGAGCATCGCGTTGTGACTACCCTTGATCCGCGGCACGTTGACCATGCCCACCGAACAGCCCAACAGCGCTACACCGGGTGCCACCATTTTCGGCATCGACTGGTATCCGCCTTCGGAAATCGCCCGTGCGCCATAGGCCACGCGTTTGCCGCCTTCCAGCAGTTCGGCCACCATCGGGTGATGCTTGAAGCGCTGGAATTCCATATAGGGGAAGAGATGCGGGTTCTTGTAGTTCAGGTGCACCACGAACCCGACATAGACCTGGTTGTTCTCGAGGTGATAGATGAACGACCCGCCCCCGGCATTGCCTCCCAGCGGCCAGCCCATGGTGTGGGTCACCTCACCCTCGTTGTGCTTGTCCGGGTCGATCTCCCAGATCTCTTTCATGCCGATGCCGAATTTCTGCGGCTCCTTGCCCTTCGACAGGTCGTATTTGGCAATCACTTCCTTGGCCAGTGACCCGCGCACGCCCTCGGACAGAAACACGTACTTGCCGTGCAGCTCCATGCCGGGCTCATAGGCCGGCCCCGGTGTGCCATCGGCTTCCTTGCCGAACTCACCGGCCACAACACCCTTCACGCCGCCGTTTTCGTCATAAACCAGCTCGGAACAGGCCATGCCGGGGAAAACCTCGACGCCCAGCTCCTCGGCCTGCTCGGCCATCCAGCGACAGACATTGGCCATGCTGACGATGTAGTTGCCGTGGTTGTTCATCAGCGGCGGCATCGGAAACCCCGGCACCCGGATCTGACCGGCCTCGCCCAGCATGTAGAACTTGTCGGAGGTCACCGGGACGTTTAGCGGCGCGCCCTTTTCCTTCCAGTCGGGGATCAGCGCCTCGAGCCCCGAGGGATCGAGTACTGCGCCGGACAGGATATGCGCCCCCACTTCCGAACCCTTTTCCAGCACCACCACGTCAAGCGAACTGTCGAGCTGCTTGAGACGGACCGCGGCGCTCAGACCCGCAGGCCCCGCGCCGGCGATCACCACATCATATTCTATCGTTTCTCGTGCAGATCAGAGGGTGCCAGCGCCAGAACGCTCGACGCACCATCCGTCGCCGCGCTCAGCCGTGCCAGCGCCTCGGGGAAGACTTGCTGCGCATAGAATTCCGCCAGCCGGATCTTGGCGCCGGCATGGTCGGATTGGCCACCCGCGGCAGGTTCCCCAGCGGCAGCAAGCGCCGCATCGCCCAAGGCCCAGGCGCCCAGCGAAAGGCCGAAGAGCTCTAGCACGTTCATTGCCGACGCGGCCTGCGTATGTGCGGTTTCCTTACCCGCATCAAGCAGCCATCTTGTAGCGGTTTCCACCGTATCGGCAGCGTGCGAAACGCTGCGCGACAAGAGCGTCCAATCACCGTGCGGGCTGCTCTCGCAGGCAAGTTCCGCCGCGCTC
This sequence comes from Sulfitobacter sp. M85, assembly GCF_029285915.1. Taxonomy (NCBI): domain Bacteria; kingdom Pseudomonadati; phylum Pseudomonadota; class Alphaproteobacteria; order Rhodobacterales; family Roseobacteraceae; genus Sulfitobacter; species Sulfitobacter sp. M85. The sequence goes on from NZ_JABECQ010000010.1 coordinate 79,052, forward strand.
AATCGCATGTCGTCGATGATTTCCTGAACCGCCGCACCGCGGTCGCGCAGGATCTTGCGCCCGGTCAGGTCGAGTGCCTGAATGCCCGTGGTACCCTCGTAGATCGTGGTGATCCGGGCGTCGCGCAGGTGCTGTGCTACACCGGTTTCCTCGATATAGCCCATGCCACCATGAACCTGAATGCCAAGCGAGGCGGTCTGGATCGACATCTCGGTCGAACAGCCTTTGACAACCGGGATCAGTAGATCAACCCGGCGCTGTGCACGGTCCCGGGCCTCGGGGTCGACGGCGCGATGCGCAAAATCCAGCGCCGCCGCGGCGCGGTAGGCGAGAATGCGGGCGGCTTCGGTGCGGCTCTTCATGATACCCAGCATGCGGCGAACATCTGGATGGTGAATGATTGCGGCCGACCCCTCGACCCCGTCAACCTTGCCCTGCCGGCGGTCGGCTGCATACGCCGCCGCGTCCTGGCAGGCATGTTCGGCAACGCCGATGCCCTGGATTCCCACATTGAGCCGGGCGTTGTTCATCATCGCGAACATATACTCCAGTCCACGGTTGACCTCGCCCACAAGGTAACCGACGGCGCCACCGCTATCTCCAAATGACAACGTGCATGTCGGGCTGGCATGAATACCCAGCTTGTGCTCAATCGAAACGCAGTGCACGTCATTGGGAGCGCCATCTGGCATCACCTTCGGTACAACGAAGAGCGAGATGCCTTTGACGCCCGCCGGAGCATCAGGCAGTCGGGCCAGCACGAGGTGGATGATGTTGTCAGTAAGGTCATGCTCGCCGTAAGTTATGAAGATCTTCTGGCCGCTGATCCGGTAGCAATCGCCCTCGGGCACCGCCTTTGACCGTATCGCGGCCAGATCAGACCCTGCCTGCGGTTCTGTCAAGTTCATGGTTCCGGTCCATTCGCCGCTCACCAGTTTGGGCAGGTAGGTCTCTTTCAAGGTGTCCGAAGCATAGCATTCAAGCGCCTCGATCGCGCCCTGGGTCAGCATCGGGCAGAGCTGGAATGCCATGTTGGCGCCGTGGAACATCTCCTGGATGCAGGCATTGACCACGAAGGGCAGACCCATGCCACCGTATTCGGGGCTTGCCGACGGGCTGTTCCAGCCCATCTCGACCAGCATGTCGTAGACGGTTTTCCAGCCTTCGGGCATGGTCACCCGGCGATCTTCAAAACCCAGACCGGCGAGGTCGCCGGACCGGCTGAGCGGCGACAGTTCTAGGCCGGCATATTTGGCGGCTTCCTCGAGGATCGCGTCCACCATATCCGGCGTTGCCTCTTCAAGGCCAGGCAACTGGCTGATCGCGTCGAGATCACAAAGCTTGCGCAGAACGAAACGCATGTCCTGAAGGGGGGCGGTATAGGTCATTTTCTGACTCCAGATCAGAGCTTTTCGATCAATTCCGGCACGGCGGTGAACAGGTCGGCGACCAGTCCGAAATCCGCGACCTGGAAGATCGGGGCCTCTTCGTCCTTGTTGATGGCAACGATGACCTTGGAGTCCTTCATGCCGGCGAGGTGCTGGATCGCACCCGAGATGCCGACCGCAACATAGAGGTCCGGGGCCACGACCTTGCCGGTCTGGCCGACCTGCCAGTCGTTGGGGGCATAGCCCGAATCGACCGCCGCGCGCGACGCGCCGACAGCGGCGCCTAGCTTGTCCGCGAGGGCTTCGATCAGTTTGAAGTCCTCTTCGGAACCGACACCGCGGCCACCCGAGACCACGACGCCTGCCGAGGTCAGTTCAGGTCGATCGCTTTCGGCGACCTTGTCCTCGACCCATTCGCTGAGGCCGGGATTGTCACCCGCCGAGATGGTTTCGATCGGGGCCGAACCACCGTCACCGGCCGCATCAAAGGTCGAGGTGCGGAAGGTGACGACCTTTTTGGCATCGTTCGAGCGGACCGTCTGCACGGCATTGCCGGCATAGATCGGGCGTTCGAACGTGTTGCCGTCAACCACGCCCGAGGCATCTGAGATCACCATCACGTCCAGCAGTGCGGCAACACGCGGCATCACGTTCTTGGCGTCGGTGGTGGCGGGCGCAACGATATGCTCGTAATCACCGGCCAGCGACACGATCAGCGCAGCGGTGGATTCCGCCAGGCGGTGGCCGAGGCTTGCGTCTTCGGCGACCAGCACTCTGGACACGCCGTCGATCTTGGCGGCGGCTTCGCCCGCGGCGGCGGCAGAGCCCCCGGCACAGAGCGCGGTCACGTCACCCAGGGCCTTGGCGGCGGTCACGGCCTTGGCGGTGGCGTCCAGCGACAATTCGCCATTGTTCACTTCGGCAAGGAGAAGAACAGCCATTACACAGCCCCCGCTTCTTTGAGTTTCTCGACCAGTTCGTCGACCGAGCCGACGATGATCCCAGCGGCGCGGGCCTCGGGTTCGGCCGTGCTGACGATTTCCAGGCGCGGGGCGACTTCGACGCCGTAATCGGCGGCGGTTTTTTCGTCCAACGGCTTTTTCTTGGCCTTCATGATATTCGGCAGCGAGGCATAGCGCGGTTCGTTCAGGCGCAGGTCGACGGTGACGATGGCCGGCATTTTGACCTTGATAGTTTGCAATCCGCCGTCGACTTCGCGGGTCACGTTGGCGCTGTCGCCGTCGATCTCCAGTTTGGAGGCGAACGTCGCCTGTGCCCAACCCGTGAGCGCCGCAAGCATCTGCCCGGTGGCGTTCATGTCATTGTCGATGGCCTGTTTACCGCACAGAACGATACCTGGCTGTTCTTCGTCGATCACCGCTTTCAGCAGCTTCGCCACGGCGAGGGGTTCGATGTCGGTATGCACATCGTCGGCGGCGACAATCAGGATCGCCCGGTCGGCCCCCATGGCCAAAGCTGTCCGCAGCGTTTCCTGCGCCTGCTTTACGCCGACCGAGACCGCAATGATCTCTTCGGCTTTGCCGGCCTCTTTCAGTCGGATCGCCTCCTCGACGGCAATTTCGTCAAACGGATTCATCGACATTTTCACGTTGGCGAGATCAACGCCCGATCCGCCCGCTTTGACGCGAACCTTCACGTTATAGTCGATCACGCGTTTGACAGGCACCAGCACCTTCATTATGAGGCTCCTTTTTTTGATGTTCGGCCATCGGGAAGTGTCCGATGGGAAACGCGACTTCACTTGGTAGTTTCGTTCAGCTTCCAGAGATTGTTCACCACGTCACTGCCATCTTCGAAAACCCGGTTTAATGTGTTTTCAACTTGCCAAATGCAGCTGATTTTGTGGCTCGCCTTTTTGGCGCCCATGCCAACAATCGACGCAACCGCCACCGGGTACCTTGCTTGTAAGGTACATGTGGACGAGGTGTTTGTAGCTCTTGCTGTCCTTGATCCCCTTCAGGCTGAGGCTTTCCAATTGGGTGTACGACGTGCGGCAGCTGGCATCGCATGTCTTCGATCACAATCCTGAGCTGGCAGCCCTGGTTACAGCCTGCAGCAATGATTTCGTCAACGCGCACCAGATCGGCGACCCCTTTGGTTCCAAGACGACAGTTTTTTTGTCAGCATTTAGGTTTCCTTTTTACTGACTAGTAAGTAATAAATAGCTGAAGCAGTCAACAAAAAATATTGACGCTTTTTCATAAGCTTGGGGATAGCTATCAGAAGAAGCGGGTGCTTTGCCGCGTTCAAACGAGAATCAGAAGTAGTGTGTTATCGTGCCAAGCACATTGTCCGTTCAATATATGCGTTGCGGTCTGTGAACTCTCGTTTCTGCTTGCGCCCGCTCAGTGCCGGTCGGGAACAAGGGAAAAGCACATTTGCGACCCATCGGCTTTAGCCAAAAAAAGACGGGCTCTCGAATTCCCGAGGATCGCAAATACTTAACATAAACTTCATTATGCGTATTTATACTTAGTGTTGGGCACATTCTAAACTGGGTTGCGACACTTCCGGTATCTTGCTGAAAAAGCAAGGAGAACAGACATGGCACATACAGAGCTGGATTTG
>NZ_JABECQ010000011.1:0-68757 GCF_029285915.1 Sulfitobacter sp. M85
CCGGTTCAAGGGGTGTCAGCTGAGGTGGCTAATTGGCAGCTGAGGCATGCTCGCGGCTCGGTTGATGTCGGCTTTCAGCGCTTCCAACCCGTTTGTGCTTCGCGCAGCAATTGGGAGGTATGGGCTCTAAGCTGCCATTTTCTGCTTCGCAGCAAAGCATAGTCAGGCGGCCTCGGCGCTGCCCCCTGCCCTACCCGCCTCCGATCTGGCGATCAGGTAGTCGCAGGCGCGCTGCGCATCTACGGCGTGCTTGAAGATCGCGCCCTTGTCCGACCGAAGAACGCGCAACCAGTTGTGGAGATAGGCGGCATTCATCTCGAGCGTATGCGCCGTGAAGCCGAGCGACTGACCCAGGAACACCGAGGCCAATTCCGCGACGATCTCCTCGCGCGCATAGGACGTGTTGCCAAACTTCGAGAACCCGAAATCACGGTTCAGTCGATGGGGGGCCTTTGTGGCATGGGCCAGCTCATGGGCCCAGACCCCGTAGAAATTGCGCGGGTCCTGGAACCGCGTGATGGACGGCATGTAGACCTTGTCCACGGGCGGCAAATAATACGCTTCCGTTCCTGTGAAGACGGTCGTGATGTCGATGGCGTCAAAAAACGCCTGCATGTGCGGGATGGGCTCGGACGGCGGATGCTCGGGCACGGGCTCCGGGTCGGGGTAGAAACTGTCAGGCAATCCCTCGATCTGGCAGGCATTGAACACGCGGTAGGATTTCTGGAAGCGGAAGATGCGAGCTTCCTCGGAGTGATCATCCCCGCCGTTGCGGTCGTCCTCGCCGCCCGCATCTTTCCGGCTTTGACCGTAATAAACGACGACAGAGGATTTCTCGCCCTTGCGGACCTTTGCGTCCAACGCATTGGCCTGCGGCAACGTCATCCAGAAGGGCGAGCTGTGGCCCGCCATCACGGTCCGCATCGTCAACAGGAAGTTGTTCACCCCCTGGTAGGGTTCCCCGCCTACGCGCAGCGGACGAGAGCTGCCACCTGCGGTCCATGGCTTGCGCCACGGCAGGACGCCGCGCTCGATGATGCGGATGATTTCGTTTGTGATGACCTCGGAGGCATCGAATTTGGGCGTGCGGGATCGAGCCATGACTGGCGTCCTTTCGAGTTTTGGTGAGAGGGAATGGTGATCAGATTGACTGACGGGGCCGCGGATCGTTGGCGATCCTGGCACCGAGGGCTTCGACCATGTCGATGTAGGTGGACAGCAAGACGGACCTGCCGGGACCCCAAGGTTCAGAGTCGTCCGATCCGTCCCGCGTCACCCGCGGCAGGTTCGCGAAGGCAATCACATCGATGACGGGTCGGATATCGATGAAGGGCGTCCCTCGTGCGACCGCAAGAGTGGCCAAGGGAAAGCGCTCGATCGGCGCGAGAGTCGAAACGATAGTCCAACCAAGATGGATGAATGTCCCTCCCTCTCCGCAGATCACATGCGCGTTTGGTAATGACGCCGCCTGCTTCAGATAGCCGAGGTCACGCAGGACAGTCTCGCGCTCGAGCCGTTGTGCCTGCCCCGTCTGGCCGGCTCGGCGTAGTTCCTTGTGTCGCCACCACGAGGCAGCGGTGGCGCGCAACACGCGCAAGACACCTGTTTGCATGGGAATGCCCTTCATCAGGAAAGACAGACCGGAATCCGGCCCGGACCCATCTGAGGGCCCCCAAAGGCCCTCATCCGTCAGTCACAAAACCCGAAGAACACTTTCTCTTTTTCCGGCCCCTTTGGGCACACAACAAAACCGAAAAGCCCGGCGCATCTGCCGATGCCATTGATTTCATGCAGCAATTCTAGATCGGCAACGCATATCGGCAAAACCTTGCTTGAAAGTACGAAATGTGTTTATTTTTCAACTACTTTGTAAATATGAAAGATCGGCAAAATGCTGGAAACACCCGCCAGAATCGAACCCTGCTTCTTCGAGGAGCATATTCCTACAGAATTGGCAGACCTTTCGGTCGACATCCAGAGGGAAGCCACCGGGCTGGGACAAGGGTTGCATCCTGACAGCGCAGCCGAACTTGCCGATCTCGTCCGTGTGATGAACTGCTACTACTCCAACCTGATCGAAGGACACAACACGCGCCCCCGCGACATCGAAAGGGCGCTGGCTGGTGCCGAGCTTGAGGAAGAAACCCGTCCTCTCGCCCTTGAGGCCCGAGCGCACGTCATCGTTCAACGGGCCATCGATGAGATGCATCGCATAGGCACCCTGCCCCGCCCCACATCCGTCGAATTCCTGACTTGGGTCCATAAGAGCTTCTACGACGAGATGCCGGATGAGTTTCGGGTCATCGAACATCCCGACGGCACACAAGAGCCCATCGTTCCGGGACGCATGCGCCAAGATGACGATCGGGAAGTTGCGGTCGGGCGCCACCTACCTCCTTCATCGTCGCGCATCGCGGCATTCATGGACCATTTCGACAAACGGTTTCAGATTGCGGCGCGGTCTTCGAGCGGACGGATCATCGCGATCGCGTCGGCACATCACCGGCTGAACTACATCCACCCTTTCCCGGATGGTAACGGCCGTGTCAGCAGACTGGTGTCTCATGCCATGGCCCTCACAGCGGGGATCGGTGGCCAGGGGCTCTGGTCCGTATCGCGAGGGCTGGCCCGCGGACTGACCGATCGGGGCGAGTACAAACGGATGATGGATCTGGCCGACAGTCCTCGCCGCGGAGACCGCGACGGGCGTGGGAACCTGTCAGAAGCGGCACTGAAGACGTTCAGTGAATGGTTCCTAAAGGTGACGCTCGACCAGATCACCTTCTCAGCAAGATTGTTCGATCTCGGCGGATTGGACCAACGGTATCGTCGTCTTGTTGCAGATACCATCGATGACAAGCGAGCACCGGAACTAATCTCGGCGGTTCTTCGGCATGGCGCACTGGAACGAGGCGACGCCCAGATAGTGCTCAAGACGTCCGAGCGTACTGCCCGCAACACGTTGAGTAAATTGACCGCCGCCGGATACCTGACTTCCGCCTCGCCGAAGACGCCAGTTCGGTTGGCGTTCCCGTTGGATTATCGTGAGCGGCTCTTTCCAAACCTCTTTGGAGATGGTGACCTCCCACAATAACTTTAGGAATTTAGTTTTTGATGCCTGGCCGCGGATTTCTTCCATGGGCGGCGAGATTTCCATCAAGGTTCGCTCGTGCGTTACTTGTCCACCGCGGTGGACATCTGCTGGTCTGAGATAAACTGAAGAACCACCACGCGCCTCCAGGTGAGTTTGGACAGTTGTGGTTACCACAAGCGCCGCTTCTCGTTCGAAGTCCACCGCGGTGGACATTAGACAGTTCGCTCATTGGCTTCGGACAGTCGCTTGATCAAAGCTAATGGATCAAATTGGTTTTGCCTTTGACCCAGGGTGATACTGTGAAAATACGCTCCAAAATCCCTGATGCGTTTTCCAAGTTGTAACATGATAAAGATCGCGCATGACGCTTGCTGAGCTCCCACAGCATTCTTGGCTTTCTCGAAGGTTTCTGGGTGGATGCCCATCATGGGTGCAAGTGTTCGCGCATGGTTTTCAATGTCCAACCAGTTTCTAAGTCTCTCTGTGGAGAACGATGTCGCCTGATCGCAGACTGAGGTCAGCAAGTCTGGTTTCAGGGCCTCATCGGCTATATTGCTATCTAAATCTTTTTTTTCTTCTTCAGACTTAGATTGATGCCGGACAGTTTGTCCGTCATTGGCGGGCAATTGCATAGTTTCAGGCGGGTCATCCGGGGTAGTCAAACTCTGGCATTCTGCGTCTGTATTGGCGAGCAGAGCGTGGTATTCGGGGAGGCTCAGCTTTCTGCGTAGAGCTTTCCGTGCGTGGTTGATGAATGCGTTGCTAGGATCGTACTCTTCCAAATGGGCGAGCTTTGTAAGGATCTGTTTGCGGACAAATATCCGATCTCGCCGGTTATTCTCCATCTCTTGCGCGATGGCTATAAGCTCGCTCGCACGTTGGAGCAGGGGGGTGAGAGACAGTCCATAACTGATGCACTCTCCGCCGGATGAGCGAACGCGGTAGCGCTTTCGATTCGAGCTGTCATTGCGCGTGATGAATCCGAGTTCAACGAAGCGGTTGATGTGTCTCCGGAGTGTTCGTTCGTCGATTCCTCCGACGCGTTGGCAAAGTGAATTGTTAGATGCAAAAACCGTTTCGCCTTGGCCCGGTTTCAGAAAACTGAGCATTGCTTGAAGTGTCTGTATGTGGCCAGGACGTAGACCAAACACGCTGCGTGCATCCCTCAGGGCTCTGAAGATGGTCCAAACGTCGGTTTCAGATGGGGGAGATGAGCCGCGGGTTGCATCAGCACCTGCGGCTTCGATCGAGAGTTTTGTAAATGCCATGGTTTGTTCACGACGACCGTTCGGCCCACAACTTCCCAGTCTCTTCCCGAGATTTCTCTCAGAAAAAGGCAATAAAAATCCGTCCACCGAATCGGTGACTCTTGACCGGTTTGCTGGAGGTTGCTACATCATGAGTGCTAATCGAATGATGAGGGCTCTCCAGGGGAAACTTTGGGGGGCTCTTTTCTTTCGGGTCTTCGCTTTTCTCCTCTGCTCGTGTTGCTCTGTGTGGCCTGGGTTAGGACCCAGAGCCTCTCTCATTCCGCCATTGTTCAAAGAGCTGCAAAAGCGTGGCTTCCACGCGCTCTTCGAGCCATTGGCCGAATTCTGGATTGTCCTTTTTGGTGACCTTGATAGCGATCGCCTTCTCATCGACTGTCAGCGTGCCCAATGAACTGCCGTTCTCATCTTTGATGACCGAAGTCAGGCCACGATTGGGCGGCTTCTTGTCGCTACGTGCTTTGCTCGAGCAAGCCGAATAGACCGCTTGGAACTTTTCGGAACTAGGTGTGCCGTCGGGCAGAGTGGCGAGCGCCTCTTTGGCGACGTCCACCAAATCTACCTTCACCGATAAGGCAGCCAGATCACTCCACTGCCGTCGTCCGATCCCATGTGCTGGCCCGATGAGTTGAACAAGGCCGTCTGGCAGTTGTTCTATGACGACCCTGTGGTTGGATACGCCTTGCCGGGTCAGACCCAGAGCATCCTGGATGACACCGGGTTTGTAGCCAGATTCCTGCATCTCCTTGATAAACAGTGATTTTTCTATGAAAGATGGATCAAGCCTGAGGTTGTTCTCCTGGCCTTGAGCGATCAGAGATGCGTCATCATCCAAGGTTCGAACAATTGCCTTGACCGTTCCACCGACCTTGCGGATCGCCGCAAGCCTGCGGCGGCCGTAGATGATGCGGTATCTGTCCGGTTGGGCAGATGGACGGACCATGATTGGCACTTGTTGGCCATGCTTGGCGATACTCTCGGCCAATTCATCGATGCTGGAATCTTCCAGCACCAACCGATCGCGCAGCCCATCCATATCAATCTGATCGGGCTCGATGTCGCGGATCGAGTTTGCTGTAATCTCGCGCAACGAGTCGCGCAGTCCTCCAACAGATCCCGGCAGCTTTGCCGCTTTTGGCGGGGTAGGGGAGGGGGCTCCGCTCTCCGTCTCATTCCTTGGAGGCTGGTTGAAGATGTTTCGGGCCATTAGCGACGCCCCCATGCCATTTGGATCGTCTGCTCTAGCTCATCGCCAACGCCATTCACGCTGGTCAGGGCACGATCAATTGTCTTTCTGATGAATTGGCTTGGATCGACTTCGTAGACGGTCTGCTGGGTCATCCCCGCGTCGGAGATCGCCGTAGACTTCAGCATCGGCTCTGTCATGACCTGACCTGCCAGAATTGATCTCAGGTAGCCTGCCATTTGGGTCTGCGGACCGTCCGACGGTTCATATCTGGTAATCAGGAACTTGACAAAATCCCATGTGACACGCCGACCGATGGCTTCCTCCACCGCCTTGACCGTTTCTGAAGCAAGCTTCAGGAATTGGCTCATGGATGCGATGTCAAGCATGCCAGGTACCACGGTAACCAAAAGCCCCGTCGAGGCTGCCAGCGCAGTCAGGGTTAGAAACCCAAGCTGAGGCGGGCAGTCGATCAGGACGATGTCGTAGTTTGCCTCAACCTCTTCAAGCGCCAAGGCGAGGCGCTCTGCAAAGATGGGTTGTACGCGACGGGCGAGAGCGTTTGCGGTCTCGGTTTCGTACTCCGAGAGCATCAAACCGGCGGGCACCATGTCGAGCTTATGGAAGTAGGTCTTTTGGATGACATTCGAGAGAGGAACTTGGTCCTCATATCTCAAAGCATCATAGATTGTGCCGCCATCGGCGAACTCAAGCTCGGGCCGAAAGCCGAAAAACGTGGTCAAACTTGCTTGCGGATCGAGGTCCAGGACCAGCACGCGGTAACCGCGCAAGGCATACCTTTGCGCAAGATGAATCGTTGCAGTAGTCTTTGATGAACCGCCTTTGAAGTTGACGACGGATATCACCTGGAGACGATCGCCATCACGTCGACCTGGGCGGTAGCTTTCTGCGTTCTTTCCAGTGCGTCCAAGAACATCGCGCAACTCATCAATCTCTTGGGCTGTGTAGAAACGGTGTCCGCGGTTGTCTGTATGCACTTCCGGGAAGCTGCCGTCCTTGTGCCGGTTGCGCAGGTTAGATGTGCTTACGCGCAGGAGGCCGGCGACTTCGGTGGAACTGAAGCGGCGTAGGGACTTTCGTTCTTCGGGTTCGAAAGCGATCTTCATCTGGCGATCCAAAGACTCAGCCAGATTGTCGGCAAATGCTCCGATATCGGAAGAGCCTATGCCTTGCGTGTACCCAATGTTACGATCATCCATGTCCTGCCGCCCACTCTCGGCCTCTGTTGAGGCTCTTAGTCATTCTGACGGTGTGCAGCGCGTCTGACGCGTTTTGCCGTCAGAATGGGAATGCCACGATCCAGTGAGTCCGGCAAGAAGAATCTAAATGTAGTGTGAAAGTTATCCACAACACCTATAGGTGTTGTCGTATAAAAAACTCAGCAAGTCATTGATATAGATATATTAAATGCAGATCTAACCGAATCGAGCCGCTGCTCTGTTGAGTTGGCACATTAGCAGCTAACCCCAAGCAACCAATGGCACTTTCTGCCTCCTGCGGAGTTTTCTCCCGGTGAAATTTTTTGGATTCGGGTCAGAAGCTACATCGGATCTTGGCTCGATTCGTACGGCATGAGGCCAAGTCGTTCCGCTCGCTCCAACAGCATCTTCACCGACGAAGGCTGCCAGCTTGTCCGCCCGCGGGGCGTGCGTTCGCGCATCGCTTTCAGCCATTCACAGATCGCTTGAAGCGTGATGTCGGGATCGGTGCTCTTGATGCCAGCAATAATGGCGGGCAGGCGGTCGTCCTTTTCGCGGCGCCCGGCGCGGGCCAGCACCTCGGCAGGTAGGAAGCCGTCGCGGACATAGGCCTTCACAGCGCGCAAGAGACGGCTTTGGGTCCAGCGACGCGCCTCGGGCAGGGGGCCGTTGATGATGCGCACAACGTCTTCCCAGGCCAAGTCGGGGCGCAACCGGCGCACTTGGGGCACCCAGTCTTGAGCCGTCTCGTTCAGCCGCTCCATGTAGCCGTCTTGCCGCGCGAGCCGCACCTTGCGAAGAGCGGCAGGGTCTTTGGCCCGCAGCCCAGGGTTCCCGCCCACGCGGCCCTTTGTGCGTGCGCTGGCAAGGCCGGCCTTGGTGCGTTCCCGGATCAGGGCACGCTCGAACTCGGCCGCAGCGCCCAAGACCTGCAACGTGAACTTGCCCTGCGGGGATCCAGTGTCTATCGGGTCCTGGATCGAGCGAAAGAACGCGCCCTTGGCCTCCAGACGTTCGATCACCTCCAGCAAGTGCGACAAAGACCGCGCAAGCCGGTCGATCCGCACGACGACCAGCGTGTCGCCGTTCTGGACACGTTCGAGCACGCGCGCAAGCACTGGACGCGCGCGATTGCCGCCGGAAGCGTGTTCTTCGAAGATTTCGGCGCAGCCAGCAGATTGAAGGGCCTCAGACTGGGGCAGGGGGGTCTGATCCTCCGTGGAAACTCGAGCGTAGCCTATCAAGGGCATGAAATCGGGCCGTTTGCAATTTAGGGTATTACTAATAAACGACCGTTTGTAACCAAATGCAAGTAGGTGCTCTCTCGTCGTGCTCGTCCAAAAACCTTTGGTTTCCTTGCGCTGAAAGCGATCTGAGAGGTTTCACCTGCAGTCGCGCGCGCGTACTATATAAATGGCGCAGGCAGCGGCCACGAAAACGCCTGGGCAATGTGCAAAAAATCAGTATTTTGCACACAAGATGACGCAAGCCTCTTCTTTGACTGATGATTACGGCGACCTCCTTATCACCATCGAGGAGGATGAAGAGGCTCACGAAGACGATCTCTGGTTTCTACCTAGGTCACTTGAAGAAGAACCGGATGATTTGCCTCCAGGGCCACGGGCGGAACCGCCCGACACTGCTGTCGTCGAAGACTGGGCAAAAGCAGAAGGCGTTCACGCTGCGCGACTGGCAAGAGTGGCTGGACGCCTGGGAGCTCTGGATGACCGGCTGCTGCGTGGCCCGGAAGGCTGGCGGCATCGCCTCGCTCTTATCGAGGCAGCGGATCTCAGCTGGTTCGCAGGGGATCGGGTGAGTTCTGATCGTCTGGCGCTCTGGATATCGATGCGGCTGTCAGGTGCACAGGATGACCCAAATGCACTGGCAAGAGTTGGATGGGCTGTTCGGCGCCTAACAGGCGGTCCTGGACCGAAAGCTGACTTGGCCGCCTTCCTGGATCGCCGCGATCCCGAGAACATTGAAGACAGCGCTGAGCGTTTCGAGGATCGCGCGGGTGGGTGGCTGGACGTCATGGCAGCCGCAAAGGGTCTCCACCCGATCACGCGGGCGTGCATGGGGTATCACCTGTGGAGCTTGGCGGGCCTCGGACGCCACGGCGACCAGATCGAAGCTGCCGTCACCGCGTCCAGGATCGCGACCAGCGATGGAAGCGGTGCCATCTTCGCGCCGCTCGCTATGGCCGGGGCCGGGGGGCTGCGCGTTTCGGGCTTGCCACCCGAGCGTTTGGCCCGCTGGTTGGATGGGATGAACAGCGCAATTCTAACGGCGATGCGAACACTTGATGATATTGAAGTGTGGATCGGGCGGGCAGAAAACGTCATGGCGCAATTATCTGGCCGCACGCCGGTTGCCTTGCGAAAGGTTTTCACGGAATGGCCCTTGGTCTCCGCCCCGATGGCTGAGGCCATGACCGGAGCCAGCCGCGCCGCCGTTCAGCGCAATCTCGCATGGATGGAGGCAAGCGGTTTGATCCGCGAGGTGACGGGGCACGGGAGGTATCGCATGTGGAAAGCTGACCTAATATAGGTCATTTGTCGAGGCTGACACCGGCTTGACCTGGCACGCTTTAGTGCCGCCCCAGATGATCGTTTAAGCCACTTTCCGTTCGAATGCGACAAGGCTTTTCCAGCCCAAAGCGTTCGTTAGCCATTCGTCTCACGTTTTTGTGACAATTGATCGCTTGAAGCTCCAGTGGGTGAAGGTTGTAACCAGGCGAAAGAGGCACGACCGAAGGATTGATCATGAAGCTAATTAAAGACTCATTTATCTCACGTCGCGGAGCGCTGCTCGGTGCGGCCGCAAGTGGCGTGTTCCTAGGAGCAGGCGTTGCAACAGCGCAAACCACAGCACCACTTGCTACGCCACCAGTGCGCCGCAATATTTCATCCTTCAGCACCTCAAACTGGCGGGATCACTTCGATAATCTAAACCACGGTGCAATCCTGTGCGACATTGATTCCCGAGCGGTGCAATATTGGTCAGAGGATGAAAGTGTTTATAAGCTGTATCCGTCGAGCGTTCCGGAATCCGAAGAACTGACAAAACGCGGATACACTAGCGTTATCAAGAAAGTGGAAGGACCAAGCTGGCGCCCCACGCCTTCGATGAAGATCCGCAATCCGGATTGGCCAGACTATTTTCCACCCGGTCCAGACAACCCCTTGGGTACACACGCCCTCTACCTTTCATGGCAATATTACCGCGTCCACGGAACGGGCGACACGCGGAAAATTGGCCGCCAATCGTCGAACGGATGCATCGGCCTTTACAACGAACATATCAAAGAACTGTTCGCTTTGGCTGAGGTAGGAACACAAGTGAAATTGTTCTGATCGCGCACCTAGCATGACTTGTTAAAGTCTTTTTTCGTGTACCGGCGTTCATTCAACGTTCACCGTTCGAAAGCCACAGCTTCATGAATCGAAGAAAATTCCTCCTTGCCGCCGGGGCTGTTGGCACTTTGGCCAGTCAGCCAGTTTCAGCCCATGTAGTGCTGCCAAAGTATGATTTACCGCCGGAGTATTTACCTCAAGTAGTGAGCATTCCAGAGGGCTCCGCTCCATACGAAATCCATGTTGTTCCAAGCCAGTTTGCCCTGTTCTGGACCCAACCCGATAACACTGCAATTCGCTACGCTGTCGGGATCGGTCGCCCGGGCCTTTACGAGGCAGGCGAATTCTATGTGGGGGCAAAGAAGGAGTGGCCCAGCTGGACACCGACCCCGGGCATGTTGCGTCGTGAACCGAAAAAGTATGGACCGTTTCGGAATGGAATGCCTGGCGGTCTGAGCAACCCTCTAGGTGCGCGGGCCCTCTACCTTTTTCAACCGGGACGCGGGGATACCTTTTTACGTGTGCATGGCACAAATGACCCAAGCACTATTGGCAGTGCCGTTTCAAACGGATGCGCCAGATTGGTTAACGATCAGATTGTCCAGTTGTATGATATGGTTCCGCTGGACACGCGTGTGATCCTGTACCCCGCAACTTTCTAGGGTCAGGATGCATTGATTTTCAAAGCGCTGCGTGATTCACGGCCCGGAAAACGGAGCGGTGACATGAGCGACCTTTTCTGGCTGACCGACGAGCAGATGGCCAAGCTTTCCCCTTTCTTTCCCAAGTCCCACGGCAAGCCTCGGGTCGACGACAAACGCGTCTTGAGCGGGATAATCTTCATCAATCGCAATGGCTTGCGCTGGCGCGACGCGCCTGAAGCCTATGGACCGCATAAGACGCTGTACAGCCGGTGGAAGCGCTGGAGCGAGAAAGGCATCTTCGCCAGGATGATGGTCGGCCTGGCTACCGGACACCGCGAAGAAAAAACCGTGATGATCGACGCGACCTATCTGAAAGCACACCGTACCGCGACCAGCATGGCCGCCAAAAAGGGGGGCGCGGTCGCCTGATCGGTCGAACCAAGGGCGGCATGAACACAAAACTGCATGCCATCTGCGACAGCCAAGGACGACCGCTCAACCTGTTCGTCACCGCCGGACAGGTCAGCGACTACATCGGCGCACGGGCGCTGCTCAGCAGCCTTCCAAATGTCGAATGGCTGCTCGGGGATCGGGGCTACGACGCTGATTGGTTCCGAGAAGCATTGCAAGACAAGGGGATACGCGCCTGCATTCCCGGCCGAAAGCAACGCAAGACCCAGGTCAAATACGACAAGCGCCGCTACAAGCGGCGAAACCGCATCGAGATCATGTTCGGGCGCCTCAAGGACTGGAGGCGCGTGGCAACCCGCTATGACCGCTGTCCAAAGGTCTTTCTCTCAGCCATCGCGCTCGCAGCAACCGTCATCTACTGGTTATGAATCCTGACCCTAACGAATTGTCGCTGCGCAACTTCGGACCAGGTATCGTGCGAGCAGTTTTCTCCTCCCAAGCAAACTGGAAACTGCAAGGATCGCATGTTTACTCACGAAAATTTGCCCTTGAACCTCTAGCCACTAGAAGTTCTATCTGTTCAAGGAGAACACATACCGTTCTTGCCATCAATCGCCGGTGGGAACCGAAAGGGTACGACATGCTGACAAGACGACACTTCATTCAAACAACAACGGCGCTATTTTCTGCGACCGTTCCCGGCGTGACGTTTGCCGATAGCTGGCCCACCGAGGCGCAGAAGGCTGAATGGGACGCACAGGTGACGCCTCCAAATTATGTCCCCGAAACCTCCAATCCCTGGGATTTGCACCCGCGGTTCCTGCCGCAACGAGTCCTTGCGAAGGCCGGTCTCGTGCCGGGAGATATCCATGTCGACGCGGTCGCACGATATCTTTACCACATTGAAGAGGGTGGAACCGCGATGCGCTACGGCGTGGCCATCGCGCGGGGGAACCTCTACGAGCCGGGTGTCTATACCATCAAGCGCAAGGTCAGGTGGCCGCACTGGCAACCGACACAGAGCATGATCAATCGCGACCCCGAACTTTATGCTGACATTGCCGATGGCATGGAACCGGGACCGGAAAACGCGCTTGGATCGAGGGCGCTGTATCTCTACGTCGGGGATCGCGATACCCTTTTGCGCATCCATGGCACTCCGAGCCCACGGAGTATCGGTGGCCGCGCAAGTTCGGGCTGCGTACGGATGGTCATGGCTCATATCAATGATCTTTACCCGAACGTCGAGACCGGCTCTACGGCCTATCTTTACTCGGCGGAGGACAGCGTGACTGCCCGCAGCTAAGCCAAGCAGCGGACGGCAAACGCAATTAAGTTTCGCGAGGGGTGCAGATACGATTGCCGTTCGCCGTGCGCAGCGGCAGCAAGGTTGTTTCTACGGGGCCGCTGTGTTTGTACCAGTAGCACCCGTCTTCCGGTACCAAGCGCGCAGTTGCAACATCCTGATCCGGGGCAGCCATTGCAATCACGGCTTCGGGAACGTTGCCCCCCTGTTTTGCCACGTCGCCCGGTCCAGTCGGCTGGACTGCGCACCCGGCCGTGAGCGACAGCGCCACTGCAACCATCATTTTTTGCTTCAGAATCAAAACCCGCATTAAGTTTCCTTTCGTGACTGTTTTTCTTTGCAGCGGCTGTTCATGCCTCAAGGCGTGATAGAGCCAGTCACCGCATCCTCTAGCAATAAAACAATCTGAAATACCACCGTATTTTGCTCTTGAAGCTCTAGCCACTGTAGGGGCTATGTCATGGTAAAGCACCCGAATCCAGAGGTCCATTCATGCCGTCCGACACCCATCGTCACGACCACGATCACGCCGAAGATGCCCAGACAAGCGGCGGCAGCTGCTGCGGGAGCGCCGGAACGTGCGGCGACATCGTTCCGGCGACCCCCGCGCCAGCGGGCGGGCGCAGTTTTCAGGTGTCCGGCCTCGATTGCGCCGAGGAGGTAGCAATCCTGAACAAGGTGGTCGGCCCGAAGATCGGCGGGGCCGAACATCTTGCGTTCGACGTGATCAATGGACGGATGACTATCCTCGACAGCGCCAAGAGTGTATCGGACGGCGAAATTGCAGAACTGGTCGCAAGCACCGGCATGACCGCCAAGCCCTGGGATGCCGAAAACGCGTCGGTCGACCAGGCGGCCCATCTTGCACGCCAGCGGCTGTTTACGGCGCTCAGTGGTGGCTTCTGGGCCGCGGGATTTCTGTGGCACATCATCGAGACCGGCATGGGGGGGGCACTTGGCCTCTTCGCAGGGCACGGCGAAGCGCCGATGCCACTGGTCGAGGCAGGGCTATTCGCGGTCGCGATCCTGTTCGGTGTTTGGCTCGTGGCGCCCAAGGCATGGTCGTCCGCACGGCGGCTGTCGCCCGACATGAACCTGCTCATGGTCGTCGCAGTCGCGGGTGCAATTGGCCTCGGCGAATTTTTCGAGGCGGCGACGGTTGCGTTCTTCTTCTCGCTCTCGCTTTTCCTCGAAAGCTGGAGCGTCGGGCGTGCGAGGAATGCGGTTTCAGCTCTGCTGGACCTGGCGCCGCCGACGGCAAGAATTCTTTATGATGACGGTTCGGAAGCGGACGTACCGGCTTCCGCGGTTGCTATCAACGCACGTTTCGTCGTGCGCGGCGGAGATCGCATCCCATTGGATGGTGAGGTTGTCGATGGGGCAGGGGCCGTCGATCAGGCGCCAATCACCGGAGAGAGTGCGCTGGTCCCAAAGGAACGGGGCGACGAAGTCTATGCCGGTACGATCAACGGCGAAGGCACACTGACGGTGCGCGCCACGAAGGCCGCCTCGGACACCGTGTTGGCCAAGATTATCCGCATGGTCGGCGACGCCCATGCCCGCCGTGCGCCGGTGGAGCAGTGGGTGGCGAAGTTCGCCCGCATCTACACGCCTATCGTCATGGCTCTCGCCATTGCAATTGCCCTGCTGCCGCCGCTCATTTTCGGTGGGGCCTGGGATTATTGGTTCTACAATGCACTCGTGCTGCTGGTGATCGCCTGCCCGTGTGCTCTGGTCATCTCGACACCGGTCTCCATCGTCGCCGCACTCACCGCCTCAGCGCGGGCTGGGGTGCTGATCAAGGGCGGTGCATATGTTGAGGCACCGGGCAAGACCACTGCACTGGCCATGGACAAGACCGGCACGATCACCATGGGCGAGCCGGAGGTGGCGGCGGTGCATCCGCTGGGCAAAGCATCGGCGCAAGATCTGATGACCCTCGCCGCTGGGCTGGAGGCACGTTCCTCGCATCCCTTGGCGCGCGCCATTCTCGCGCGGGCAGAAGCCGAAGGCATCAATGTGTCCGCCGCGCAAGATACCCGAACCGTTCCAGGTAGGGGACTTGAAGGACGCACAGACGGCCGGTCGATCTGGCTAGGGTCCGACCGGTTTGCCGAGGAGAAGGGTTTCGGCGACGCCATTCCGAAGGATCTGCGCGACCGCATCGAAGGGGCCGGCAGCACCCTTGTTGCCGTGGGCGACGACACCGGCGTCACCGGCATCCTGGAATTGCGCGACCGTATCCGCCCCGATGCCAAGGGCATCGTGGCACAGCTCCACGCGCAGGGCGTGAAGACCATCGTCATGCTGACGGGCGACAACGAGCGGACAGCGCGCGCTGTTGCAGCCGAGGTCGGCATCGACGAGGTCCGTGCCGAGCTTCTGCCCGAAGACAAGGTGACAGCTATCGAAGAACTGGTCGAAACGCATGACATGGTGGCCATGATCGGCGACGGGGTCAACGACGCCCCGGCCATGGCGCGCGCGCATTACGCCATCGCAATGGGTGCCGTTGGTTCGGACGCGGCAATCGAGACGGCGGATATTGCCCTGATGACAGACGACCTCGGGAAGGTGCCTTGGCTGATCGGTCATTCGCGCCGGACAATGTCGATTATCCATCAGAACATCGGTATTTCCTTGGCGACCAAGGGCGTTTTCGTTGTCGCTACCGCTTTCGGAGTGGCATCGATGTGGGGCGCTATTGCAGCCGATGTAGGAGTGTCATTGCTGGTGGTGGCCAACGCCCTGCGCCTGCTGAACAGCCAAGAGGCCAAGGCGCCGCCGTCTGGCGGTGAACAGGTTGGCGAAGGCTTGGCCAAAGGAGCGCTGGCACATGGTCATTGAACTGGGAGAACCCGGAAAGGAGCCGAGACGAGACATGAGCGTGAAGGGCAGGATGATGTGTCCGGTTTGCGAGGTGCCCTTGAGCATGACCGACCGCCAGGGGATCGAGATCGACTTCTGTCCCGATTGCCGGGGTGTCTGGCTCGACCGGGGTGAACTGGACAAGATCATCGAGCGTTCGGCACCCGATGTGGCGCCTCAGCGGGTGCCTGAGCCGCGCGGCTACGACGATGATCGCGGCTACCGGCGCGGAAAGCACGGCGGCGGCGACCGCAAGCACGGCTATCGACGCAAATCCTGGCTTCACGAGTTGTTCGATTAAGGCTTGCCGTGGTCTCCCTGCCGGTCGCCCTCAAGGCGCTGCGGTAGGCCCGCAAGGCATTCAGCGGTGAGCAGGTTGGTCCAGAGATGGCAAAGGCCGCGCTTGCCCACGGACATTGATCACGCAGCATTTGCAAGGTAACGTAATGTCCATATCAGACCTCACGAAAGAGGCATCGAGCAGTGAAAACCATCCGATTTCCCCGCCGCGCCGTCCTGTTGGGCGGATTGGCAGCGTTTTTGTCTGGCTGTGCCAGCAAGTTCCGCAGCTATGGCGGACCCGAAGTGACCCGTGTTCGGCTTTACAAGGGGCAGCGTTTGCTTGTTCTGGACGGAGCCGATCGCGTATTGCAAACCTATCCGGTCGGGCTGGGTTTCGCTCCTGAGGGTCACAAGCAATTCGAGGGAGACGGCCGGACCCCTGAGGGCGCTTACGTAGTCGATAAGCGCAACCCCGACAGTACGTATCATCTTTCGGTTGGCATCTCCTATCCGAATGAGGCCGACATCGCCTTTGCTGAAGCGCAGGGCCTTTCCCCCGGCGGCGACATCTTCATCCATGGTGGTCCACGCCCAGGCATCGACCCAACGGACGTCCGCGACTGGACAGCTGGCTGCATCGCGGTCACAGATCGGCAGATCGAGGACATCTATGCAATGGTGAAAGACGGAACACCGATCGACATCTACGCCTGATGGGAGGAGATGATCTTCCGTCAGATCAGGCAAATCGTCGGCACAGGGCCACGTTGATCGCTTCGATGGCGATCACGGCCAAAGTGACACTTGCCGCCGTGGGCCAGCGCAAGCACCCGGTACGCGTAAGGACACTACAATATGTGTCCAGCCGTGGCAGTGGCGAGACAGGCGGGCCCTAGCGGAGAAGAATACGTCTGGTCTCATGTCGAATTCAATCTATCCGAGGGCATAGACGATGGTCACGACGGTAACCATGACAACCATGAACATGGAGAATGCGCCAAGGGCGAGCGTACGGCCCATGTCTCGGTTCGGCTTCCCTACTTTCAGACGCAGTTCCTCCGCGGTTTCCGGAAACTCGAGCGCCGCCGCATTCGATTGGCGCATCAGGTCGTAGCGGGACGTCCAGCGCCGTTCCTCCGCCGCGTTCCAGCCGTTCAGCACCAGAATGATTGCCGCGATGAGAACCATCGACGACGGGACCCAGATTACGTAGCCACCGATTGTCTCGTCAGCCAGGGCGCGAAGTCGGCCACCGCTCGCTGCGATGATTTCTGATCCATAGAGAGGCACCTCTTTGAGCGTTGTCAGGGAGCCCAGAAAGATGTTGGAAACGATCACCACGAACCCTGACATCAGCCGAGCACCGCGCCGCGCTCCTTCAGGCGGATCACGCAGATCGAACAGCATAGCAAAGTACCAAAGCCCAGCCAGCACCATAGACAGATGTGCTAGCGCTTCCATCGCCGCAATACGTTGTGTAAGGGCGTAGATCATCGGGATCTGCCAGACGAAAAGCGCACCAATCAACAAGGAGGTGGCAGATGCAGGAAGCGCCAAGAATCGCGGGATGCGCGCACGCCCAATCGCGGCAAGGCGTCGGCGCCATTCCCTTTTCAATCCGGCTTGAAGGACAAGCCAGGGTTGAGAAACCGCAATGAGAATGGGTCCTGCCAGTCGCAGAAGAAGATGCTCGGCCTGGTGTACCGAAAACAGACTGTGCCCCAATGGCGGGAGCGGCCCATTCGTCGCGACGAGGACGGCCGCGAGGCCGACAAAGAAGACGGCTCGACGCCAGCCAGAAACCCTTCCGAGACAGCGAGCGTGTATTTTGAGCCCACGCAAAAACAGCCATGCTGTAAGACCGACAACAATGAGCGACACCGGTGACAGCACATAGCCGAAAGGGTCGTAAAGGAAGAAGAAGTTCGTGATCATTCGCTCTGGCCCTCGCTCATCCGAGGGTTGTCGGAGGTAGCCGGTGTGAGCCGCGATATCCCGGAAGCGCCGCCACGGGCTAGTGACAGATCGGTCGACATGGCGAGGTATTCGCCTTGTATCCACGAGGGAAAAAGATTGTCGTAGAATCGAGATAGCGGATGTCCCGACTGTCCGGCGGGCGAGATGTAGTATGATCCCGCTGCTCCCGATATCGACATGACCGCCTGAAAATTGCTTCCGGCACTTACAAGGAATGGACGGTCTTCTTCAACACCAAATGACGTCAAGAATTGCGTAAAGGGATCGCCTGAGATCGGCGCTTGAAGGGACAGCAGGTCGGTCAGCAACCCACGTGAACTGATCGGCGACCACTGCATGTCCAATGTATGCTCCTCCCCCCAGGTCCAGGTCGAAAGATCGCGCCCATATCGATCGACCAGCCAGCCAAGGGCATCATCCAAGGCCACGCGAACCTGCTCCTCACATGTCTCTCGAGGTGACGATGGACGGATGTCGCACCAGATCGCGCTGCCGCGACGATCGCTGAGTACCGCATAAAGAAAGTCCGGGTTCGGACGGGTCCAGAGTTGCTTCGCTGTCGGAAACTCGTCTTTCAAAATGCGCTGCTGCAAAGCCCAGACCCAGGTCCAAAACAGCAGAGGTTCCGGCGCATATCGATCCATTTCGCCATTCCACGACGCAAGCCTGTCCAGTAGCTCACGACGAAGGTCGTCCGTATCGGTGCCTTCGATGCTGTCTCTGGACTGCACGAACCAAAGCTCTTTCGCCATTAGGGGCAGGAGGGTTCGCGCCACGGAACTTACGGTGTCCCTTTGAACACCCATGACGCCTTCTGTCGAGAAGATCGATTGCCGCGTTTCAAGCTCCGCCAGTCGAATGTCGCGAAATGACGACGCCCGTACGGCTTCCTCTTTTGGCCAACGGTCAACGGTCTCTCGATCAATTACCAATGCCTCCATGCCCTTCGGCAACATGTCTGCGGCAACTCTAGTGGCATCGTTCGCGTCGGCTGAACGCGCAAACAGCTCCAGCATCGTCAGGAAACCTGCCGTCTGCATGGGTGATGGCCCCCCTGGCGCCTCCTCGTCTGGCACGGGAAGTGACCGGAAGGCCCAGGCGACGCGCGCGTTGCGACCAACAATAACGAAAGGTACGCCCGGCATTGTGGCCCCTATGGCCGGCCCCGTCGAAAATTGAAGATCAGCGAGATACCATTCCGAGGGAAGCGACAGGGAACCGCTGATTTCGGCGGCGAGAATTGGCGTCCCGGTAGCGGTTCGGTCACCGTCCATCGCCCACGCATTGAGGCGCTGCTGCGGATCAGTCGCCAGTAGTTCGGGCGCTCTCGGGCGATCCGTCGGTATAATGGCACCTGATATACTCGGCATTCCTTCCCGTGCGCTTCCCGGTCGCAGGCCATTCAGGAAAGACCGGGCAATCCTCAGGCTATCGCCGGGTGTCCAGGCCGCGATCGACCGTTCGTCTGCGATCAGCAGCTCCGGAGAGCCTCTGCCACGCCCGCCTTCCGACACAAGCTCGAGCCACGCATTGACGCCCGCGGCATAGGACGCGAGCGCGTCTGAGACCGCTGGCGCAACGGACAATGTCCCATCGGCTGGCCACGAAGCTTCCGCTTTTCGCCTTGCCCTTAACAGTTGACCGAGCCTGTCTTGGGCGTGAACGAAGCCGATCGCGAAGTAGACATCTGCAGCGGAAGTCGCGGAGATGTGCGGGACTGCCGAAGAATCTCGCAGAATGTCGACCGGTCCGCCTAAGCCTGCGACCGTGAAGTCCTCGTCGTAGTCGGGAACGGATGCGCTCAGCAGAAAATAGACCAACCCGGAACCAACCGATACCGTGATGCAGATTGCCAGAAACCCGTACAGCAATATGTTGAAAAGCCGTCTCATGTCGGTGCTGTTTCGAAACCCTTCTTAAAAAAAGATGCGCAAGAGGACCACCGATATGAAATAGGTGAGAAGACCGAAGGCGATCGCCGAACTCGCCGCATACTGGAGGATATCCAGCCGGTTTCCTTTTCGGCGTCGCGCCAGATATCCACCCCAGATCGCACCCGCGACAATGCCCGCGATTACCAGCATGACTTTTTCTCCGTTCTTGTTCTCTTGTTGCACCGGTGTGTGCCGACCAGACCTGCAGCCAGTCCGACGGCCCAAGTAGTGAAGATGAGAGCCAGCAGCGCCCAGTCACCGAAGCGCGCATAGAGCGTTGACGGATGAGCAGAGGGCAGAGCCGCATCTATGACACCGGTTTCTCCGTTGCCGAGCCGCGCGACGAGGTCACCGTTTGCGTCGATGATCGCGGAGATCCCTGTGTTTGCGGCCCGGACGATGGGAAGCCCTTCCTCGACAGCGCGCATGCGTGCGGACGCGAGGTGCTGCTCCGGTCCAATGCTGGTTCCGAACCAAGCATCGTTGGTCGCATTGAAAATCCAGTCCGGCCGGAACAGATCGTCGACCACATGGCTTGGGAAGATGATCTCATAGCAGATCGCCACGGCGACCAGCGGCACACCCGGAAGCGCAAGCGTTCGCGGGCCCGGTCCGGGCGTAAAGTCGCCCAGACCCGCCGTGAGCCGCTCGATGGGCAACCAGCCACGGAATGGCACATATTCGCCGAAGGGTACGAGATGGTGTTTCGCGTATCCGGTCAGGATTCTGCCGGTCGCGCCAAAAGCCTGGACCGTGTTGAAATATCGGGTGCCATCCTCGCTCGGTACACGGTCCGGCACACCGGTGAGCAGCACCCTGCCCTCTGTGAGCGCAGCGGCAATGCGGGCCTGCGCCTCCGTATCCTCGTCGAGGAAACCCGGAAAGGCGGTTTCCGGCCAGAGAAGCACGTCGAAATCGCCGCGCCGGGTTGAAAGCTCAAGATAGCGCGCGAATGTCGCCTCGCGGTTCTCGGGCGCCCATTTCTCCTCTTGTGGAATGTTGCCCTGGACGATGCGCAGGTCGACACCGGGTGGCTGTTGTGCATCCGACTGGAGGCGCAGCGTGCCGACAGCCCACATCGTCGCGATTCCGGCCAGCGCCATGAGCGAAACGGTCAATC
This sequence comes from Sulfitobacter sp. M85, assembly GCF_029285915.1. Taxonomy (NCBI): domain Bacteria; kingdom Pseudomonadati; phylum Pseudomonadota; class Alphaproteobacteria; order Rhodobacterales; family Roseobacteraceae; genus Sulfitobacter; species Sulfitobacter sp. M85. The sequence continues at coordinate 20,664 of NZ_JABECQ010000011.1, forward strand.
GTTGCCGCCCGGACGCCATAGCAGCCGCGCCAGGGAGTACCGCGACGAACACGGTGAGAAAGCTTAGCCCATAGCTTCCGACCCAGGCGGCGGTCTGGCGAAGGGCGGCGTAGTCTACAAGTGCGTAACCGGCCAGATTCCAGGGAAACCCTGTCAGAACGTGACCACGCAACCACTCGGCCACGGTCCAGGAGGTCGCGAACAGGAGGCAGGCCAAGAGACTGCCCATGGCTCCGCGCCGCGCGATTTCGGCAAAAAGCGCAGCGGCAATGGCTGGGAAAATCGCGAGACCTGCGGACAATCCCGCGACCGCCGGAATCGCCATCGTCCCAAACCGCTCGGCCTCGACGTAGAAACTTTCCGCGATCCACCAAATCCCGAAACCGAACTGGCCGAGACCAAACGCCCAGCCGACGAGGAAAGCACGCCCGAAGGAGAGATCGCGAAGCCCGACAAACAACGCGGAATAGGCAACGGGAACAAGCAGGAGAATCGAAAGAGGCGGGAAAGTCAGAACGGTCATCGCCCCGGCGGCGAAACCAAGCGTCATCCGCGAAAGAAAACGGTGGCGCAGAGCGATGCGGTTCAGAATTTCCGGCTTCACGACTTGATCGAACGCCGCGCGCTGATCCATGGCGCGGCGAGCAAGAGCCCCACGCCACTGACGACAAATACATCGGCCAAGTTGAAGGCAGGCCAATGTGTTGTGCCAATGTAGAAATCGAGAAAGTCTGTTACAGCCCGATACCGCACACGATCGATGACATTGCCCAGGGCTCCGCCAATGATCGCACCGTAGGCAAGCATTTCCACCGCATTGTCGGCGCGAAACAGCATAACCCCTAGCCAAACACAGATGGCAAGAGCGAGAGCGATTAGGCTCCACCACGGAGCGCCGCCCAGCATCCCGAAAGTCACGCCGTCATTACGATAAAAGACGAGGTTGAATCCCGGAAACACGGAAATCCCGGCGCTTAAAGTGGCGGCATCCGCAACAACAATGGCTTTGGTGATCTGATCAATCGCGAACGCAGCAAGCGCCGCGAAGACGCCGATCACCGGAGATACCTTGTTTAGTGACATTGCCTCATCCCAACCAGACATCGAGAAACAGCATCAGAACGAGCCCGACTGCGAGACCGAGCGTCGCCCTGTTCTGATGGCCGCTGCGATGGGTTTCGGGGATGATTTCGTGGCTGATGACGTAGAGCATTGCGCCCGCGGCAAAGGCCAGTCCCCATGGCAGCAGCGGTTCCGACAGTGTGATGATCCCGGCCCCGAGCAGGCCGCCAATCGGCTCGACCATGCCCGTCAGCGCCGCGATGCCCCAGGCGCGCAGCTTCGGATATCCCTCGCCCAGCAGAGATACAGCGACGGCCAATCCTTCGGGCGCATTCTGAAGCCCGATGCCGACAGCAAGCGGCAAACCGCCCTCCATACCTCCGGATCCGAAGCCGACCCCCACGGCAAGGCCTTCGGGGAAGTTGTGGATCGTGATCGCAATGATGAACAACCAGACCCGCCGCAAAGACGCCGCTTCGGGCCCTTCGCGTCCCATCTTGAAGTGCTCGTGCGGCAGCTTTTCGTTCATCAGGGCGACAGCCCCCATGCCCAGAAGAATCGAAACGCATACGATGGCCGCAGGCATCGCGCCGTTTTCGAACATCGGCTCCGCCGCATCCAATGCCGGGATGATCAGCGAAAAGAAAGAAGCGGCGAGCATCACACCGGCAGCGAAGCCGAGCGACAGAGCGCGTGTGGCCCGAGACGGGATGCGCCCGAACAGCACGGGAACTGCTCCGACTGCTGTGAGCGATCCGGCGGCAAGACTTCCGAGAAAGCCGAGCATTATCGGAGACAGATTTCCCATGGGCGGGCCAGATTATCCTTCGGCGTAGCTCGAAAAGACTTCCGTCGACCCGTCCTTGCGGATGAGGAAGACATCATAGGCTTCACGGTCGTCTTCTGGCCCCATGCCGGGCGAGCCATAGGGCATCCCCGGAACAGCGAGGCCGACGGCGTCCGGGCGCTCCTCGAGAAGGCGGCGGATGTCAGCGGCCGGTACATGGCCCTCGATCACGTAGCCGTCAATGAGCGCGGTGTGGCAGGAGACCATGCGCTGCGGCACGCCGTTGTCTAGCTTGAAGCGCACGAGAAGCCCGCCGAACATGTCCTGGCCGGTCGGCACAAACCCGTTCTCTTCGAGATGTTTCATCCACGAGAGGCAGCAGCCGCATCCGTTGGTCTTGCGGACGTCGATCGCCGTTGCCTCTGCGAGGGCCTGGGCCGCTGGGAACAGGGCGAGCGTGATGGCGAGAGCTTGGGTCATGCGTTTCATGGGTCAGAGCCTTTCGGTTGTCGTTTTGGCAATCTCGCTGCCGAGGTTTTCATTCAGAAGCGCGCGCGCCTCGGCCAGACGCGAGAGCGCGGCGGTATCATCCGCTTCGCTCTCGGCTGCTTCGGCGAGCCGGTCGTCAGTGAGGGGGTCAGTCGGGCGCCCATCCACGAGGACTTCGTAGTGCAGGTTCGGACCTGTCGCCGTGCCAGTCGCGCCGACGCGGCCGATCACATCTCCCGCCGCAACGCGTTGGCCTTGTGCCAGGTCTTCCGGCACGGCGCTCAGATGCGCGTAGCGCGTCATGGTGTCGGAGCCGTGCGAGATTTCGACCACACGGCCATAGCCACCGCGCCAGCCAATGAAACTAACCCGCCCCGGTGCCGTCGATTGAACCGGTGTCCCACGTGCCGCTGCGAAATCGACGCCGGTGTGCATCCGGACGTTGCCAAAGACCGGATGCGTGCGGCGTCCGAACACCGAGCTGAGGCGCGCACCCTCGACCGGCTGTGCGAAGACGCGCAGCACCTCGCCATCGACGTAGATCGTCGCCTGACCGCTGCCGTCGTCCGGCCATACGATCTCGTAAAGCGAACCGCCGACCTCCAGTGCGGCGAAGGCGAGTTCGGGCTGTCCGATCCTGTCCTCTCCGACCCGCGCCTCACGCCAGAGAAGCCTTAGTGTTTCGCCACCGGCCATCTCGCGGCGGAAATCCACGGTCCCACCCAGCATCTGCGCAAGGTCCACGGAAAAACGGGCGGGTATGCCGGCTTCGTCGAGTGCCGCGAAGATCGAGCTGTCGATCACGGCTTCGCCGGCAAGGGTTACGATCTCCGGATCCGGAGCCACGACCTGTGTGGACAACTGCTCGCCGAAAACCACCTCGATCCGAACCCCGTCCTCGACGGCGAGTGAGACGGTGCGGGGGCTGCCGTCCACGGTCGAAGCGACAGTGACCGAGTGCCCCGGCCGCAGCCGTCGCAGATCGTATTCCGCACCAAGCGCGAGGGCAACTTCGGCTCTGTCAGGTGCCGCAAGACCGGCCTCTGACAGCAAGAAATCGAGCGTTTCGCCCGGAGCAATGTCGCGCGACCACGTCGACAGGGGTGGCTCGATCGCTTGCACCGGCCTGTCGGCAAACGCGGCCTGCAGAAGGGGCAGCGGGCTGAGGTCGGGTGCATCGTCTGCCCATGCCGCCGCGGGCAACGTCACGGGGATGTCAACGTTCTGGGGGGCTTCAGGACCTTGGGGCATCCAGCTACTTGCCTGGGCAAGTTCCGGCGGCACGGGTTCTTTCGACATGGAATCAGAGATGGCGATAGCCGCTCCCGAAACCGTCCCCGCAATTGCGACACAAGCCGCCAAAGATCTGAGCCTCATGTCGCCCCCTCCATTTCTTCTTCCAGCGCGCGGCGGATCTTCGGCACCGCGAATTCTTTGGGCTCGTGATAGTCGATCATGGTGACGAATCGCCCAGAGGCTGCGAACAGGAAGACGCTCGCGGTGTGGTTCATCGTGTAATCGCCGCTCTCCGCCGGTACTCGCTCGTAGGTGGCGCGGAAGCCGTCCGCGACGCGCGCTATCTGCTCTTCCGGTCCCGTCCAGCCACGTATCCCAGGATGGAAGTAGCCGACATATTCCGCCATCGCCTCGACGGTATCGCGCTCGGGGTCGACCGTAATGAAGACCACGTTCATCTCGTCGGCCTCGTCTCCCAGATCGTCGAGCCATCCCGAAATGTCCGAGAGCGTGGTCGGGCAGACATCGGGACAGTAGGTGAAGCCGAAGAACACCATCGTCGGGCGACCGATCAGGGTTTCCGGCCCGACCGCGTTGCCCTCATGATCCGTCAGACGGAAATCCATCTCGGTCAGGGCCATAGGCCGCTGCCCGACAGGTTCGGGTCCACCGGGTCCATCGACCTGCCACCAACCGACGAAGAGCATCAGGGCGACCGCCCCGACACCAGCCGCGCCGTACCCCAGGATCGCCCGTCGCCGCATCAGTCCTCCGGCCCTCGCGCGGCGATGCCGAGGATCGGCACATGGACCGTCACTTCGCCTCCGTCGTCGAAAAGCAGGGTCAGCGGAAAGGTGTCCCCTTCCGTCATCGGTTCTTTCAGCCGCATCAGCATCGCGTGCAGGCCGCCCGGCTCGAGCGCGACGCTTTCGCCAGGGGCGATCGCGATCTCCCCCGCCGGGCTCATGGAACTCACACCTTCGGCATTGGTCTTCGTCTCGTGAATTTCGGGCATCATCGCGAGCGGTGTTGTAAGGCCGATCAGCGTCACCGGTTCGTCGCCAGTGTTGCGGATCGCCATGTAGGCGGCCCCGGGGCGGTTCATCCCGATGGAGGCGCGGGACCACGCGTTCTCGACGACAACATCCTCTGGTCCGGCCAGCGCGGGCACTGAGAGCCCTCCAAAGGTCAAAAGCACGGCCAGTGTGCCGGTCAAAATATACTTTTTCATCGTTCTGATCCTGCCCTTTCCATTCAGCTTTACGCGGCAGCGACTTCGGCAGCCACCAATCGCCGCAGTTCTGCCTCCCCGAACGGATCGAGCGGCTTGCCGTTCACGAAGAATGTGGGCGTCTGGCGAATTCCCACGGTCTCGACGTCAGCACGATCCTGGTTCAGGATCGCCACGACATCGGGTGCCAGCATTTGCGTGCGCGCGGCCTCGGCATCGAGTCCGGCCGTGGCGGCGATTTGAAGGATCAGACCAGGCTCCGGGGCACCGTGCGACGCCCATCTCGGCTGTTCCCGCAAAACGGCCTCGAGCACCGGCACGTAAATGTCCTGCATGCGCGCCGCCTCGAGCACGCGGATCGCTTCCTCGGATGCCGCGCCGTGGAAGGGCGTGTAGCGGATCACGACGCGGACAGCATCCCCATGCTCGGCCATGATGTCCTTCACGATGGGATGAAAGGCGCGACAGGCCTCGCAGGCCGGATCGAAGAATTCGACGATCGTGACGGGCGCTTCCGCAGGCCCGAGGATGGGCGAGTAGGGGCGGATCATCGCGTCCGCGAGTTCCGGCGCAACAGGCTCCGCTTCGGCCACCGGGCCGGGGCGGGTTGCAAACCAGGTGGCTCCGCCGAAACCGGCGACGCCGAGGGCGAGAACGGACAGGATCAGGCCGCGTCGGTTCATGTTCGTGTGTCCTTCAATGAAAGGGCCGAAAGCGCCCCGATCAGCGCGAAGGCGGCGAGCGCCATCAGCGGGATAGGGATGCCTAAGACCAGTTGGTTGTCATCGGTGCAAGAGGGGCCGGTCGCCGTGCAGGGCTGGATGCGTTCGGGAACAAGACCGACGTACAGTCCCATGTGCCACAGGGCGACTGCGCCGCCGCCAAGCGCCAATGCGATGCCATAGCGCCCCACGCGGCCGTCCCGCCACCAAAGGCCCAGCCCGAGGATAATGGCCAAGGGGAACATGAAGGCGCGCTGGAACCAGCACAGCACACAGGGCGTCTGCCCCAGCACCTCGCCGATGAAAAGCACGGCAAGCGAGGCGACGAGCGCGATGATCCACGCCAGCCCGAGGGCTGTTTCTCCGGACATACGGTTCATGTCGGTCAGATCCTCTCTTCCAGGTCGGCGAGGATCTCTTCGGCGGAGGTGCCGTAGGGCCACGAGTCGGCGAAGCCCGCGTCGGGATCGAAGAGGAACAGATGCGACGTGTGGCCCATCGTGTAACCATCCGGCGCCGCAGCCTCTTCGACGCGTTCGAAGAAGATCGGAAAGGTCTCGTATGTGGCGGCGATCTGTTCCGGCATGCCGGTCAGCCCGATGATGCCCGCATCGAACAGCGGGACGTATTCGGCGAGTGCTGCGGGCGTGTCTCGTTCAGGGTCGATTGTTATGAAAATCGGCTGGACCTTGGCGGCATCGTCGCCCAGACCGTCCATCACCGCCGCGACCTCGGATAGGGTCGTCGGGCAGACGTCGGGGCAGTTGGTAAAGCCGAAAAAAACCAGCATCCAGCGCCCCGCAAAGTCCTCCTCGGTTCGAACCATACCCTGGTGGTCCGTCAGTTCGAACTCAGCGAAAAAAGGCGGTTCGGCGTCGGTTCGGGCGCTATCGGAACGATAGTCGGACCAGAGCAGAAGCCACACGAAGGCAAGCGCTGCCACGCCTGCCAAAACCCAAAGAAACTTCTGTGCCGATGTAAGGGACAATCCTGTTCGCCTGATTTTGATTCTTATTGCCTGTGCGGATACATCCTCTAGCCGCTAGAGGTTCAAGCACGAAATCATGGTATAGCTTGAACTCACGCGTCTGTGAATCCGACACTTGTTTATTCCGACGGCAAAACCTACACAGACTGTATCTTTTTCATGGAGGCGAAAATGCTCACGATCGGTACTCTGTCAAAGAAGACTGGCACAAAAGTGCAGACCATCCGGTACTACGAACAGATCGGACTCATGCCCGAACCTGGCAGGACCGAAGGCGGACAGAGGCGCTACGACAATGCACAGCTTGATCGACTGTCCTTCATCCGCCACTCGCGACAACTCGGTTTCTCGCTCGATGCGATCCGCGAGCTGCTCGACCTCAGCGACCATCCCAACCGGCCCTGTGATGAGGCTGATGCCATCGCGCGTCGCCAGCTCAAACAGGTGGAGCAGCGCATGGCCCGCCTGAAGGCGCTGCGCACGGAACTGAAACGCATGGTTCACGAATGCAGCGGCGGGCGGACGGGAGATTGCAAGGTGCTTGAGGTGTTGCGGGACCATTCGGAATGCTTGACCGAACACGAGGAAATCGGGGCCTGAAGGAATTCAGCCAACAATCCGGCTGGAACGCAGATCAGCCGCAGAAGTTAATGTGTCGTACAACACAAGCTGGAACCACAAAATGGCCGCTAGACAAGATTCAATGGAGAGACGGACGCTTTGGATCGTTCTGGCGCTCAATATTGGTTTGGCCGTGGCCTTTTTCGCAACAGGCGCCTTCGGCGACTCAAGTGCCCTGATCGCCAACGGGCTCGATAACCTCTCCGACAGCTTCGTCTACGCGATCAGCCTTTTCGCTTTGTCCCGATCCGCCAAATGGAAACGCGGGGCGGCGAACGTTTCCGGCGGGCTGCTGATCCTGTTCGCTGCAGGCATCCTCTACGATGCGTGGCGCCGCTACATCGGTGGGTCAGATCCGCTCGGGACGATCATGATCGCCATGGCCCTGATCGCAGCAGCCATCAACGCGGTCTGCGTCTGGCTGCTCGCTAAGCTCAAAAATCCGGACGTCAACATCCGCGCGGCCAACACCTTCAGTTACAACGATTTCGCCGCGAACCTTGGGATCGTCGTGGCCGGTGGCCTCGTCGCCTGGCTAGGAACCAACTGGCCGGACCTCGTCGTCGGCGTGATTGTCGCCGAGATCGCGGCCTGGGGAGGTATCGACATTCTGCGCGACGCACACGGCGAACACCACAAAGCGGTTCACACGGACAAATAGTTGCGGGAGATTCTTTCTGAAAGAAAGGATTGAAGCTACAGTGACTATAGAAATTAGTTTTGTTCCAAGACGATTCGAGGGTAAGCGTCGTCTCGACCCCACGTTGCTGCTGATGGCTTCGGCTGCGAAGTGATCTCCATCTCATGATGGGGAGTGCGTTTCGCAATGTGCGCTACAAATTCGTTTCTCAAATCGCTGGGCGTCGAGATCTACGCGTCGGGTCATCGTCGGTGGCCGGATGAAGCAAAGGCCTTGGCCGTCTCGATGACCCTGGAAGCTGGAGCGACTGTAAATGCCGTAGCGGAGCGGTTTGGCATTCTGCCCAATCAACTTTCGGCGTGGCGACGAGAGGCCAAACAGGGCAAGCTGGTGCTGCCTGCAGCCGAAGTCGAGGAACCTGTCTTTGCGCCGCTCGTCGTCTGCGAGGTCGCCGAGGAGGAAGCGCGTCCGGAGGTAACATCGCAGGCGGCCCCGATCAGGATCATTCGGGGGCTGTTGTGATCGAACTGGCGCATGACATGCCCGTCGCCCGGGTCGCTGAGATCGTCCACGCGCTCGAGGCGCATCCATGCTGATGCCCTCGCAGGGTGTGCGGATTCTGGTGGCGACGAAGCCGGTCGACTTCCGCAAAAGCCATGACGGCCTCGCGGCCCTGGTCCAGTCTACTCTGGCGGAAGATCCGTTTACCGGAACGGTCTTCGTCTTCCGCTCGAAGCGCGCCGACCGAATGAAGATCCTATTCTGGGACGGCAGCGGGCTCGTGATGGCCTACAAGCGGCTGGAAGAAAGCACTTTCACCTGGCCTGCGATCAGGGATGGGGCCATGACGCTGAACCGGGCACAGTTCGAGGCCCTGTTTGCCGGCCTGGACTGGCGCCGTGTGCGATCGCTGGAGGTGCGCAGACCAGCTGTGGCAGAGTGACTCGCCCCAGGGAATGATAGGGCATCGACGCATTTGGCGCGGTATAATCTGCGCATGTCCAACGCCCCGCCCATCGACCTGTCCGCGATCCCCGAGAGCCAGCGCGCCGCCGTTCTGGCGCTGCTGCAGGAGAATGGTGCGCTGAAGGACGCAAACCGGCGCCTCGAGCATCTCGTCGCCGAGTTGAACCATGTCGTGCATGGCAAACGGTCCGAGAAGCTGAGCGAAGACGACCGGCAGCTGGCCTTCGAAGACCTGGAAACCGCCGTCACGGAGGTCGAGGCCCGCAAGGAGCAGGCCGCGCCATCCACCACGACGCCGCGCCGGAGACGGCAGCGCAATCTCGGCCATCTGCCCGCTGATCTGCCGCGCATCGAACGTGTCATCGAACCGGCGAGCCTTGAGTGCCCGTGTGGGTGCGGCCGCATGCACCGGATCGGCGAGGATCGGACCGAGCGGCTGGACATCGTGCCCGCGCAGCTTCGGGTGCTGGTCGACATCCGGCCGAAGTATGCCTGCGGCATCTGCTCGGATGGGGTCATTCAGGCTGTCGCCGCACCCCGGCTGATTGAAGGCGGGCTGCCGACCGAAGGGTCCATCGCACATGTCCTGGTGTCCAAGTTCGCGGACCACCTGCCGTTTTACAGACAGAGCCAGATCCTTGCCCGCTCCGGCATCCAGATCGATCGCAGCACCTTGGCGGACTGGGCTGGCACAGCGGCCTTCCACCTCGGCCCCGTGGTCGACAGGCTAACCGAGCATCTCAAGTCCTCCGGCAAGTTGTTCATGGACGAGACGACCGCCCCGGTGTTGGATCCGGGCCGTGGCCGAACCAAGACCGGCTACCTCTGGGCGCTTGCCCGGGATGATCGTGGATGGGGCGGCGATGACCCGCCCGGCGTGGTCTTCACCTATCGTCCAAGCCGTGCTGGCGCCCATGCCGAGCAGATCCTGCAGGGCTTCGACGGCATCCTGCAACTGGATGGCTATACCGGTTACGATCGACTGACGCGCCCCTCCCGCAAGGGCGGCGCGCCGATCACGGTGGCCCACTGCTGGGCGCATGCGCGGCGCAAGCTGAAGGAGGTCTTCGACCGCGACGGCTCGGAAATCGCCGCCGAGGGCCTGCGCCGGATCGCTGAGCTCTACCGCATCGAGCTCGAGATCCGGGGCATGGGCCCGGGCCAACGTCTGTCGGCCCGTCAGGCCCGCAGCGCGCCCCTCGTGGCCGAGTTCGGTGATTGGCTGCAGGCACAGCGTCTGCGTATCTCGGTTAAGTCGCGCCTCGGCGAGAAACTGACCTACATCCACCGCCAGTGGGGCGGCCTGCAGACCTTCCTCCACGACGGCCGCGTCGAGATGGACTCCAACGCCGTCGAAAACCTGATCCGCCCGATCGCCCTGACAAGAAAGAACGCACTCTTCGCCGGCCACGACGAGGGCGGCCGCACCTGGGCCCGCATCGCCTCCCTGATCGCCACCGCGAAGATCAACGGCGTGGAGCCCTTCGCCTACCTCGAGGCGACCCTCGAAGCGATCACCGCCGGTCACCCCGCCAGCAGGATCGACGAGCTGATGCCCTGGAACTTCACCACGTCAAGCTGATCCCGCGTGGGGCGCAGACAGCGCTTACATTCGAGGAGCGACCCGTTGCATATGACCGACCCCCTACTTGTACCCACCAAACTACTGGATTTTGATGCCGCGCCTCTTGCGCATCTAATTGAGAACCGCAGCTGGCGCGGCTTATCCGAATACGATCGGATCGGAGCTGCCTATGATTTCGTTCGGAATGAAATCGCGTTCGGATACAATCGAGCTGACGACATCCCCGCATCGGAAGTGCTTTCCGACGGCTACGGGCAGTGCAATACCAAAGGCACGCTCTTGATGGCGCTGCTGCGTGGTGTCGGCATTCGTTGCCGGTTGCATGGGTTTACGATCCATAAAGGCTTGCAGCGCGGTGTTGTACCTGAGGTGGTGTATCCGCTTGCTCCGCAGGAAATTCTCCACTCATGGGTCGAGATCGAATTTCAAGGTGCCTGGATCAACCTTGAAGGCTTCATCCTGGATGACGCTTTCCTCAAAGTCCTGCAAACGTCTTTCTCGGACACGGACAGTCTCTGCGGTTATGGCGCGGGCACGGATTGCCTTGGCGCGCCTCCCGTCGCCTGGAACGGAGAAGATACCTACATTCAGAAAACCGGCATCGTGCAGGATTTCGGCGTGTTTGATACGCCGGACGCCTTCTATTTTTCCCATGAGCAATCCTTTGGATGGCTGCGTGGTGCCCTTTACCGTCATATCATACGCCACTGGATGAATGCGCGCGTTCGTGGTTTCCGCAGCGACCGCCTCAAGACTGACCGACGCGCGACACACGCGCATGAGGAGCCTGCCAATGCTACATGACCACGGGCACGCGCATATCGATCCGGATTCTGGCGATCGGCGGGTTGCCATCGCGATCTGGGCGAACGGGCTTCTTACCGTTGCGCAAATCGTCGGGGGCATATTGTCGGGCAGCCTGGCACTGATCGCCGATGCGCTGCACAACTTTTCCGATATGGCTTCGCTTGTCATTGCCTTCGCCGCACGCAAGATCGCGCGCCGCCCAGCCGATGAGCGCATGACCTTCGGCTATGGTCGGGTCGAAATCGTCGCAGCCCTGGTTAACTACACCACCCTGATTTTGATCGGCTTCTAACTGATCTACGAAGGTGGCATGCGCATGATTGATCCACCCGAAGTCATGGGTTGGACCGTCGTCATTCTCGGTGGAATTGCGCTTGTGGTCGACACGCTGACCGCAATGCTGACCTATTCGATGCAGAAGGGCAGCGTGAACATCCGCGCGCTTTTCCTGCATAACCTGTCGGACGCGCTTGCTTCGGTCGCGGTTATCGTCGCTGGGTCGCTGATCATCCTTTACGACATGCGTTGGGTCGATCCTGCCATCACCATCGGCATCGCCATCTACATCCTGTATCTGTCTTTCACTGAAATAGGCGGCCCAATCCGAACCCTGATGCTCGGGAGCCCGCCGGACATCGACAACGAGGCCGTCGTCGAAGCGATGCGGAAAGTCGAAGGCGTCGCCGACGTCCACCACGTCCATCTCTGGCAAATGCAAGAGCACGAGGCTGCGCTCGACTGCCATGTCGTCGTGGCAGCCGAGGGGTGGTCGAAGATTGAAGAGATCAAGAGCGCGATCAAGAAGCGGCTGAAGGGAGAATTCGGCATCAGCCATTCCAGCCTCGAATTCGAGCACGAGGATCGCGCTCATCAGAACGCCGATCTCTATGGTCACGGTAATTCGAGAGATGGGGAGGAAACTCATACTCACGAAAAAAGCTGACCGAGCATGAGGATATCATTTCCTCATTTGCGACGGCAAGTTGACGTCGACCAACGTCAAGTGGACTGATGAACCTTTGCATGAGCAACTGGCTGCGAAGGGCAGTAGGGAAGGTCTGAGGCGGATACACTACAGGGGTATCACGTCCAAGTTACAGAATGTCACTTGACCTCCCCTTGCTGGAAGGTTGTAGCAGTAACTGTATGACCTGCGTTTTTCGCCTTGTTTTGATTCTCATGCTGACCTTCGGTGCAGTGACTGCGCCGGATATGTCGTCGGCCAGTATGTCAATCACGGCTATGGCGCAGATGGAACCCACCGAAAGCGCGGATGGCCGTTGCGGCGGGTGCGATCCCACCGCATTTGCTGAGGGCACTGCCTGTGAAGGTGGGTGTCCTGTTCCTTGCGCCTCCAGCGGTACTTCTGGCCTCCTTGCCAAGATGCCGTCAGCGCGGCTCACGAGGCCTTTTGGTACTGCCGTCCGGGGTGCCGAACCTCTGATCTCACTCGGCACGAATCCGTCGCTTGATCCATTCCCTCCCAAACTGCCTGTCTGAATCGTCATCGTCTCGCCCGGCGCTACGAGGGTCGTGTCGCGAAGGTGGGTTCGCGCACCATTCTGATCGGTTTCCCAGAAATGGTGGCCATGCAGGTGGATACCGTGCGGAAAAGCAGTGTCGTTCACCATCCGCACCTGCACTGCTTCATCACGTCTTGCCGAAATCAGCGGTTTGTTCGGCAGACCGCTCACGTCGTTGAAGGCCCAGCCCCCGAACCCGCCGTGCGCGCCGTCCCCGGCACCGCCTTGCATGAAGAGATCTGCCGTTTGCGTGATCTCTCCGGGCGCGGGCACGAGGTTCGCGGGGAGGGGAGCTATCGGCGCAGACCGGATTTGTCGCTGACCGTTCAACATAATGCCCCCCAGTTCCTCGCCACCCGAAGGCACGGTTTCTCTTAGGATCACATCACCCGTCACATCTGCGATGATGTCGATGCGCTGCGCCGGTGCGAGTTTTAGATTGCCCAGCGAAACCAGCTCGGGCAGCGGCATCCCGTCATAGGCCACACAAAAGCCCGTCAGCCCGTCGATACGTATCTCGAAAATGCGATCCGGTGTCGGATTGATCAGACGCAACCGGATGTGATCCCCCAGCCGCGCCTGCTCAGACGACAGGAAGGTGGTCATCAAGTTCCCCAGCCTACCTGCTGTTATGAAATCAGCGCGGTCGAATTCCATGTCGAACTGGCCGGTGTCATCAAGCCGAATGTCGAAGAGGATGGCCGTGATGTCCTGATCCACGTCTGGCGGGGCAGGTTCTTCGACGATCAGGGGCCGAACAGTCCGCGGGCGACCTGTTCGTAGGAAAGGTAGTGGGAGTGATACCAGTAGGTTCCGGCATCGGGAACCGGAAACCGGAAACCGGTACTCGTAACCCTCATTCGGGATGATGACATCCTGTGTCAGCACGTTTACGCCGTCCATCGCGTTGGGCAACCGAATGCCATGCCAGTGTACGAGGGTCCCGTCCTCCAGCCCGTTTTCCACCCGCGCCCGCAGAATATCGTTCTGGCGCTGTCTGATTTCGGGGCCGGGACAGGTGCCATTGAATCCAAGCATTGCAATGTCCCGCGACCCGATCCGGGTGAAGGCCGGGCGTCAGGGTGACAGGCACCGAAGCCGCACTCAGGGGCAGGGGGAGCGTGGCTGCGCCAAGCGCAACCATCATCTGAAGACGCTTAAGCATGGGTTTCCGTGTATTCCGTTTCTGGGGCCTGCAACCCACATCCCCCACCGTTGCGGAAGGGCGTCCCGGCGAGATATATTGATACATTGCAGATCGGCGCCCAGGTTTGGCGGAATACCGGAGAGCACCTAACGTATCTGCAGGTCCTGAATGGCCGCAAGGATCTTTCCGTCGGTATCATCGCTGTCGGCTGTCACCGCAAGACCGACCAGAACCTTTGGCATGTCCCCGAACGCACGCACGAAATCGCGATCCAGGTTCACATTCTCGGTGAAGTTGCCGGTTTGTGCCGTTTGCAGAATTTTCGATTTGAGACCCGTCGAGTAGGGGCTGTTCAGCAATGCGCCTTTCGCATGATTGCCACCCCAGACATAAACCAGCGCCCGCGTATTGGGATCACGCAGCAATTTGCGCGCCGTTGTTCGGCCAAGCGTGCTTGCGGTCTGCGGATCGACGAATATGAAGTACAAAGCAAGATTGCGATCATCGCCGCCGCGCCGTGTGAGGTCGGTTCCCTTAACACCCTGCGTGACGGACCATTCCCACATTGCTGCCTTTGCGGTGCCAAGGGCTGCGCTGACCGGACGCCAGAGAACCGAAACCGTGCCATCGGAAATCACGTCCAGCCGCCGACCTTGCAGGCCGTACTCGTTCGAAAAGAGCCGCAAGAGGCCCTGTTCTTTCCAGCTTCCATCGAATGGAATTGTCTTTCCTTGCGCATAGAGGGGCGGGGCGTTTGCAGCTAATGCAACAAAAGCGATGAAAAGTGTCGCTGCGAGGGACCGTATAAACATCTGAACTCCTTTTGCGATGCCGCTGGTCCTGCTTTGATCCCGGTTATCACCATTATGTGCCGTCATGATCCGTTGAATTGTGCCGGGCGCGCGCAACTTCAATGAACATATCCGTGATCATAGATGTGGTTGCGCAATGGTCGTTGCAGGACGCGGGAACGAATTCAGATCATGGAGCGCGACCTTGATCGGCTGATTTCCCGCGACGGACGGATCCAGTAGGCGGCGGAGCTTCCAACCGTTACAAACAAGTACAAAACTCATGGGATACAAGCGCCTGAACACATGGACGCGGGTGCCGATGTGCGTCATCTCTGGTTCAACGGAACCGACTCCCGCACGCAAGGATGGCACATTCACCACAGCGCTTTGGGCTGGGGACAACAGGGTTGAACGCGCCAACGTCCGTTGCGGGAAACAAAATGTGGCCTTGTGTGAAACAGGCAAAGGTAACAAAGAATGCTGACTTCGATTATCCAATTTCCTGACATCGGAACAGAGATTTTTGCCGTTGATATCGGATCGTTCCGCTTTGCCCTGCGTTGGTATGCGCTGGCCTATATTGTTGGCCTCCTTATCGGCTGGCGCATCTGTGTCGCATTGGTCCGCTCTTCGTCAGTCTGGGGGGCCGGGGCGCCGCCGCTGCAACCCAAGCAACTGGAAGACCTGCTGACATGGATCATTCTGGGCGTGATCGTGGGGGGCAGGCTGGGGTTCGTGCTTTTCTATCAACCTCAGTACTATTTTCAGAACCCCGTCGAAATCTTCATGGTCTGGCAGGGTGGTATGTCATTTCATGGCGGCTTTTTCGGCGTGGTCGTGGCCACCTTGCTTTTTTGCTATCGCAACGGCGCACCCGTTCTATCAACGGCGGATCTGCTCGCTGTTGCAACACCACCGGGTCTTTTCCTCGGTCGGCTGGCCAACTTCACCAATAACGAGCTTTGGGGCCGTCCGACCGATGTGCCCTGGGCGGTGGCATTCCCCGGCGAGGCGGCCCAGTCCTGTGCGGGCGTCGTGGGCCTGTGTGGCCGCCATCCGTCCCAGCTTTATGAGGCTCTTCTGGAGGGTATCCTGCTTGGCTCGGTCCTGATCTTTCTGGCCTGGAAACGCGGTTGGCTGCGCTTTCCCGGAAGCCTTACTGGCCTGTTCCTGGCGGGATACGGAAGCGCAAGGTTCCTTGTCGAGTTCTTCCGGCAGCCTGATATGCAGTTCGTCACGCAGGACAACCCGATTGGACATGCGGTTCATTGGGCGGGCTATGGGCTGACAATGGGCCAACTGCTGTCGTTGCCGATGATTATCCTTGGCGCGGCCCTGATCGTATGGTCCCGCAGGCGTGTGACGGTTAATTCTGCGGATCTGGTGTCGACATCAGATTCTTTGTGAATATCCGAGCGTAGTGTTGGCGAAGTGACCATTGCGGCCTGGGTCCGCATATGAGCCTTGGGCGCGTGCTCAATGATGCGGCTTGCGTCCTTTCGCAATCATCAGATGGTGCTCTTGATGATGTACACCGATTGTCATCAGACCAAAGAAACCAAGGCCCTGTATTTGTTCACCATCGCCACCCACGATCAGTGCGACACCATCCTCCATTTCTTCTGACGCAACACTCCAGCCTGTTTCACCGGCAAGGAACGGTGCATGGGCGGGAACCATTGTGTTGATGGCCGACAGGACACGCGGGCTGCCACGCACTTCGAACCGTGCCCCGTCGGGCCGCAGAATGCGGGTGACCTCTGCCTTTCGTGTCAAAAGGTCCATATCGACCAGATGGTCCCTCAGTTTGTCGATATTGACGGCGCCCCAATCGGTTTCGGGATCGGCCTGGAGCAGCACAACTATTTCGGCCAATGCGGCGAAGGCGGACTGGCCGGTTTCCTGGGGCGTCGGACGCGTGACCCATGGATGAATGCATTTGTTGCGGCGTAACGGGTGTCGCAAGCAAGACAGCGAAGAGAACGGGTATCAGTCGCATGGACCAGCCTTTCCTGAGTGTATTCGGATTCAGCCTAGTACCTGATCGGACCCTGAAATATGATTTGGATCATATGATGCCTGAACCCTATAATCTCATACCGCCCTCCGCCTTGCGTCCGCTGACGAGGGCCGCAGGGGATACGGTCTTTCGTCAGGGCGCGCGGACCTGCGGCCTTTATGTTGTTAAGTGCGGGCGCGTTCATCTTGAGCGTGTCGGCCCGGATGGCGAACGATTTATCATCTACCGTGCCGAGCCCGGGATGAGCCTTGCCGAAGCATCGGTGTTTTCGGATAGATACCACTGCGATGCGGTCGTGGCGGAGGCTGGGGCGTTTGTACAGATCGACAAAGCGGCGGTCTTGTCTGCCTTTGCAGATCCGGATTTTGCACGCGCCTATGCGCGGCAAGCGGCACAGCAGATACAAGCGCAACGTCAGGCGCTTGAGATCGTAGGCATCCGCCGCGCAGAAGAACGGGTCTATGCCGGTATGGTGGCGGGCCTGCTTGAAAGCTCCGTTGTCGATTTTGCCAGCGCGCTGCACCTTTCGCACGAGGCCACCTATCGGGCCTTGCGAAAGCTTGTGAATGATGGCCGGATCGCAAATCCGACCCGGGGAACGTATCATTTGCGCCCCTGAATGGATCAGCCGGACCATGCCCGGTTCGAGATAACAAAAGGTGCGGTAGCAAAGCTTGGCGGGTATTTCGCTTGCCCGATAACAATGAGAATTGCTGCCCGCGACGATGACCTGTTTTCAAAGATCGCCGTTATGCCCTGTCTTACTGCTCGCCGCTGAAAGGTCGATTGCCTCAGCGCCGCTTTCGTCGAAGCACCGTGTTTCGATCTGCAGGGTTGCGAAAAAGAACCCGAAGTCCTTACGCAGCATGTCGTAGGCGGTTTGCAGGACCTCTTCTTGATCTGTGACACGCAGATGCGCGGAGAAGACATGCTTGCCACTTGTCAGCGCCCAGGCATGAATATGGTGAACATCGGAAACCTCGTGCAGTTCTTCAAGGGTACGTTTGATTTCAGGCAGACTCACTTCGGGAGGCGTGCCTTCCATCAAAAGATGCGCCGCTTCTTTCAGCAATCCCCAGCTCGCCCATAGCAGGACAAACCCGAACGCCATGCCAAGCAGCGGGTCGATCAGCAGAAACCCGGTGAATTCGATTGCGAGGGCGGTCACGATGATCAACAGACTGCCAACAAAGGTCTGGATGATATGCCAGAACGCTCCCTTCGTGTTCAGATCTTCCTTGCTTTGCTTCCAGATCAGCGCAAGCGAAATGAACTCCGTAAAGAGCCCCCCGGCAGCCGCAATCAGCATCGGACCCGTTGGAAGATCAATTGGCGCAGACATGCGCATGGCAGCCATCGCGATGACAACAACCGCCATGGCCAGCAAGAAGCCGCCATTCACAAGGGCGCCGATGATTTCGGCGCGCGCCCAGCCAAAGCTCCGCTCTTCATCCGCCGGACGCAACGCCATACGCGCCGCGACAATGGCGACCAGCACACCGCCCACGGCCGAAAAGGTATGGAACGCGTCGGAGATGACCGCGATTGACCCTGTCCATAGGCCAATCGCCAGTTCAATCACAAAATAGATGCCGGTCAACTAGGCTGATATCGCCAGCCCCTTGCCGCCGGACGGCATATGCCCCTGATGTCCGCCTGCCATCATCTATCTCCTTAGTTTGCGACTAAAGCCGTACCCGTCGCAGCCGCAGTGCATTGCTAATGACGGAGACCGAAGACAGGCTCATCGCGGCGGCGGCGATCATCGGCGACAGAAGAAGGCCGAAAAACGGGTAGAGAATACCAGCCGCGATGGGCACACCTGCGGTATTGTAGGCGAAGGCAAAAAACAGGTTCTGCTTGATGTTTCGCACCGTTGCCTTTGCCAATCGGCGCGCACGCACGATGCCGACAAGATCACCACCCAGAAGGGTGATGCCTGCGCTTTCCACGGCAACGTCGGCACCGGTGCCCATCGCAATGCCCACATCAGCCGCCGCCAGGGCAGGGGCATCGTTCACGCCGTCTCCTGCCATGGCGATCCGGGCCCCTTCTTGTCTGAGGGAGTCCACCAATGCCTTCTTGTCTTCGGGCAAGACGCCTGCGTGGACTTCATCAATACCCAGCTTTGCGGCGACGGCTTCGGCGGTTTTCTGATTGTCACCGGTTGCCATTATGACCCTGAGACCGAGGCGATGAAGGTCATCGATGGCGTCTGCCGTGGACTCCTTGATGGGATCGGCAACAGCGACAATGCCGGCAAAAGTGCCATCTATCGCCACAAGCATTGCTGTCTTTCCAGATTCACGAAGGTCGTCCGCAGCAAATTCCGCAATCGAAGCGTCAACGTTGATCTCTGCCATCATGGCGGGATTCCCAAGTGCCACGACCTGGCCATCGACCATGCCTTTCACGCCCTTGCCAGTCACGGCTTCGAATTCCGTTGCGTTCGGAAGCGTCAGCCCCCGTGCCAGCGCACCCTCGACTATTGCTTCGGCCAGCGGATGTTCGGAGCCCCGTTCGAGGGCCGCAGCCATTGTCAGCAGGTCATTTTCAGCCTTGTCCCCCGTGGGCACCACGTCTGTCAGCTTGGGGCGCCCTTCGGTGAGTGTTCCGGTCTTGTCAACGATGACGGTATCGACACGCGCCATGCGTTCCAGTGCTTCGGCGTCTTTGATCAGAACGCCAGCCTGTGCCCCGCGGCCCGCCGCCGTTGTGATCGAAATGGGCGTCGCAAGGCCCAAGGCACAGGGGCAAGCAATGATAAGAACGGATACGGCTGCAGTAACAGCGAAGGCGAGCGCGGGATCGGGCCCTAAGAACAGCCAGACAACGAAGGATATGATCGCAATGACGACAACCGTCGGAACAAAGACGGACGATACCCGGTCCGCCAGACCCTGAATCGGCGCGCGCGACCGCTTTGCACCTGCCACCATGTCCACGATCTGGGACAGGACCGTGTCCGCACCGACCTGTGTGGCCCGGATCGCCAATGTGCCGTTCTTGTTGATCGTGCCGCCTGTGACCCGGTCGCCTTGTGTTTTCTCGACCGGCAACGGCTCTCCGGTGATCATACTTTCGTCGATAGATGAATGCCCTTCGAGGACCTCGGCATCGACGGGTATGCTGTCGCCGGGGCGTACCCGCAACCTGTCACCCTCAACAATGTGTTCGAGAGGTGCGTCATATTCCGTCCCGTCCGGCAGGATCCGCCGCGCCGTTTTTGGTGCGAGATCGAGCAATGCACGGATGGCATCACCCGTCCGTTCGCGGGCGCGCAACTCGAGCACCTGACCGACAAAGATCAGCGCAACGATCACAACCGCAGCTTCGTAATATGTCCCGACGCTTTGGCCGTTTCGATACGCTTCGGGGAAAATGCCGGGCAGGAATGTTGCGGCAAGCGAATAGATATAGGCAGCCCCGACGCCAAGCGCGATCAGGGTCCACATGTTCGGCGATATATTCCTGATCGATTCCCACCCCCTTTTGAAGAAGGGAAGAGCCGCCCAGAGAATGATCGGGGTTGCGAGGACGAATTCGATGTAGACAGCCGTCTGATGTCCGATCCATTCCCGCACAGGTAGGCCGACCAGTTCACCCATCGTCAGGATAACCAGCGGAACGGCGGCTGCCGCGCTGATCCACATGCGTGTTGTGAAATCGGACAACTCTTCTGACGGCTCGTCCGATGGAAGCATCGGTTCAAGCGCCATGCCGCAGATCGGACAGGACCCGGGCTCATCCTTCAGGATTTGCGGATGCATCGGGCAGGTCCATTGCGTACCGGCCTCGCCATGTGCTGGTGTCTTTTGGGCGTTTCCCGACGCATAGTAAAATGGGTCTTTGCCAAACTTGGTTTCGCAGTTTTCCGAGCAGAAATGAAAGACCTCTCCATCATACTCGGCACTGCGCGTGTCTTCGTCTATCTCGACGGTCATGCCGCACACCGGGTCGGTCGCTGTATCTGGGTCTGATGCGGTCGAGGTGCGCGTCATGTCGTGATGATGTTCTTGGTCCGTGGCCATCTTCTAATTCCCGTTTTCAAGACAATTGAACACATAACCCTTCCAGTTACTGGAGGGTCAAGACTCTTCCGACAACGCTGCGTATGAATTTTATGGGCCTTCGCGATGCGCGAAGCTCCTGTCAGCCCAGGGTCAGTATCATGTCTTCCGAAACGGACATCGTGGGAATATGCAGGTTCTCCGGTGCCGGACCCTTTCGAATGCGTCCTGCTGTATCATAATGGGAGCCATGACAGGGACAGAACCAACCACCAAAATCGCCGGCTCCGTCACCAAGTGGTACACATCCCAGATGCGTGCAAACGCCTATCATGACCAAGAAATTCTCATTTCCCGCCACTGCCCTGTTTGCATCGGTGGCCAGGTCATCTCCGGATATGTTGGGATTTCTGGCGACGGTATCAGGAAGGGAAAGCACATCTTCCGAACGGGCCTGCGCGATTTCCGCGTCGGTCCTGTGCCGGATGAACACCGGCTTGCCGAGAAAACTGACAGTCAATTGCGTTCCGGGTTCCACACCGGAGATATCGACGCGGATCTGGGACAGCGCGCGGACATCGGCGGATGGGTTCATCTGATTGAGCAATGGCCAGACCGCAGCCCCTACGGCAACCGCGCCCGTTCCGGCGGTGGCGTAGTACAGGAAATCCCGGCGGAGTTGTGGTGTTTGTGTATCCATAGCGATTCACGGTCGCAGCTTCCTGTGGGGGAAGGTCAATGGTAAAGTAGGCAATCACGGTTTTCATTTTTGCTGACATACTCAGACTTAGGAAGCGTTGGTTGACCGATTTGTTCGCCAGAGCGCTGCGACCAGCAACGGTGCGGCAGTCATCAATCCAAGACCGATGATGATCCACTCAGCAGTGCCGAAATCTCCCGACATGGCCTCTGCTCCGAAATGCGCGAGCAGGAAACCGGCTGGAAGAATGCCTGCCAGAGTTGCGATCAGGAACCGCCAAAGGCGCAGGCGGCTGAGACCGGCAGCGTAGCTCATTGCGTCAAACGAGATGAAGGGCAAGAGGCGAGACGCGAACACCGTCAACATCAACAGATTTTGAGAGCCCAATAACCCGAAACCGGCCTTATCCCCAAGCCAGCGCTCAACGTGGTCGCGCCCGATATAGCGGGCGATGATGAATGCCACGAGTGCACCCAGTTCCGACCCGATGGCGACATAGACAGCTCCGGCAACATGACCATACGCCGCGCCTGCCACCAGTGCGACCGGTGCACTTGGAATGGGGCTTGCCACGATCGAAACCATCATGAGCACGATGATGAGCAACGGTCCCAAAGCGCCGGCCCGCTCTATCCAGACCTCGATAGTCTCGCGGGCTATCGCCGGGCCATATCCCATTGCCCATATGGCTATCAAAAGTACGCCAAGCGCAACCACCAACCATAGCCCAACCCGATGCAGGCGCGGTTTGCTAAGCGGCATGGAGCACCAAAAGAAAGAGAGCTGCGAAGACAATTGGCCTTTGCTCGGGCAAGATGAAATGCATAGGCGCAGAGATGACGATCAACAGCCCGCCGGCGAGGGTCAGCCGCTTGATGTGCAATTCGGTTTTCATCTCAAACCTCTATCGAGGAATAGGATTCCCCTAAAGGTTCCTGTCAGCGGAGGGTAAAGGGATTTCTGCGCTAAGCAACACTGAATTGCCCCATCATGCCGCCGTCTTCGTGTTCCAGAATGTGGCAGTGATACATGTAGGGCGCAGCCGCTGAGGCAGGTTTTTCGAATTTCATCGCAAGCTCCACTTCACCATCCACCAGTACCGTATCCTTCCAACCCCTGTTCTCTGCACGCGGTGCCGTACCGTTTTCCGACAGGACCTGAAACCGGACGCCGTGAACATGGAACGGGTGCATCATCATGGCCCCACGCACAATCCAACGCTCGATGCTGTTGAGTTTGGTGGAAAAATTGAGCGTTCCCGAATCGTATGACGCGCCGTTGATCGAAAATCGGTTACCGGACCGCGAGAACATCATCCCCATGCCCATCGACATATCCAGTGACAGACGTCGGACTGGCGCGTCCTTGACCGCAAGATCAGGCAACTGCCCGTCCAGAGAGCCGGGCAGGGCGTCGATGCGAACCGGAAGGGTTGTGTCGACAGCGAAAGGCAGCACGGTGAATGGACTGCCGGAACCGCCGCCGCCCATCATTCCGCCCATGGCCGAATTAATGATATCGTCGGACTTCAAAACACTGTCCCGCCCGCTTGTGAAATCCACAAGCACTTCTGCGCGCTCTCCTGGTGCAAGGGTCAGGCGGTTCAGCGCAATCGGTCGATCCAGAAATCCGGCATCTGTCGCGATGAGATGAAGCGACCGGCTGTCAGACATGGACAGGCGGTAAACCCGCGCATTCGAGCCGTTGACGACACGGCACCGCACGATCCCCTTCGGAACCGCTGCCGACGCGCCGATTTGACCGTTCACAACCATTGTGTCGCCCTGAAACCCGTTCATGGACTGGTGCATGCCGGGATCGTATTTCAGGCGTCCGCGCCAGTTGAACTGACGGTCCTGCAATACAAGGGTCAGATCATCGACCCCGTAGGCGGATGGCAATCCACGGGCGTCATCCGCGTCATCCGTCACCTGCAGAACACCCGCCAGCCCCAGCATGACCTGCCGTGCCGTCGCGCCGTGAATGTGGCTGTGATACCAGGCCGTTGCCGGGGGCTGGTCAAGGTCCAGCACCGGCTTCCAGGTGTCTCCCGGTGCGATGGCCTGATGTGGTCCGCCATCGAACTCACCGGCAACAACCAACCCGTGCCAATGCGCCGACATCGGCTCGCCAAGCGTGTTGTGCACCTCTGCCCGTGTCTCGACCCCGGCCTGCACCCGGATCGTCGGGCCAAGGTATCCCTGGTTGTAGCCGAACGTTTCGCTGGCGGCACCGTCGTCAAAACGGGTCTCGCCCGTGCGGGCTTCCAGCTGAAAAAGCCGGGATGTCGTCGCATCGAGAAGGGGAGGATACGCGAGCCTCTTGTCCGATGCCGCGAATGCAGCCGATGGCAGGGCAAATGCAGCCCCAAAGCCTGCGGCATGGCCCAACAGTTCTCGACGGTTCAACAGTTTCACTTCAACTCAATTCCTCTGGCAGCGCCGCCAGAGCCATATCGACACTGACGACCGGATAACCGCCCGCGATCCAGCCCGGTCCGGCGGCAGAACCGAGCATGCCTTCGGATACGTCAAGAAAGCCGCTGTAGCCAGCCTGCCGAAGACTTCGCATGACGCGGCCAGACCGCCCGCCTGTCGCACAGATGAGCGCGACAGGCCGCCCTTCGGCCCGTTCCCGGGCGGCAAAAAGCCGCTCGGCGAAACGGTCCTCATGCAGGCTGATGGGCCAGGTACCGTCGGCAACGCCGGTGTCGGTCCATTCCGGTCGCGACCGAACGTCGATCATCCGGATCAGGTCCTGTTGCAGCGCATCTGCTGCCATGTCCGCCGACCAGACCTCGGCGGTCTGGGCGACAGCCGAGAAAGGTGCAACGGAACTGGCCAACATCGCAAGGCTTGCGCCGCGGCGCGTCAGAAAGAAGGCCATAATTTGCCCCCATCAAGCTGAGTGCCGCAGGCTTGACCCTTATTCGCTGTCATGATGACCTTCCATGTCCGTTCCGGTGGAAGTACCGTTCATTTTGCTCATCCGTGTACCGGCATCTTCCATCTCGTCCTGAGAGATCTGGCCGTTACCGTCCGCATCGAGATGCTGAAAGCGATCTACCATGCGCGCGCGCATTGCGTCCATATGCAAGGCTTCGAACTCGTCAAGTGTCAACGCTCCATCGGAATTCGCATCGAACTCCCGCATTTTTTCGGACATCTGCGCGGCCATTTCATGAGGCTGTCCACCGGACATCATTGTCGACATCATGTCCCGATCCATCATTCCCATCATGTTGCCCTGGCCACCCATCATAGCGGCATGCATCTTCATCATTTTTCGCATCATCGGCATCATGTCCCCGCCCATCATGCCCATCTGATTGTCGCCATCGCCCATCGCCATGCCGGACATATTCCCGCTGTCAGGCTTGCTGTCGGCAGCCCCGTCGGATTCCGCAAATGCTGTTTGCGCCATGCCAACCGCGATCACCACGCCAAGCGCAATAATTTCTTGTTTTTTCATTTCTCATTCCTTTCAGACTTACCCTAGATACATTGGCGTTATAGCGCTTTGATTAAAGGCCAAGCGCGGGCCGTTTTGTAATCATTTGTCACAGCATCCTGTTACAAACGGTGACAAAGCAACCACTCACAGTTCGCCGGACGATTTGCTAGACAGACGTCGATCCAGTGAATTCATTGAAGAGGCTGATGATCCTTTGACACCTGAAATCGGTCATTTCGCGCTGGCACTGGCCTTGGCCATGGCGCTTGTTCAAAGTGTGCTGCCCATCCTCGGTGCGGGGCGCGGAAACATCCTGTGGATGCAGTCTGCCAGATGGTCCTCGTTCGGTCAGGTTTTCTTTGTCGGCATCGCGTTTCTGGCGCTGATGCAAGCCTTCGTCACAAGCGACTTCACGGTCAAGAACGTGGTGGAGAATTCCAATTCACTCAAACCGATGCTGTTCAAGGTGGCAGGCACCTGGGGCAGTCACGAAGGATCCCTGTTGCTGTGGACCCTTATCCTGACGGTGTTTGGTGCGGCGGTCGCCCTCTTCGGATCGAACATTCCTCTGTCGCTGAAGGCAAGAACGCTGTCGGTGCAGGCCTGGATCAGTGTCGGTTTCCTGACTTTCATGCTGCTGACGTCCAATCCCTTCGACCGCGTTTTCCCTCCGGCAGACGACGGTCAGGACCTCAACCCATTATTGCAGGATGTCGGTCTCGCCATGCACCCGCCGCTTCTCTACTTCGGGTATGTCGGGTTCTCGATTGTCTTTTCGTTCGCGGTTGCCGCCCTGATCGAAGGGCGGGTGGACGCGGCCTGGGCACGGTGGGTACGTCCGTGGACGCTGGCTGCCTGGATGAGCCTGACCGCAGGCATCGCGCTGGGATCCTGGTGGGCCTATTATGAGCTTGGCTGGGGCGGCTGGTGGTTCTGGGATCCCGTTGAGAACGTCAGTTTCATGCCATGGCTGATGGGCACGGCACTGCTGCATTCCGCAATCGTGACGGAGAAACGGGATGCGTTCAAAAGCTGGACAATCCTTCTGGCGATCCTGACTTTTTCCCTATCGCTCTTGGGCACGTTCATTGTCCGATCGGGCCTGCTGACCTCTGTGCATGCATTCGCGGTCGACCCGGAAAGGGGACTTTATATCCTTGGATTGCTGGCCGTTTCGATCGGCGGTTCCCTTGCTCTGTTTGCCTGGCGCGCGCCGACAATGGAGCCCGGCGGCCTGTTTAAGCCGATCAGCCGGGAAGCGGGGCTATTGGTGAACAACCTGCTGCTGGCCACGGCCACCGGCATTGTGCTGTTCGGCACCTTGTACCCGCTCTTCTACGAAGCCGCGACGGGCGGTGAAAAACTGTCGGTGGGGCCGCCCTTCTTCAATGCGTCCTTTATTCCCGTGATGCTGCCGCTCGTCTTTGCGATGGGGCTGGGGCCTTACCTGTCCTGGAAACGTGCCGATCTGGCGGGCGTTCTGCAGCGGTTGCGTTTCGTGGTCGTTCTGGCCGTGCTCGCGACATTGGTGACCTGGTATCTCGCCGAGGGCGGTCCGGTGTTGGGGTATCTGTCGCTGATGCTTGCATTCTGGCTGTTTTTCTCAACCCTGCGGGAATGGGCGATGCGCATAAAGCTGTTTGAGGCACCGTTCCCGGAATCGGTGCGCCGTGCACGCAACCTGCCCAGATCCTCTCATGGGATGACACTGGCTCATGCGGGGCTCGCGATGGCGATGTTCGGATTTATCGGCTCGACGGTCTGGAAATCCGAGGAAATCATCTTTGTCCGGCCCGGTACAGAGGTCAGCATTGGTGGGTTCGATGTCACCTTTGAGGGGGCCGAACGTGTGCGTGGGCCAAATTACTTCGCGGATCGTGGCACGCTTCGTGTGGCCCGGGAGGGGAACTATGTCACCGATCTCTTCCCGGAGCGGCGTACCTATCCGGTCGCGCAAACCACCACCACAGAGAGCGCCATCAGATCGACAATGGCCGGTGATCTCTATGCGTCCATCGCAAATCCGGCCGCCGAGGACGAGAGCACGCAAGGGGCTTGGACCCTGCGCATCCTGTATGAACCTCTGGTCAACTTTATCTGGATCGGATCGGCGATGCTTGTGCTTGGTGGGGGTCTTTCGCTGTCTGACCGGCGGTTGCGCGTCGGGGCACCCCGTCGCAAGGCGACAGCGCCCGCAGCACTTCCTGCGGAGTAGGCATGGGACGTATACTGGCATTCATTCCGCTGGCAATCGCGGCCATTTTCGGGGGGTTTTTTCTGTGGGGCTTGAACCCGGACCGGGACCCGAACAACATTCCTTCGGTTCTGATCTCGCAGCCGGCACCCGAATTCGATCTGGCCGCTGTCGACGGGTTGGAGACGCCAGGGCTTTCCCGCGCCGATCTGGTCGGGAACCCGCGACCGGTCATCGTGAACGTGTTTGCCTCGTGGTGCGTGCCCTGCCGGGCCGAACACGGGGTTCTGACCCAGATGGTCGAAAAGGACGGGCTGACGTTGTTCGGGATCAATTACAAGGACAAGCCGGAGGATGCGACTAAATGGCTTGCTGAGCTTGGCAATCCCTACGAAAGGATCGGGTCTGATCTGAGCGGCAGAGTGGGGATTGAATGGGGCCTTTCGGGCGTACCTGAAACATTCATTGTCGGCTCTGACGGGACGGTGTTGTTCAGATATGTCGGCCCCGTCGTGGGCGAAACGGCGATTTCCACATTCAGGGAAGCATTGATCCAGGCTGGCGCGTTAGCAAGGGGCCAGAACGGATGAGGTATATCGCATTTGCTTTCCTCCTGCTGCTTCCGGTGACGGCCTTGGCGGTCGAGCCAGACGAGATGTTGCAGGATCCTGTACTGGAGCAACGCGCCCGTGAAATATCACGGGAACTGCGCTGCGTTGTCTGCCAGAATCAGGACATCGACAGCTCCAACGCCGGGGTTGCGCGGGACCTGCGCATACTGGTGCGCGAAAGGCTTGTTGCCGGTGACAGCGACAAGGAGGTCATCGCGTACATCCACGCCCGGTATGGCGATTATGTCCTGATGCGCCCGCCCCTGAATCGCGCCACTCTCGCGCTCTGGATGGCGCCCTTCGTGTTTGCGCTTGTTTCGCTGCTTGTCGGCTGGACCGTCATTTCGAGAAGCCGGCGCAGGGCTGCCGCAACGGGATTTTCCGATGACGAAAAAGCGGAAATTGCGCGTTTCATTGAAGAGAACGCTTCAAAGGACGGTTCATGATCTGGTTGGTTTTCGCCCTGTTATCCGTTGTAGGTCTGCTTTTCATGGGCCTGCCGCTGCGCCATCGGTCGTCGCGGACACCCGTCCCGGCTGACGCCACGGATGCGGTCCTCATGGATCAGTTGGATGAGGTTCGGCGGGATCTTGAGCGCGGTGTCATTTCCGACACCGAGGCCACGGCGGCGGAGCAGGAGATCAAGAGACGGATCCTCGTGCAGTCGCGCCGGTCCGTTCTGTCAGATGGGAAACCGGCGGCAGGGGGCCGCTTGATGGTCGTTCTGAGCGCAGTGTTCGTGCCGGTCTTCGCTTTTGGATATTACTCCGCAATGGGCTCGCCAGAGATCCCAGGTGTCGCCTTTGCCGAACGTGCCACTGAACGGCAGGAAGCGGCGGAAATCGCCGAATTGACAGATCGTCTGTACGTCCGGCTCAGTTCAGACCCCGAAGGCGGGCCTTCGGAAGGCTGGATGCTGCTGGGGCAAACCTATTCGAAAATGGGCCGGTATGCGGATGCAGCCGATGCATATAGAGTTGTCGCACAACGACCGGAGGCCGATTCCGCCGTCTTCTCCATGTTGGCCGAGGTTCTGATCTACGCAGAGCAAGGTGTGGTGACACCTGAAGCGGACACCGCGATTGATCGGGCGTACGAACTGGATCCTTCCAATCCCGGTGCTGCCTTTTTCAAGGCAGTCTCGCTCGAGCAGAAGGGCGATGAGGCTCGGGCTCACGAAACGCTGGTGGCCCGGCTGGACGATGCGGATAGGTTTTTCCCGTGGATGGAAAGCTTTGTTGGCGAAGCCAACCGGATTGGCGCGAAGATCGGCAAGGCTCCGATCTCGCTGGCCGACTATGCCCCGAAGACCAGTGCGTCCGGCCCGACACAGGAAGACATCGAAAACGCGCAGGACATGAGTGTGGAGGAACGACAGGATTTCATCCGCTCGATGGTCGAACGGCTGGCCACGCGGCTGGAAGATGAGCCTGACGATCTTGATGGATGGATGCGGCTTGGCAATGCCTATTCGGTTCTGGGTGATACCGCGCCGGCAATCGCGGCGTTTGAACACGCTGAAATCCTGTTGTCGGAGGTGCCGGGAGATGACCCGCGCCGTCAAGCCGTGCAAAGCGCGTTGGAACGGTTGCGCCCGTAGTGGCGTGGGCGACCGTCGCTGTGCAGGTGAATGTGAGGCAGGATCAAGGTTTGGCGCTTAATCGAAAGCCCATCCGGTCCGGCCGTCGTCACAGACTATTTCGTGGGTAGTACCTTCAGACTGACCGACCAAGCGACATCCTACGGGAAGCATGACGTCGTGTGCCGCATCCCGTGTCACGGAAGGGGGCTCAAGTGGGCAAAGCTTGCCCGAGGCCGACTGGGCACAACCGCCGAGGGCCAGAATACCTGCAATCGGAATTCCGATTGTCAGCCGCGTTCTAGCGGGCGCGTACCAGTTCTCGTTCGGGAGCTTGGCCATCTTCAAATTCTGCATCCACAGTCGCCTCGTTCGCCTGTTCAACTCTTGACCCGTGACACGACTTTCCCATCATCCTGTGCATGACGACATGCGCACCAAGACAAAGTGCGAGCGGCGCAAAAAGGCCGACGTTGCCCCACAGACCCGCGATCGTGCCGCCTGCAATAAAGAATGCGGCGACTGGAAACAACATAACGGCACAACAGGCCATCATACCATACTGCATCAGTTTCGATGAACCGGTGGATTTTTGACTTTGATTGTCAGACATGTAGCTCTCCAGAATATGCTCGTGTTCTTCTGCGACATTCCAGTGAGGCAAGGTCAAGGGTACATTCGGATACAATTTGATCAGATGACAGCCTGCGGGTCGTTGACCAAGTTGGCCCGTCAGGTTGCCAGATCCAACGCATAGGACAGGAATGTGACGAGGGGGATCGGGGTCAGGCTGAACAGCAAGGCCATGCTCATTGTCCTGAACATGGTAGGCTTCGATGCCTCGCCAGA
Source organism: Sulfitobacter sp. M85 (assembly GCF_029285915.1). Taxonomy (NCBI): domain Bacteria; kingdom Pseudomonadati; phylum Pseudomonadota; class Alphaproteobacteria; order Rhodobacterales; family Roseobacteraceae; genus Sulfitobacter; species Sulfitobacter sp. M85. The sequence continues at coordinate 50,678 of NZ_JABECQ010000011.1, forward strand.
AGGTTCTGTCAGAACCACCAGAAGCGCGATGAAGGTGCCGGGCACCAGGGCATAGAGATATACGCCCGAGATGTTCCCAAACATGAACGACCGCTCGAGCGTTGGTCCGACCACGCTCAAAGCTGTTGCACGGCTGCCGTTGAACGAGCCGAACAGATCGGCCGACATCACATAGACGGCAATGTGAACCCCAATGAATGCGACACTCCGCAGCAGGCCATCTAAAACCAGGTAAACAATCGGCCGATGCTGGTACTGCTTCAGCGCGACCGATGCGGAAACGAACCCCAAGTAATTCACGAGGAAAACGACCACAAACCCATTGGTAAAGACCTGCCGGAGGAAGCGCGAGAGCGCGGTCCCATTCGTCAGCAGCAGCGTCGCAAAACCAGGCGTTGCGAGGATGTAGACAAGCAGGAACGGCAATATGCTTGCCAAGCTCAGAACGGATACGTTCCAACAAAATCTGCCGAATGGTAAGGTCGGCGAAAAACTTTGTCGGAACGTATCGCGGGCAAACACGTCAGCCGTGGGTTGCGAAGACTTGCGTCGACCCATCCATCAGTACAAGCAGCACATCATAGGGATCACCTTGGGGGCCCATGCCGGGCGAACCCATGGGCATTCCCGGTGCTGTCAGTCCGCGCGCGACAGGTTTTTCGCTCAGCAACCGCCCGATGTCAGCCGCAGGCACGTGACCCTCGACGAAATATCCGCCCACGGACGTAGTGTGACATCCTGCCAGTTCCGGCGCGATGCCGTGTTTCTGCTTCAGAACCTGAAGCGTGTCGTAATCCACGTCCTCGACCGATGCCTTGAAACCGGCAGCGATCATCTCATTTACCCAAGCGCCGCAGCAGCCGCAGGTCGGTGTCTTTGTCACCTGCAACGTGGGTGCGGCGGTTTGCGACAAAGCAGGCCCGGCCAAGGCCAGGCTGAGTGCCGTAAGGCCAAATTCACGTCGGTTCACTTAAAACTCCTCGATGTTCTTCCTTAAATAGTTGCTCGGTATCCCGAAGTCGACTGCCCGCGCTGTTACATTTGGCTACAAACACGGGATGGGCGTCCCTTGGTGAAAATGACTATGTTGGCGGCATGAGCGATCTGCCACGCATCCTTGTCGTCGATGACCATTCAGAGATTCGGAAATCCGTCACCAGTTATCTGGAACGCAACGGCATGCGTGCTTCAGCGGCGGAAAATGCAGTTGAGATGGACGCAAGGCTGGCGGAAGCGCATTTCGATCTGATTGTCCTCGATGTGATGATGCCGGGGGAAGACGGGCTGTCCGCGTGCAGGCGATTGCGCAAGGAAGGGCATATTCCGATCCTGATGCTGACCGCATTGGGTGACGACGAAGACCGCATCGCGGGTCTGGATGGCGGGGCAGACGATTATCTCGCCAAGCCGTTTAATCCCAAGGAACTGGTGGCGCGGATCAACGCGATATTGCGTCGGACGCAGCTGATCCCAAAACCGAATGGTTTTGCGGGGAAAACGTTGAAGTTTGCACACCTAAAGCTGGATTTCGATGGCCGCACACTGATTGACCAAGGCGGTTCGCGTACGCAACTTACATCCGGTGAACTCAAACTCCTGACCCTGTTCCTGCAAAGGCCAAGGACGGTCATTGGCCGCGACGAGCTGCTCAAATTGAGCACCGGCCGGGTCGCCGGTCCATTGGACCGAACCATCGACAATCAGGTGAGCCGGTTGCGCCGGAAGATGGAAGAGGACGTTTTGCGCCCGAAGATCATCGCGACTGTCCGGCATGGGGGGTATAGTCTTTCCTGCGATGTCGAGATTTGCGAATGAAGCTGCTTCCGCGGACGTTGCGTGCACAGATTGCCCTTCTGGTCCTCGGTGTCTTGATCCTCGCGCAAGCTCTGAGTCTTTGGTTTTTCGTTGATGAACGCTCGTTAGCCATTCAGGCCGCCATCGGTGCCGAAGCCGCCGGAAGGGCCGCAAATGTCGCACAGTTGATTGAAGGCGCACCCCCGGAATTGCATGCCCAGATCGTCCGCGCGGCAACGTCTCCGCTCGTACGGTTCGACCTTACAGACGAGCCGTCGGTTGCACACGGACAACACGATGACGGTGGAGCGGTCGAAGCGCGGATACGGGCACTGCTTCAGGAAAGCTACAGCCGGGATATCCGGGTTGAGGTTCATGAAATCGAGGGAGGTCTGCTGCCCCTTCCGAACCTGTCACCGGAAATGGCGCAAATGCACGCCGAAATGATGCAGGGCAGCCTTGCGGCCATCGAGATGGAGCTGTCCATTGCGCTGTCCGGTGGGAATTGGCTCAACATCGAGACGCGGTTCGAACGGCCGCCTCTGCAAAGGTCGCTGGCGTCCAACATATCCTTTGCACTGACTGCGGGACTTCTGCTGGTTGCAAGTTTCTGGTTTCTCCTGTCCCGATTGACCGGACCACTCAACGATCTCGCGACTGCGTCCGAACGTCTGGGTCGCGGCGCCGCCAAGGGCGATCTGCCGGTCGTAGGGCCGAAGGAAGTTCGGGATCTGACCCGATCATTCAACATCATGCAGGATCGCCTGACGCGATTTGTCAGTGACCGGACCCAGATGCTTGCAGCGCTTGCGCATGATCTGCGCTCGCCTTTGACGGCGCTTAGGGTGCGGGCCGAAATGGTGGACGACGAAGACACGCGCACGTCCTTGGTGGCGTCAAGTGAAGAGATGCAACGGATGGTCGATGCGACCCTCGATTTCGCGAAGGGCGTCGGACAGCATGAAGAGGTCCAATCGGTTGATTTGCACGATCTGATCACTGGTATGGGCTTGGACAAGGTTCAGGTGACCAGCCAAGGTCCACTCATCGTATCCGTGAAACCAAGCGCGATGGGGCGCGCGTTGAGAAACCTGATTGAGAACGCGATCCGCTACGGGAGTGAGGCCAGGGTTTCGTGGCAACGCATGGGCAGTGAGGTAGTGGTCGCCATCGACGATCAGGGGCCCGGTATTCCCGACAATCAGCTGGAGGCTGTTTTCGGACCCTATGTCAGGCTCGAGACGTCGCGATCACAGGATACCGGCGGTCATGGCCTGGGGCTGTCGATTGCGCGCAGCATCATCCTTGAGCACGGTGGTTCTATCGAACTGAAAAACCGCACTGATGGGGGTCTGCGCGCTGAAATCACGCTGCCCGTCAAACAAAGCGCCGAGTCAGCCCCGAAAGAGGAAGGCTCGCCACATATGGCGCGGGTTGTTCGTCACCTCAAACCCGACTAGTTTAGTGAGGCAAGTATATGAAACGAAGATATTTCCTGACTTCTGTTGCAGCTCTTTCGGTGAGTGGAAAAACAGCATTCGCGCATAGTGACGCAGAGCACGACCGGCGCGTCGGGCCATCTGTGGTGCCCCCGGAGCAGTTGCCGCGCCAGGTTCCGTTCACCGAGGCAGACAAACCGGGAGAAATACATGTCGATCCGAACCAGTTCGCTTTATTTTGGACTTTGCCGAACAATCGGGCAATCAGGTATACCGTCGGAATTGGCCGGGAGGGGCTCTATGAATCCGGCGAGTTCTATGTCGCGCGCAAGCAAAAGTGGCCGCGGTGGACGCCCACACCCGCCATGATAGCCAGAGATCCTGACCGATATCTTCGTTTTGCGGGCGGTGTGCCCGGTGGGCTGAACAATCCACTCGGTGCCCGCGCCTTGTATCTTTACCAGCCAGGGCGTGGGGACACCTACCTGAGAATTCACGGCACAACGGATCCGAAGACGATTGGTCGACGTGTCTCAAACGGCTGTGCAAGGCTTACCAATAATCAGATCATCGAACTCTATGAGAAGGTCCCGCTCGACACGCGTGTTGTCCTGAAACCCATCGAGGTTTGAGGCAGCAGCGCGAAGACGTGTCCGTTGGCCGGGATACATATCGTTACATAATATCAGGCCCCGGACTGTTCATGAAATGCGACCAGGCGGGTAGTCTAGTGGATAGGCAGACAACAACATGAGGCCATATGATGACCCGCAAGCAAACACGTGTAACGCGTCGAGCATTCACGGCAGGTGCCGCATCGGCAGCTTTCGCGGCCCCGTCCATCCTGCGTGCGCAGGTGGATCAAACCAGTGTCCGAAGGAATATCTCATCGTTTCGTACACACGCTTGGCAAGACCACTTTGACGCTTTGGACAAGGGTATCATCATCGCAGACACCGTTACCCGCGTGATGCAACACTGGACGGCCGATGGCGAAATGCGCATTTATCCGACATCGGTTCCCTTGTCTGACGAGCTGACAAAGCGCGGCTACACGACAGTCACGTTCAAGGACCCCGAACCTGACTGGACCCCTACACCCTCCATGCGCGAACGTGACCCGTCTTTGCCAGCCTATATGCCGCCCGGGCCGGATAACCCGTTGGGCGTCCGTGCCCTGCACCTGAGTTGGACGTACTACAGGATTCACGGCACCCATGATACGCGCAAGATCGGAAGACGCTCTTCAAGCGGGTGTATCGGTCTCTACAACGAGCAAATCATCGAGGTGTTCGAAAGGACACCGGTCGGCACGCAGGTACGATTAATCTGATGTCGAAGTCCGGCATCCTGATTGCGGCGTTTTTTGTCGTCGGTGGCGCGGTTGTGATCTGGCAGCAATTGCAGCCATCGTCTTCGATGCCCGGCCACACAATGACAACGCCTGATCTTTCGCAGACGGAAGAGGGCGCGCCGATTGCAGACGTGGTTGTGCCTGCTGAATTCTCAGCAAATGCCCAATTGGGAAAGCGTGTTTTCGATGGCGCTTGCGCCGCTTGTCACGGTGCGAATGCTGCCGGACAGAATGGCGTGGCACCGCCGCTTGTCCACAAGATCTATGAACCGAGCCATCACGGTGACGCCGCTTTTTTGCTTGCCGCGAAACAAGGTGTCAGAGCGCACCATTGGAAGTTTGGCAATATGCCGCCAGTTGAAGGCGTCACGCCCGGCGATGTGAAGATGGTTGTTGCATATGTGCGGGAACTTCAGCGCGCCAACGGGATCAATTGACAGGAATGACCAACTTGAACATGAAGATATGGATTACTGCCATTGCGATCGGGACGACCGGCGTTGCTGCCTTGGCGCATTCCGGAGCAACCGGCGTGGTGCTGGAGCGGATGCAGGGCATGTCCGCGATGGCCAAAACACTCAAGACGCTATCACCCATGATGCGGGGTCAGGTACCTTATGACGCCGATGTCGTCCGCAGGGAAGCTGGCGCGATGATCGGCCATGCCGGTGAGCAAATGACGCGACTGTTTCCTGAAGGCTCGGGTGGCGGAGTGTCCAAGGCGTTGCCGTCGGTCTGGGAAAACAGCGAAGAGTTCGCGGCCCTTGCGCAAGAGTTGAGAACAGCCGCCGAAGGATTGAAGTTGAGCGCAGGCAATGGGTTGGCCGCAGCACAGGGCAACGGTAGCGAATCAATGATGGGCGGCGCCACTGACGGGATGATGGGTGGCGGGTCCGCGCCTGCAATGGGAGGGGGCATGATGGGATCGGACCTTCCCATGACGACCGAGATGTTTGCGGACATGCCGACCGACCGTGCGTTCGCGATGGTCGCCCAGACCTGTTCGGCCTGCCACCAGAAGTTCCGCAAAGAGGACAAGTGATCAGATGCGGTGGTGGCGTTGGATCATCGGTGCGGGGGTCGTCGGCGGCATCGGCGTTGTCGCGGCAACGATAGCCTGGCCGATCGGTGCGCCAGTCTCGGACCTGACCCTGCAAGGCGATGCCCAGCGGGGGTCGTATCTGGCGCGCGCCAGTGGATGCATTGCGTGCCACACCAACTTTGAAGCTGGCGGGGCGCCATTGGCAGGAGGAGCGCCACTCCGGACCGATTTCGGGACATTCTATCCGCCAAATCTGACCACCGATGTCGAATTCGGGATTGGCGGCTGGACAGTAGAAGAGTTTGCAAAAGCGGTAAGGCAGGGAATTTCCCCGGACGGAGACCCCTATTATCCCACCTTCACCTACCCGTTTTATGCAAATTACACGGATCAGGACATTGCCGATCTGTGGGCCGCGTTCCAGACCGTGCCAGCCGTGAATGTGCCGACCCCGTCCCATGAGGTGCCTTTTCCGTTCGATCAGCGATGGGGGATGAAACTTTGGCGGGCGGCTTTTCTGACAAAGCCTGACACCGCACCAGAGGCGGACCGAAGCGATGCTTGGAACAGGGGCAAGCTGCTGGTCAACGGGGCGGCACATTGTGCTGCCTGCCACACAACGCGGAACTTTGCAGGCGCACGCATAGTATCGAAGAGGTTTTCCGGCAACGACGCCTTGCCGGGAGGTGGCAAAGCACCTTCGATCCGGACGCGCGATCTTGTGTCCGAAGGCTGGACAACAGACGATATGGCTTATGCATTGCGATCTGGCATAACGCCGTCTGGCGACGTATTTGGTGGATCAATGGCCGAAGTCGTGCGCTATGGCACGGGCTTTCTGAGCGACGCAGACCTGAATGCGATGGCCACCTACCTGCTGGACAACAAATCATAATCTTGGGAACCCACGAATGATCACGCTCAATCGCCGCCAATTTCTGGCAACATCTGCTGCGTTCAGTGGTCTGTCGGCCAGCACTGGATTTGCGGGCACGCCATTCGCGACCCTGACAGCCCAGCAAAGCGACGTGCAGCTGCTGCCCGGCAACTATGGCAAGACATCGCTTTGGTGCTTTGACGGCGGCTCACCCGGTCCGGAGATTCGCGTGGCGCAGGGGGGGCGTGTCCAGCGCAGATTGGTCAACCGGTTTTCTCAGGGAACGTCGACGCATTGGCACGGCATCCGCATCGACAATGCGATGGATGGCGTTTCCGGCCTGACACAGGATGTGGTCCAGCCGGAGGAAACATTCGACTATGACTTTACTGTCCCGGATGCCGGGACCTATTGGTACCATGCCCATAATAGGTCGTTTGAGCAGGTGGGCAGAGGGCTTTACGGTGCACTGATCGTGGAAGAGGCCGAGCCTCTCGACATTGATCGCGAGGAAGTCCTGATCCTGGATGATTGGCTTATTGACCCCGAAACCGCGCAGATCAAAGACGACTTCGGAGCGCCTCATGATCTCAGCCACGCAGGGCGCATCGGCAACCTGCTGACGACCAATGGAACCTTCAATCTGGGCCTGAGTGCACGCAAGAACGAAAGACTGCGCTTGCGGCTGATCAATGCTGCCAATGCGCGCAATTTCCAACTGGGGCTGGAAGGCCTTGACGGTTGGGCGGTTGCTTTGGACGGCATGCCCCTGGCTGCACCCATTAAGGTGACGGAGCCGATGATCCTCGCTCCGGCTCAACGGATCGACCTGATCGTCGATGTGGTCGCGGATGTTGGTGAAACGGCTCATATTCTTCAGTTCGGCCGGGAAGAGGCCTTCAGCCAGGTTACATTCGAGGTCGTTGAGTGGGGCTCGAAAAATCGTCGAGACGCGCCTTTGGCCTTGCCGCCGAACGACCACAGGATGGTCGACTTGAGTGAAGCCACGATGCTCAGCCTGAGTATGGAAGGCGGTGCCATGGGGCGGATGAGGTCCGCTTCCCTTGGGGGCGAACTCAAGCCGATCGGCGAGATCGTCGAGGCCGGGTATTTCTGGTCGTTCAACGGCAAAGTGGACGGGATCAACGGTGATCCCCTTGCGCGGCTGGACCGCGGCCAGAATGTACGATTGAAGATCGTGAACGACACGGCGTTTCCGCACGCGATGCACCTGCATGGCATTCACTTCCACGAGGTCGCCGAAAACGGCACCCTCGGACCGCTGCGTGACACGACCCTTCTTGAACGGGGTCAGACGCGCGAGATTGCCTTTGTGGCGGACAACCCGGGCCAATGGCTGCTACATTGCCACATGCTGTCGCATGCGGCTTCGGGCATGATGACCAAGATCGTCGTTGGATGACCCCGCGATCCGTCTATCTTGCGTTGGGCGTAGTTACCGTTGCGGTGGCTACCATATTCCTGTGGACCCGGTCCGGCGGAACCGACCATACGGCGGAAAACCTCATCAACTCCTCAGCCGATGTGGCCGCGGGCGAAGTCCTCTATGCCGAAAATTGCGCCGCGTGCCATGGCGCAAATCTGGAAGGTGAAGAAAACTGGCGCAGTCCGCGTGATGACGGAAGCCTGCCCGCACCGCCGCATGATGCAAGCGGCCACACTTGGCACCACGCGGACAGCATGCTGTTCGCCTACACCAAGCTGGGGGGCGCCGAGGTTCTCGCGGCGCAAGGCGTTGACTTCAACAGCGGCATGCCCGGTTTCGGCGACCAACTGAGCGACGGGGAAATCTGGGACATCCTCGCATACATCAAGTCAACATGGCCGGAGCGTGAACGCGCCACGCAAGCCGAGCGCACGGCCCAGGATATTGCCTCACAAGGAGACGGATAATGAAAAGATTCTTGGCTACCACCGCACTGTTAATGCTTCCGATCGCTGCGATTGCAGACGGCATGGACGAAGACCGGATCAAGGAACTGGTGCTGGAAGCCATCCGCGAGAATCCGGGCATCGTGTTCGAGGCCGCGCAGTTGTTCGAACAGCAACAGCAGGCGTTGCAGGCGCAAGCCGCAGCGCAGGTTTTCGATACGGAAAAAGCCACGCTTGAAAATGATCCCAATGCGCCCGTTCTGGGCAATCCGGATGGCGATATCACGGTTGTCGAATTCTTCGACTACAACTGCCCCTATTGCCGCCGGGTTAAACCTGAAATGGAGGCCCTGCTCGCTGCTGATCCCAACGTCAGGGTCGTTTACCGGGAATGGCCCATTCTGGGGGACGGGTCGGTTTTTGCCGCCCGCGCGGCGCTGGCGTCCCGAAACCAGGGCAAATATGAAGAGTTTCATTGGGCCATGATGCAACTGAAGGAACGCGCAGAGGAAGCATCGATTCTCCGCACTGCGGAAGACATCGGCCTCGATGTTGCACAGTTGCGTCGCGACATGAACGGACCGGAAATCGAAGAACACATACAGACTTCCATGCGGCTTGCGCAATCTCTGGGGTTCAGTGGCACACCTTCATTTGTGATCGGCGACAGTCTTGCGCCGGGCCTGATCCAGGCGGACCAGATGATCGAGCTTGTCGATCAGGCACGGGCCGCCGAATAAGGACAATCCTACGCGGCTGAAGCGTCGTAGCCAGCGTCAGCGATGGCTTGCCGCACGGTCGCCTGTTCCAATGTGCTTTGGACAGTGACAAGGCGAAGGTCCAGATCGGCCGTGACAACGGCTGATGGATCCTTTGCCTTGATGCCGCTTTCTATAGCGGATGTGCAGTGTCCACAGCTCATTTTCGGGACGGAAAAAATCATGAAGGCCTCCATTTTTGGTACAACCTCAGACTTGGTCGTTCCATCGGGAGGAAGGTCAAGCAAATATCAAAAAAAATTAGATACTCTCTTGAGCTTCCAGCAACTGGAAGCCCTATATCAGGGTAAGTTCAACCGAGGAGGCCCTCATGACCGACCCCAATACGATACGTCTATCCGTTTCCGGCATGAACTGTGCGTCTTGTGTGGGCAGGGTTGAGAAGGCTTTGAACGAGGTTCCGGGCCTTTCGAACGTCAGTGTCAACCTTGTGAACGAAACGGCTCAATTTCAGATGGATAATCCGGCCACCACGGGCGTGGCGGTCACGGCCCTCTCGAACGCCGGATACCCGGCACGGACGGGGCGCGTAACATTGAACGTAGACGCCATGTCCTGCGCGTCCTGTGTCGGTCGGGTTGAAAAGGCGCTTGTACGGACACCCGGCGTATTGAATGCGGCGGTCAATCTGGCAACCGAAACGGCTGTGGTAGAGTATCTGCCAGATGCCATCACCCCGGAAAAGATTGCCCGGATCAGTACGGAGGCGGGGTACCCGGCCGAGATTGCGCAGAGCGATGCGCACGAGGACCGATCGGACCGCAAGGCAGAAGAAGCCGACGCGCTGGCGCGCCGTGTCATCCTTGCCGCGATCCTGACCGTGCCGGTGTTCGTTCTGGAAATGGGAAAACATACCATACCCGGCTTTGAGGGCCTGATTGAGAGCACAATCGGCATTCAAACGTCATGGCTGATCCAATTCGCGCTTGCCACGGTGGTTCTTTTCGGACCGGGTTGGGGGTTCTTTGCGAAGGGCATTCCGGCGTTGATCAAGCGTGCCCCGGATATGAACAGCCTTGTCGCACTGGGAACCGGGGCGGCGTGGACTTATTCCGTAGTCGCGACCTTCCTGCCTCAGGTGCTGCCTGACGGTGTGCGCGCCGTCTATTTCGAAGCAGCGGCGGTTATTGTCGTTCTGATCTTGTTGGGTCGCTGGCTTGAAGCGCGGGCCAAGGGCAAGACCGGTGCAGCCATTCAGGCCCTTCTTGGTCTGCAGGCAAAGACAGCCAGGGTCCTGCGTGACGGGCAGGCGACCGAGGTTGACATCAAGGAACTGCGGATCGGCGATCAGATCCTCGTGCGTCCCGGTGAAAGGCTGCCTGTCGATGGCGAGGTCACAGAAGGATCAAGCAACGTCGATGAAAGCATGATCACCGGTGAACCCCTCGCCGTGCCAAAGGCTGCTGGCGAACCGGTGACCGGCGGCACGGTGAACGGCACCGGGAGCCTGACCATAACGGCGACGCGAGTCGGGGCGGATACCACGCTGGCGCAGATTATCCGCATGGTCGAAGATGCTCAGGGGGCCAAGCTGCCGATCCAAGGCCTAGTGGATCGCGTGACCATGTGGTTCGTGCCTGCCGTTCTGGTTCTGGCGCTTGCGACTGTGGTTGTCTGGCTGCTGGTCGGTCCCGATCCGGCTCTGACCTTTGCGCTTGTGGCGGGTGTCTCCGTTCTGATCATTGCGTGCCCCTGCGCCATGGGGTTGGCCACGCCCACCTCGATCATGGTGGGGACAGGACGCGCGGCTGAGATGGGGGTGTTCTTCCGCAAGGGAGATGCGCTGCAACATCTGGATGAAGTTGGCGTTGTCGCATTGGACAAGACCGGGACGGTCACGCAAGGGCAACCCAGTTTGACAGACCTCATCACGGCCGACGGCTTTGACCGGGCAGAGACACTCGCCCTCATCGCATCTGTCGAGGCGCAGTCTGAGCACCCGGTGGCAGAGGCCATTGTGCAGTCCGCAAAGAGCGAAGGCCTGTCCTGGCCCGATGCGACGGAATTCCGGTCCGTGACCGGCTACGGTGTCGAGGCGCTTGTCCAGGGCCGCAAGGTTCATGTCGGTGCGGATCGCTTCATGGTGCAGCAGGGCATTGACACCAGCCCGCTGGAAGACCGCGAAAGGGCCTTGGCCGAAAAGGGACGCACCGCGCTTTATGCTGCGGTGGACGGATCCCTGGCGGCCGTGATTGCCGTGGCAGACCCGGTCAAATCCTCCAGCGCCGAAGTGATCGCAGCTCTGCATGATCGAGGGATCAAGGTCGCGATGATCACCGGAGACAAGAAGGCCACGGCAGATGCCATCGCCCGCGAGGTCGGGATCGACCATGTCATTGCAGGGGTGTTGCCGGATGGAAAAGTCGCCGCCCTGGACGAATTGCGGCAAGGGAACAGCAAGATCGCCTTTGTCGGAGACGGCATCAACGACGCGCCAGCGCTGGCCCATGCCGATGTCGGCATCGCCATCGGAACCGGCACGGATGTCGCAATCGAAAGCGCCGACGTGGTGTTGATGTCGGGCGACCTGCGCGGCGTGGTGAATGCCATCGACGTGTCGCGCAAGACCATGCGCAACATACGGCAGAACCTTATCTGGGCCTTTGGCTATAACGTCGCGCTGATCCCTGTGGCGGCGGGCGCGCTTTACCCGGCCTTTGGATTGCTCCTGTCGCCGGTGTTTGCCGCCGGGGCCATGGCGCTGTCCTCCGTGTCGGTTCTGACCAACGCGCTGCGGCTGCGACGGATCAAGGCGACGATGTCGGAACAGGATCCGCCCCACGACGCGGAGACGAAATTCGCAACGCAGCCCGCAGAATAGGAGACAGGTGTGAACATCGGAGAAGTATCAGAACGCGCGGGTTTGCCAGCGAAGACAATCCGCTACTACGAAGACATCGGCCTTGTCCGGCCTTTGCGCAGCGACAACGGCTATCGCGCCTTTCGCGACAGCGACATCCACAAGCTCGCATTTCTCGGTCGCACCAGGACGTTCGGGTTCTCGATCGAAGACTGCCGCACGCTGCTTGATCTCTATGAAGATGAGACGCGGGAAAGTGCACAGGTCAAGGCTGTCGCTCAAGAGCATCTGGCCGCCGTTGACGAAAAAATCGCCCAGCTCAAGTCGATGCGAGAGACCCTGGCTCACCTCGTTGACGCCTGCCAGGGCGATCACCGCCCCGATTGTCCAATCCTGAAAGATCTGGCCAAAGACCCGTAACGCACGATGCCTGGGCCAGACATTTATGGGGTTTCATGCCGTTTCGATATATCGTCTTGAAACCCTCCAGCGCTGGAATGTTGTTCCTCCACAAATAGAATCCATGATGGAGAGATCAGATGTCTGAAGATGCGATCGGGAAATCTCGTGGCGGGTCCGATACCCGTTCAAGTGAAGGTGCAGCACATTCGGGAGGCCATTCAGGTTCATCCTATGGCCGGTTTCTGGCGATGGTCGGCACATCGACTGCGATCATGTTCGGCCTGATGTACATCAACTCGTACTCCTTCGAACATGTCTACTGGAGCGAAACCCGATTTTACATGACGTTCATCATGGGCGCGACGATGGCGACCGTGATGCTCCTTTTCATGTTGAACATGTACAAGAACAAGGGCGTCAACGCCGCGATCATTCTCGGGTCTGTCGTGATGTTCGCCGGCGCGCTCTGGCTCGTGAGAAGCCAGGAGACCATTCAGGACGAAAGCTGGATGAGCGCGATGATTCCGCACCACTCCATTGCGATCATGACAAGCGAACGGGCCGAGCTGACAGATCCAAGGGTCGAGGCGCTGGCTTCGGAAATTGTGACGGCGCAAAACCGCGAAATTTCCGAAATGCGTTTCCTCATAGATGACATTGAGGCAAATGGCGAAGCCGGTCCTGAATGGCCACTTGGTGAAGCGGACGGTCCGGCTGAAATGGAGGGGCTTCAAGAAGCGATTGCAACCCCGGTGATTGCCGGAATCCGTCCTGCACCGCTCAAAGCCGAAGAAATAACACGCGCACTGGGGTCCGACGGACAATGCCGTTTCATTCGCGCCGTGAACGCCGATCCCATTCTGGTCACGGACGGGGCGGGGAACGGCGTCGCCAAGATATCCGGATCGCTGGTCAACTTCACGTCGCAAGACACAGTGACGTCCGGTGGCGTCCTGTCTGCCGATGGTGGCCAATTCACGCTGGCGCCGGGTGACGCGGACGGTGAAGACGCCACCCTGCTGTTTGAATTGACGGGAGAGACGCCTCTGACTGTCGGATTTACCGGGTATTGGACCTGCAACGGTTAAAGGATTTAAAGGAACGCGTCATGACGAGAGAGGCAAAATCCACCCCGAAGACGGCGGTTTTGTACCGAATGGTGATGGAGGAGCATGTTTGTCCCTATGGGCTGAAAATCGAAGGACCTGCTTGAGCGGGAGGGGTATTCGATTGAGGACCGGCCTCTGAACACCCGCGAGGAAACGGATGCTTTCATGGAAGAACACGGTGTCGAAACGACTCCGCAGACCTTTATCGGCAATGAAAGAATTGGTGGCTATGACGCGCTGAGGGAATTTTTCGGCCAGGACGTAAAGGATGACGACGAGACGACTTATCAACCCGTCATTGCGATATTCGCGGTCGCATTCCTTATGGCGCTTGGTCTCAGTTGGGCGTTTTACGGTTCGATCCTGACGCTGCGGGCATTCGAGTGGTTCATCGCGATCTCGATGAGCTTTCTTGCTGTTCAAAAACTGCAGGACGTCGAGACGTTTTCCACGATGTTTCTGAACTACGATCTGCTTGCCCAGAAATGGGTGCGCTATGGCTATGTCTATCCCTTCGGCGAAGCACTTGCCGGTATTCTCATGGTCGCCGGTGCCTTGGTCTGGATCAGCGCGCCTGTTGCACTGTTCATCGGTACGGTCGGAGCGGCTTCAGTTTTCAAGGCCGTCTACATCGATAAGCGCGAGATCAAGTGCGCCTGCGTGGGCGGCGGTTCAAACGTGCCGCTGGGTTTCGTGTCCCTGACCGAAAACCTGATGATGATATTCATGGGCGTCTGGATGTCGGCGCGTGCGATGGGCCTCTTTTAGGCCTAACCATCCGTTTTCAAAGCGGTCACAGGGTCGCCAAGTGCAGCCCTGCTCAGCGCGTCGAGAACGGCTTCGGACGTCAGAACCTCGGACAGGATGATCCCGTCTGGCGCGTTTGGCCCGTAGACGATGTTGAACGGGATGCCAAACCTGTTGTGGCTTTCCAGATACCGGGAAATGTCAGTGCTGGACCTAGTCCAGTCTGCCCGCATCGCAACGACATTATCACCCCGCAGTTGGTCGACCACGGGCGCACGGTCCAGCACCAGCGTCTTGTTGGCCTTGCACGTCAGGCACCAGTCTGCGGTCACGTCGACAAAGACGGTTTTTCCCTGCGACACCAGTTTCGGTATCTCGGAGCGATCGAACGCGACCCAGTCCTGGCCCACCGCTCTCGTCTGCGGCGGGATTGTCAGCGCCGTCGGCACCAGAAGGCTGAGAACAGCAACCACCACCAGCGCTGTCGGGCGCGTCAATCTGCCCGGCAAACGTATTGTTGCGAGAAGAATGAAAAGGCTCGTCATAAGCAGCACGGTCATGGCCACCCGGCCACCCGCCACCCCTATCAGTACCCAGAGCAGCCAGATCGCGGTCCCGGCCAGAAGACCGGCAAGCACCCATTTGACGACAACCATCCAACGTCCCGGCCTGGGCAACAACCGGACCAGACCAGGCTTCCCCGCCAGAACCAGATAGGGCAGGGAGAGCCCAAGCCCCAGAGCCGTGAAAACGAGAATGACATCAATCGGGCGCCCGGACAGGGCAAAGGCAACCGCTGTCCCCAAAAACGGGGCCGAGCAGGGCGTGGCCAGCACCGCCGCGAAGGCGCCTGTTGCAAAATCTCCGCCATACCCGTCGCGACCGCTTGATCTGGCCAGCCGTGACTGCAACCCGGAGGGCAATGAAACTTCGAACACCCCGAACAGATTGGCAGAGAACACGGCAAGCACCAGAAACATGACGGTCAGGAAAACAGGGCTTTGGAATTGCAGGCCCCACCCAACGGTGACGCCGACGGATTGCAGAACCAGAATGATTGCGGCGAGGGCCCACATGAACACCAGAACGCCAAGCGCCGACATCAGGAACCCATTCCGGACCTCGTGCGCTGGCTTGTTTCCATGATTGAGAACCGATGTCAGCTTGATGGACAGGACAGGCAGAACACAGGGCATGACATTCAGGATCAGACCGCCAAGAAAGGCAAAGGCCGCAATCGCCAGGATTTGCGTCAGATCCGGCAGGTTCGCCATAACCTCGAATGGTGCACCCGGGATGCGGTCTGACCAAGCGGGCTGCGCTGTCACCGCGCGTGATCCATCGGTCAAAGTCAGTTGCAGGGGCGGCGGATCCTCCCCTTGCGCGAGAAGAGGCAGCTTGGCCCAAAGGGCTGTTCCCGCATCATCGGTTCGAATGTCCGGTTTGCCAAAGGTGAATTCCGGCCCCAGTTCCGGAAAGATATCCGGCTTCACAAAGGCATTCGCACTGCGCGCCGTCACATAAAGCGCATCATCCGCGATCACCGCCGTTTCGACAATGATGTCGCTCTCTTCGGGACCAAGCGGCACCCGCTGGGCATACTCCGAAATCAGGCCCGCCGCCTTCGCGTCAATCCCGGTGCCCGCCGGAATTGTCAGTGCGAGATCGAAATCATGCGGCACACAGACAGTCGAGCACGCCAGCAATGAAACACGCGCCTGCAATGTTGCGGACTGGCCCGCAGTTTCGAGAACTGCCTGAATGGGCAGGACGACACGGGTCTTGTAGCCAAAATTCTCGATGCCGAATGCCGTGAAGCGCTCAGGCGCGGGCCAGAGCATCTGTGCGCTCACCAGATTTTCCGATCCATCCCATGAAATTTCAGGCGGCAGACCCACCTCGCCGGGCGAACGCCAATAGGCTTTCCAGCCCTCGGCCAGCTCGACATCCAGGCCAAGGGAAAGGGTTCTGGAGGTTTCCGCGACCCCATTTTCAACGGAGATGAGCCGGGCCGTGATTGTTGAATTCTCGTAGGTATCGCTCGATGCAGCAAAGCCCATGGAGGCCCAAAGGCAAGCCATGAGAAGGAAGAATAGGCGCAACGTGGTTCGCATCATCTTTTGGCTCGCTTCCACCCTTGTCCCGAGATCGAAATCCGAAGCACCTCTATGGCTGCATCTCCCGGTTGGTCAACTTTACAAACGGATACAATGTCGTTTGTGAAGCCATCCCGCTGCGAGAATAACGCGACGAAGTCCGCGTTCGTAGCAGGAAGGCCAATAGAAGCTTTTTTCTTCATTGAACATTTCAATCGCAACCGCGGCCTCCAACCTTCCAGCGCTGGAAATTGAAACCAAATGCGGATGACTTAGTTGAACGCTTAGCAATTGAGAGAAGGAAGAAGAGGTGTTGTCACATTAACGGTCCTGAGGTTGCTGGTTCATTGATCTGGGCGTAGGCGGTGTCGATGCAGACACAAAAGATCAGCTACAAACGCCACCGGTTTCCGCCTCAGATCATCGCTCATATTGTCTGGCTTTACGTCCGGTTCAACTTGAGCCTGCGCGAGGTCGAAGAGCTGATGCTGGAACGTGGCGTCGACGTTTCGTATGAGACAATCCGGCGCTGGAGCGTCAAGTTCGGCCCCCTGATCGCCCACGTTCTACAGCGACGGCAGCCGCGCCCCGGCGATGTCTGGCATCTGGACGAAGTCGTTGTGAAGATCGCGGGTCGGTCATACTGGCTCTGGCGCGCGGTCGACCAACACGGCTTTGTTCTTGAGGAAATTCTCCAATCGAGACGAGACAAGCGCGCCGCAAAGCGGCTTTTGGTCAAGCTGATGAAACGTTGGGGCTTCGTGCCAAAAAGGATCATTACGGACAAGCTGCGCTCCTATGGTGCCGCAAAGCGCGAGGTCGCGCCTGGCCTTGATCATTGGTCACACAAGGGACTCAATAACCGCGCAGAAAACAGCCACTTGCCCTTCCGAAAACGAGAGCGGGTGATGCAAGGCTTCCGATCGCCGGGTGGATTACAACGCTTCGTATCTATGAAGTCTGCAACCCGCAATAGTTTCTCTGTCCCAGCCCGCCGCCGCTCTGCGCTCACCATCCGCTACCATCGGCTCGAAGCATTCGAGGCGTGGAAATCCGCGGCACAGGCCGCTTGATCAACGAACAGCTTGCCACTTGCAAATTCGGCGAGTTAACGTGACAACACCCGGCCTGAAGTCCTATTGCAAGCGTTGGATCGACAGCGATCGTGGAGGGGTTTTCCTGGTGACGCGGTGTCCCTACCAGGAGCTGCATCACAAGCTGCTCTCGCCGGAGGACGCCCGTGACTTTTGCCAAGGGATGCCTGTAATCTGGACTATCCGCTGGCGGAGATGTGGGGAGGGCAACTGGAACGCTCTCAAACGCTCGTCTCTGGCGGCAGGTATTGTGATTTCCGGTATGTGCGCGCGGACCGGATGAACCTGAAAGAGACGAAATGCCCATGACCAAAGGCAATATTTTCGCGCATCTCGGTGCTGGATAAAATTCTCGACTGGATCTGCAAAATCTCTTTGGGGTAATCGCGAAACCTCGCGATCCGTTGGAATTACGGATGATCGCCGCGTCTATTCGAAAATGGAGGATCGGACCGATTTTCTCTACGCTTCTGCTGTTTAGAAGATGCGGCTGAGCAAATTGTGTGCAGATGTTTTGATCAGGCATTTTAACATAAACTTCATTATGCGTATTTATACTTAGTGTTGGGCACATTCTAAACTGGGTTGCGACACTTCCGGTATCTTGCTGAAAAAGCAAGGAGAACAGACATGGCACATACAGAGCTGGATTTG
>NZ_JABECQ010000012.1:0-46917 GCF_029285915.1 Sulfitobacter sp. M85
TCAAAAATCCCATGTCGATCACTCCAAATCCCCCCAACCAAAACCGTCGGGGCAGTGTGTTCACATGGGTCAATTCTCAGTGACAATTTATGGGGCTACCGGGTCAGCTCTCAGTGACAATCAACAGTCCGATCCCAGGCAGCATGGCCGGGCCGAACCTCCTGGCACATGTGCTGGTCTCAAAGTTCGACGACCATCTTCCCCTCTACCGTCAGCATGAAATCTTCGAGCGGATGGGAGCCGACATTCCCGAAAGCACACTTGTGGGCTGGTGCGGCCGCGCCATGAAGATACTATCGCCGCTGATCGAGCGGATCGATGCGGACATCCTGAGCAGCGACCTTCTGCATGCAGACGATACCCCGATCCGGGTATTAGACCGCTCCAGAAGAGACAAAGGATTGGGGAAAGGCGTGAAACAAGGCCGATTCTGGGCCTACGTGCGTGACCAGCGCCCGTGGGCGGGAGCCGCGCCACCTGGCGCTGTCTACCGCTTTGCGCCCAACTGGAAAGAAGAGCACGTTCTAAGCCATCTGGCCGATGCCCGCGGCATTCTGCAAGCAGACGGCTACAAGGGTTATGCCAAGCTCTACGAGCCTCAATCCAACGGCCCACCACGTTTGCGCGAGGCTGCCTGTTGGGCGCACCTGCGGCGAGACTTCCACGACTTTTGGACCTCAACCAAGTCCGAGATCGCGCGCGAGGCGCTCGACCGGATCGGTAAGTTCTACGATATCGAGCGTGACATTAACGGCCAGTCCGCAGAGGCTCGCCTTGCGGCCCGCCAAAGGCTTAGCCGACCAAGGGTGGAGGCCTTCTTTGATTGGTCCGAACAGCAACTCCTGCGTATTCCCGGCAAGAGCGATCTGGCCAAGGCCTTCCGCTATGGCCTCAGTCGAAGGGATGCCTTCAGCCTGTTCCTGTCCGATGGTCGGATTGCAATCGACAACAACCCAGCAGAGCGGGCTCTGCGACCAATCGGTATTGGGCGAAAGAACTGGCTCTTTGCGGGGGCCGACACAGGTGCGGAAACTTTGGCTCGCGCCATGACTATCATCGAAACAGCCAAGCTAAACGGCCTCGATCCACAGGCCTATCTCGCGGACGTTCTCGACCGCATTCACGACCACAAGATCAATAAGCTGGACGAATTGCTGCCGTGGAACTGGAAGGCGTCGCCACAAGAAGCCGACAGTCAAGCCGCGTAAACTGCGGTACCGATGGCGCGGTTACTGTGGGATTTTCGCTTGGAGAAACTCTTTTCACCTATTTGTACAGATACCGCTGCGCCATAAGGATGTATTGTAGAAACGCCTTAGCCATGATGGAGAGTGCAAGGGCGAGGACGATCCCCGTGACGCCGAATGCGACCCCTAGCCAAATACCCAAACTGAAATAGAGAAGCGTCTTTACGCCCATACAAAGTAGTGTAATACGGTCACGGTTGTGCATGTTAAGCAGTATGCCGGCTGGCCCTAGCAAGATCTCCACCACAAATGCAATGATGATGAGGCGCAGTTCTGTGCCGAATAACGCATATTTATCCCCGTAGAGTAGCGAAAGAAATAGGGATGGTGTGGCGAGCGTGACGGTTACATACGGGATAGCCATGATAGCGCAGGTTATACGTGCTTTGGTATAAAGTCGCCGTAGTTCGGCCCCGTGTGCAGCAGCGAACTTAGGCGCCATGTAGAAATCAACCGTGAGCATCAAGAATTGCAAGGGGGCGAGTGTGCGGAACAAAGCGTTCAACACTGCGGTGGAGGCTTCGTCAAGAAGCCAGTTGGCGATTATTACACCACCCCAGAGCGAGATATAGGCAAGCACCGACATCGCCCATAAAAAGCGGCCTTCCAAAAGCAATGAAATGTCCGGGATTGGTCTAGTAAACATCTTTAGATGCCGCATACCTGCAAGGATCATGGCTAACAGCATCCCGACCCAACAGCTGACAGAGAAAATGATCCATGTTTCCATTGCGCTGTCCGCTTGGACAGCGAGTATTGCTGCGGATCCGATTAACGACAGAACACCTACCTCCCAGAAGCCGCCCCAACCGGGTCGCCCTTTGGCTTTAATGAAGGCTGATAATGGCCCCATCAACGCCACTGGTAGAAGGTTAATCCAGACCCAAGAGAGGGGGGTAGTAAAACCAGAGGTAGTGAAGAAGAAAACAATCCATGCGAAGGCCACGATGGAGCTGAGAGCGTAGATTGTTGACAAAGACCGCGCGAGGATTGCATCTGTTTCAGTTAGGTTGTCTCGCAGTCTGGCGATCTTGCGCAAGATCATCAGCGGCATACCGAACTGAAGGGCTATGGCCAGCCCCATGAGGGCAATAAACGCTTCAAAGAACAGGCCAGCTTCTGTTAGAGACAACTGGTGCGACAGGATCATGCTGAGCACCAAAACACCAGCCGCTGACAAAAATCGTCCGCAAAACGCGCTTGCGAAGGGGAAAACTCTCTTCATTTGCCCCTCATGACATCTTGTAATAGGTGGTGTATCGAGCTTCGTTGATGTCAGAATCGCACATAAATTTTCTCAAGCTCCGATAGTTCTCATAGGCACGCTCACATCATGAAAAAGTCATATCGCATATCATCACAGGATAGGGAACAGACGGCGCCAAATGCTCTTTATTCAATCCGTACTAAACATCTTCTCGAAATAAAGGCATCTACTCGATTGACATGCTCGACGTGTAGTTTGGCGATGCTTTCACGTAGTTGCGGGGCTATGCAATGAAAACCATTGTTCACGTCATAACCGGTCTCAATGATGGCGGGGCCGAGGCTGCTCTCTACCGACTTTGCACTCATGACAAGTCGAATCATCATCACGTCATTTCGCTAATGGATGGTGGGAAATATGGCCCTATGCTTGAAGCTCGTGGTATTTCGGTGAGTTGCATCAACATGCCACGTGGAAAGTTGACGCTTGGGGGAGCTTGGCAGCTTCGAGGTGAGATAAAAAGAAATTTCCCAGATGTTGTGCAGACGTGGATGTATCATGCGGATTTGATGGGCGGTGTTGCCGCGAGGTTGGCCGGCGTGCGTAACATTGTTTGGGGTATTCATCACACTACACTTGTTTCCGGTGAAAGTTCTCGCGCTACTATTATGGTAATGAAGTTATGCGCCCGTCTATCACGGATTGTTCCGAGGCGTATAATCTGTTGTGCTGAAAAGGCTCGCGATGTCCACGCCGAGAAGGGGTATGACCGGAGCCGTATGCGGGTCGTACCTAATGGTCACGATGTTACTATTTTTCGCCCTGATTTAAAAGCTCGTTATCAGATCAGGAATGAGTTAGAATTGCCTGATAATCTGCCAGTGATTGGTTTTGTAGCCCGTTTCGATCCGCAAAAAGACCATAAAAACTTGTTGCAAGCCCTTGGGAATCTTAAGGCAAAAGGGTTGGCACCTATCTGTCTGCTTGTTGGGACGAATATGAATGAAGCCAATAGAGATTTGACCGCGATGATACATGATCTAGGGCTCAACGATCAGGTAAAGCTTCTTGGGCTTCGTAATGACATTCCAGCTATTATGAATGCGCTTGATCTTCACGTCATGTCTTCTGCTTTCGGTGAAGCATTTCCTAATGTTTTATGTGAGGCCATGGCTTGCGGCACACCCTGTGTTACGACGGATGTTGGAGATGCCTCATTGATTGTTGGAGAAACGGGATGGGTGGTGCCGCCTCGTGATCGGGTGGCATTGGCGAAGGCGATTGCGCAGGCCCTGGATAAGCGACATACACCCGATTGGAAGGACCGGAGAGATCAGGCAAACGACCGGATCAACGCCAATTTTACGATCGGTGGGATGGTGGATAATTATAATTTGGTCTGGAATACGTGATCATACCGATAGCATCGGCAGCTACCATTCTTGTCAGTTCTAAGGAACTGTTTTGACCGCAAAGCGTAGAAAGAGTATTAGCTCGCCGAGCAGGGTTGGCACGCATAGTTACGGGGTATTCTAATGTTGTATGCGTGGCTCAAACGGCACCACAAGGCGCAAACTAGCTTCTTCCGGACTACGGTAACCTGACCATGCAGAGTGTAGTTTCCCGTAGCCAAACCATTTTTGTTGTGGCCGGTCAGGCGGCATCGCTTGTGAACTTCCGGTTGCCGCTGCTGCAACGCTTTCGTGCAATGGGGTATGAGGTCCATGCTTGTGCGCCAGGGCTATTGGGTGACCAAGAGACCGCCTGTATTCTAAAACAAAATGGTATACTTTTGCACGATGTGCCGTTCAAACGCGCGGGTATAAATCCGGCAAGTGATCTGCTCGCTGTACAGGTGCTGTACAAGGCTTTGCGCGCTGCACGTCCCGACATCGTTCTGTGCTACACGGTTAAACCGGTGATTTGGGGGACGCTGGCCGCTGCCGCGGCAAGAGTCCCCCGGCGGATCGCATTGATCACAGGCCTCGGCTATGCCTTCACAGGCAAAGCGCGAGGCAAGCGTTATCTGGTGCGCCGGGTCTTGTTCGGCCTTTACCGGAAGGCTCTTCAGCGCGCGGATCATGTATTTTTCCAGAACCCCGACGATGCGGCAGAGTTTCGGTCACTTAGGTTGCTGGCACCGGATGCCTCCGTGTCGGTTGTCAACGGTTCGGGCGTCGATCTGGAACATTTTGCCCCTGCGCCGCTCCCGCCTCTGTCCGGAGGGCCCCGCTTTCTGTTGGTCGCGCGCATGTTGGGGGATAAGGGCATCCGGGAGTTTGCCACTGCGGCGGCGCGCATCAAGGCCACGCACCCTCATGTGGAGTTTAATTTGGTGGGCGGCACCGATGCCAACCCTGATTCCATCCCGCCAAGGACTCTTAAGGCCTGGGTGGCGGAAAAATCTGTAATCTGGCACGGAGCGCAGGCAGATGTACGCCCCTGCCTGGGGGCTTGCCATGTCTATGTCCTGCCGAGTTATCGCGAGGGAACTCCACGCTCAGTTCTGGAGGCAATGGCCACGGGGCGCGCCATCATCACTACCGATGCGCCAGGATGCCGAGAAACCGTGGTGCCCGGCGTCAATGGTTTTCTGGTGCCGCCGAGGGATGCCAAAGCCTTGGAACAGGCCATGCGCCGGTTTCTTGAGGAGCCCGACCTAATACAGGAAATGGGGAGGGAAAGTCTTCGGATCGCGCGGGGAAGATATGATGTTATGCAAGTAAACGAACAGATGCTGCAAGATATGGGCCTGATCGAATGAAACGCATGTTAGACATTCTAGGCGCCATAGTGGGCCTTGTGCTCTTGTCGCCGGTTCTGCTTTTTCTCTACTGGAGAATCCGCCGCGACATGGGCTCCCCAGTTCTGTTTCGTCAACTGCGCCCCGGTAAGGACGGCGAACCGTTTGAGATGGTTAAGTTTCGCTCAATGAAGGATGCCCAAAGTTCCGATGGTACACCGCTGCCGGATAGCGAACGTATTACACCACTTGGGCGCAGCCTTCGTTCCTCATCTGCGGATGAGTTGCCGGAATTATGGAACGTGCTTAAAGGCGAAATGAGTCTGGTTGGTCCCCGCCCATTGCTGATGGAATATCTGTCGCTTTACAGCCCCGAACAAGCACGTCGTCACGAGGTGCGCCCAGGAGTCACCGGTTGGGCGCAAGTTAACGGACGCAACTCTTTGTCCTGGGAGGAAAAGTTTGCACTAGATGTCTGGTATGTGGATAACCGCACAATCTGGCTGGACCTCAAAATCATTGGAATGACCCTTCAGAAGGTGGTGAAGCGTGATGGTATCTCTGCCGCTGGAGAGGCGACTATGTCGCGCTTTACCGGAAAGGGATCCGGTCAAGAATGAGACCCATACGGATTATCGGTGCGGGCGGGCACGGCAAGGTGGTGGCCGAGACCGCTGCTGCCTGCGGATATGCAGATATCGCCTTTCTCGACGATGCTTACCCAACACGAAGAGAAAATGGCTGTTGGACCATTGTTGGGCTGTCAGGTGCGGAGACGGATGCAGCTTTATTCTGCGCTATAGGCAACAATACGGCGCGGGCACATCTATTTGAAACGCTGCGATTGGAGAACTCGCCAGTGCTGATACATCCTGCGGCTACCCTATCGCCATCCGCTCGGCTGGGAGCTGGCACGCTCGTGGTGGCAGGTGCCGTAGTTAATGCGGATGCGCAAGTGGGGCGCGGAGTAATCTTGAATACTGGCTGCAGTATCGATCACGACTGTATTCTAAATGATTTCGTGCATGTTTCGCCGGGCGCACGGTTAGCGGGCAATGTGCGTGTAGGCGCGCGTTCGTGGATTGGTATCGGGGCGGTCGTTCGCGAAGGTGTAACGATCGGAGAAGATGTGCTGGTAGCGGCTGGAGCAGCAGTGGTAGAGGAACTGCCAAATGGTGTGCGCGTGGGTGGAGTTCCGGCACGACCCCTGAATATAAAGGACATGACATGCTAAACGGACCTTTCCCTCCTTGGCCCCACTTCACACAAGAAGAGGCGAAGGCCGTTTCAGATGTGTTACTATCTGGCAGGGTTAATTACTGGACCGGGCAGGAAGGCCGCGCATTCGAGCGCGAGTTCGCAGAATTTGCCGGAACCAAACATGCCATCGCACTCGCCAACGGTACAGTGGCGCTAGATTTGGCGCTCCATGGGTTCGGCATCGGCGCTGCTAATGGGGGATCTGCCAGCGACGAGGTGATTGTTACCCCACGCAGCTTCATGGCGTCAGTATCCTCGGTCGTGAATGCGGGCGCGCGGCCGGTATTCGCTGAAGTAGACCCAGACAGTGGCAATATTAACCCTGAGACCGTGGCCCCCGTAATCACTGATAATACCCGCGCGATCTTGTGCGTACACTTGGCAGGTTGGCCTTGTGACATGGATGGGCTGCGCGCGGTGGCTGGTACAAACATTCGCCTGATAGAAGACTGTGCTCAAGCCCATGGCGCGATGTACAAGGGTCAGCCTGTGGGGGGGCTCGGCGATGCCGCGGCTTGGTCGTTCTGTCAGGATAAAATCATGACTACAGGCGGCGAGGGTGGCATGGTCACTTGCAATGATGAGGAGCTTTGGCGGCGGATGTGGGCCTTTAAGGACCATGGCAAAAGCTATGAAGCTGTCTATGAACGCGACCATGCACCAGGGTTTCGCTGGCTACATGAGAGCTTTGGTACGAACTGGCGATTGACGGAAATGCAGTCGGCCATTGGGCGTATTCAACTGCGGCGTATGCCTGACTGGCAAGCAGCTCGTGGCGCTAATGCCGAAGCGCTCATTGCAGCACTCAGACCTTTTTTGGGAACGGATGGCCCGATCCGCTTACCTTTGCCTGACCCGGAGATCGTCAGGCGCCATGCCTGGTACAAGCTCTATGCCTATGTACGACCTGAAAACCTAAATGAAGGCTGGGACCGCGACCGGATTGCTGCAGAAATTACGGCGATGGGTGTGCCGTGCATGCAAGGATCATGTTCTGAGATATACCGCGAAAAGGCATTCAAGGGTACCGGGCTGCGTCCTGAAGCGCGCTTACCGATCGCGCAGCAAATGGGTGAGACCAGCTTGATGTTTTTGGTCCACCCGGGGCTAGAGGCAAAGCACCTTGAGCGTGCAGCGGCAGTCATCACAGATGTACTGGGTCGCGCTAAGGCACCTAAATGAACCGACGACCGCAAGTAGGGGGAAGGATTCAGAGAGGAGCGTTGCCGAATTGCCTTACACTATTCGCAAGAATGGGCTGAAAGTGCTCGGCTCGTTGTATCTTTTGGGGGAGGGCGTTATCCCCTAATATAAGCTTTCGCTGGAGATTGTTACGTGCCTATTCAGGTTTTTTGCCTTTCTAAAGCCCGCTTTGGCGCGGTGGCTATGCTTCTTCTCGGCGCAGGCCTCCCGGTAAGTGCGGAACCTGTCAGTTACAATCTTTATGGCAATCCGGGCCTTATCGACATGCCCACCGCGCAAAGTGCGCCGGATGCGGAATTGGCTGCGACGATCGGATATTTTGCAGGTACGACTCGCACTACACTCAATTTTCAAATCACGCCGCGTCTCTCAGGCTCGTTTCGTTACAGCCGGATCCAAGATTACATCCCTTCTAATGGCGGCAGTACCTATGACCGCTCTTTTGATCTGCGCTACCGCTTTATCGATGAGGGGCGGTATCGCCCCGCGATAGCAGTGGGTTTGCGGGATTTTCTAGGCACGGGGATCTATTCCAGCGAATACTTGGCCGCGACCAAGCATGTCACCCCTCGCTTAAGATTTACAGGAGGGATCGGCTGGGGCCGGTTGAGTAGCTACAAAGGGTTCGACAACCCGCTAGGAGCACTTGATAGCCAGTTCGATGAGCGGCCTAGAGGCACCACGGGGCGGGGCGGCCAATTGGAAACCTCCAAATGGTTCCGTGGCGATGCGGCGCTCTTTGCGGGCGTTTCCTGGGCTGCGACAGACAGGTTAACGGTGAAGGCTGAATATTCTTCGGACGCTTACAACCTCGAGACCACCCCTGGACGCGATCTATTTGAACGCAAATCGCCATTTAACTTCGCACTGGACTACCAAGTTCGCGAGGGTGTTCAGGCGCAGGCTTACTATATGTACGGCTCGGAGCTGGGTGCATCGATCAGTTTGGTACTTAATCCAAAACGGCCTGCCGTTAATGGTACAATAGCTGCTGCGCCACTGCCTGTGCGAGTGCGGGAGCCGGGCGAAAAGGCGGATCTGAGTTGGGCTACGCAGCCCGCCAGCGTCAAGGCACTGAGGGGGAGGGTCGCGGAAATGCTTGCGGCCGAAAATTTAGCTCTAGAGGCAATGGGCATTTCTGGACGCACGGTCACTGTGCGCCTGCGAAACAATCGTACCCTAATTGCTCCTGAAGCCATCGGGCGTGCCGCACGCATTCTAACTCAAGTCATGCCAGATTCGGTCGAACGCTTCACAATTGTACCTGTGGTAGGGGGGCTCCCAGCTTCGGCTGTCGTGCTGAACCGTAGCGATCTGGAACTGTTGGAGCATGAACCCGATAACACTTGGAAGAGCTATGTCCGCACAGAAATCGTGGATGCTGCTGATAGTGACCCGGGGGTCTATTATAATAAGATATATCCTAAATTCCGTTGGAACTTAGGGCCTTACGTTTCCCCCAGTTATTTCGACCCAGACAGTCCTGTACGGGCCGATGTAGGAGTCGAGCTGAACGCTTTTTATGATATGATGCCAGGGCTGACCTTGTCAGGAACGCTTCGGCATCGTCTGGCGGGTAATGTCGGTGATTCCATTAGGCTTACTAGACCTGAGCTCAACCGTGATGGCGGACTCTATCCTGTCCGCGGTGATGGTGTACTTTACGCGCGCGAAGGTGGGACCACGTTACAGCATTTAACGCTTAATTATCAGTTTCGCCCAGGCACGAACCTGTATGCTCGAGTAACGGCAGGATATTTAGAAGAAATGTACGGCGGCATATCAAGTGAAATCCTGTGGAAGCCAGTAGATAGCCGCCTAGCGTTGGGAGCGGAGGTAAATTACGTCCAGCAACGTGATTATGACCAACTGTTCGGTTTCCGCGACTACCAAACAGCCACGGGACATGTTTCCGCTTATTACGATTTTGGTAACGGGTTTCACGGACAAGTGGATGTAGGCCGCTATTTGGCGAAAGACTGGGGCGGGACCATTAGCCTCGCGCGCCAATTCTCCAATGGCTGGAAGATTGGCGCTTTTGCTACTTTCACGGATGTCTCGTTTGATGACTTTGGGGAAGGGTCCTTTGACAAAGGGCTGACCTTTACCATTCCGGCAAGTCATTTCTTGGGTCAACCGAGCCCCACAACCACTGGTACGACCATCCGCTCCATAACCCGAGACGGCGGAGCGCGGCTGGATGTGCGGAATCGGCTTTATAACGACGTGCGCAAGTATCACGCCCCTGAACTGCGCGATAATTGGGGAAGATTTTGGCGATGATCCGACGGTATTTTGCGCCAGCGTTGGCTGTTTGTCTATTTTTATCGGCCTGCGGAGATACGCAGAACAGGACCCCACTTCAGCTTGGGGTGAGCCAACTCCGCAACATCGGCCAGCCAGCCCATCAAACCTTGACCGCAGCTCAGATTAGAAGCCGCCTGACCCCTGAGCTACTTGCCACATTACCGCATGGAGTAATCATCGCGACTCTTGAGGAGCGCCAAGTATCTTCAGTCCTGCTCGAAGTTGGTCGTAATAGAGATACAGTTACTTATCTTACTCCTGATGGAATTAGCTTGGCGCTACGTGAAGGAATGCTGGTTGGCACTCGCGGATTGGGCTTCGATCTGATGAATGCTGACGTGGAGGGACCCCTAGGCGCTCTTGCTGCGGGCGCGGGCTCTGGCGTAGTGCGCCTACATCGCTATCTAGATGGCGAAAACGCAACCGTCCTTCGCAGCTTCGTATGCGACTATGCGCGGAGTGGTGTTAGTATTTCAGAAACCTGCTACACTCCCGGCCTCACAATTAACAATAGCTATGAAATAACGCGGGATGGCCGGATCGCGGCTTCACGCCAATGGATTGGCCCTGATTTGGGGTACGTAGAGATTCAACAGGTGCGGGGCTAAGTTATACAGCCGCTTAGTTTTCGTTCATTCTGGGTAGTCTTTTGTCGTCCTACCAACCAAGATGGCTTGAATTTTACCCCGCTTTGCGGGCAAGCCGATTAAGTTAGACGCGTTGAGGAAGCACATATGTTCAAAAAACTGGTTGCGATTGTTGGCCTAGCCACGCTTTCCAGCTGCGGGGTGGCTTACATCTCGCCGAAAGTAAGTGATGCGGATGGCAAAGTCCGGGTGATTCCACTTACGTCGCAATCCGTGCTGGCGGCTAATCGTGCGACCTATCGCCCTAAGCAGATCCCAGCGGTGTTCTTCCAAGCGGCAGGCAGCGGCTCGGATCTGCGCGGTGCAGGGGCTGTGCCGCCGCCTTCGCTGGAACGGCAAAACCGCCCAGTAGCACAAGCCACCCGGCTTCCACCGCCCGTCGCCACCGGTCCCTATCGGATCGGCGTGGGTGATGTTTTACTCTTGGCCACCAAGGCGCGCGGTAACACGGTTGAGGAACTCAGCGGTTTGTTAGCGGCTCAGAATAGTCGGCAGGGGTATACCGTTCAGGACGATGGCGCGATTGCGATTCCAGATGTTGGTCGGGTTGACCTGGTCGGGATGACGCTAGAAGAAGCCGAAGCTGAACTTTTTCAAAGCTTGGTGCGTAACCAGATTGATCCCACCTTCAGTCTTGAGATCGCCGAGTTTAACTCCAAACGTGTGTCGTTAGGTGGTGCCGTGGCTAAGCCAACCGTGGTACCGATTACTCTCACCCCGTTGACGCTCGATGAAGCTTTAGCCGGGGCAGGGGGAATTTCTACTGCCGACCTAGACTACGCGATCATTCGGATCTACCGCGATGGGACACTCTACCAGATCCCATTGAACGATTATCTGCGTCGAGGCGATGTTCAAAAGACGCGGTTGATTGATGGTGACAGCATCTTTGTTGATACTGAGTACGAACTGGACAAAGCCCAAGCTTACTTTGCTGAACAGATCCGCTTGGCTGAATTTCGTCAGCAGGCTCGTATCCAAGCGCTTAATGAGTTGACGACGGAAGTAGATTTGCGCCGTTCAGCGCTATCTGAGCAGCGTAGCAACTTCCAAACCCAGATCGAACTCGATGCAGTAGAACGCGACTATGTTTACTTGACGGGGGAGGTCACTAAGCCAGGACGGTTCACAATGCCGTTTGGGCGCGAAGCCACGCTCGCAGACGCGCTTTATTCAGAAGGCGGGTTTACTAATGAGACTGCCAATCCCAGCCAGATATATGTGCTGCGCGGCTCACCCGATCCACGTGATTTTGGCGCGGTGACTGCCTGGCATCTGGATGCGGGCAACGCCAGTAATTTCCTGTTGGCGACGCGAATGAAACTCCTGCCTAATGACGTGGTTTTCATCGCCGAACAGCCGATCACCCGTTGGAACCGTACCGTTCAGCAGGTCGTGCCTTCGCTGCTTACCTCGGGTGTGGCTCTGACTACTAACTGATTAGGAGAGTCTGGGTCTATCTTGACCCAGACTTCTTTATATGGAGCCATTTTTCGTGGCCAATGAAGGTGCCTCCGGAAGTGCAGGCACAGCTAGATGAGACATCTGCAGCGCAATCTGTGTCCGATTGTGAACACCCAGTTTCTGCCTGATGGCCGCAGTATGGGCATTGACGGTATTCAATGAGATGCCCAAACGACGGGCAATATCCTTGTTTGACTTGCCCAAGGAGATTTCGCGCGAAACCTCTTTCTCTCGCCTCGTCAGAATATCTTCACCCTTAGGGGGTATGGTGATCTTTCCCTGACTTTTGACAATTGACCTATTAGACGCTGTATCACCGGAGGCAAGGACGCGGTGCCCAGAGGCTACCAAGGTGAGTACGGAATTTAGCATTGCAGACGGGTGGGGGGCTTCAACCGCTGCCATGACATTTGAAGGCAGATCCTGAATTGTAAAGCTCTCAAGACGGTTTCGCATAAGGAGAACTATAGGTTCTACGGGGAACTTCGTGAACAAATCTAATAGGACGCCATTGGCTTCATCATGTTTCCCGATCACGGCCAATATTACTGAAAGCTTATTACGAGGCATTGATGAAGGCCGAACTTCTCTTAGTTCGCCTGATTTACTTACAGATAGACCAAAGCTTATAATTAGATGGGTAAGCGCTTCACTCTCCCACTTACAGGGGGATATGATCCAAAAATCAGAAGTTGGAAAATTACTAGAAACAACAGCAGAACACATGACAGGGCAGGCCTCTCAATTCTGAAAGAAATGTACAATATTAAGGCAAACTGAGGCAGCAGCGTGCAGATATTATGTGTAGTATAAGTGATTCTTGCCCTAAGGTCAATTTGTGCTAGATTTTCACTACATATCGAAGTTATATGTCGGATTTTGTTCAATATGTTGATATATATTTCGCACGCGGGCGGAGGGGCTTCATCTCGCGAACTCAGGCAGATCTACCCATTCTAAGAGCTGCCTAGCTAATTCTTGCTAAGATACAACAGGTCAAGTCTTTCAGAGGCCGAGAGCCTAGATGCCCCGCCCTGGACGGCTTCTCTCAATTAGAGCAGTATTTATCGTTGAGAGCCAAGCACTCGCACACCTTCTCGTACGCTCGGTAGGCGAGAGGTGTCTAAAACATCCCCAAAATCTAAAATAGCTTCTTGCCGCAAGGGAGTGCTTTCTTGTTGTCTCGTTGTTGCAGCCCTGCGGACTTGCCTGGTCTGAGGCGGTACTGCTGCAGGCGATACGAAGCTGCGGCGCAAGTGTACTGGGGCCTGCGAGACATATGCCGTAGGTCGTACATTAGCCGCCTGTTGGACCCAAGCGCCATGCGCTTCCGCAGGGCGGTCAAATGAAAATGCTGCAAGAGCGCTAACAGCAAGAAAGCAAGGGATAGACCGCACGGTATTTCCTTTCGTAGCGGGCGCAATACAAGCGTATGCTACGCGAACCTCTAGCGCAGGCCAAGGCGTTACAATCCTTATTGACCGCAATTCGGTTGGATCTGAAGTATAAGGTTCTTATCATAACTAACTAATCAATTCGAGCTATGGGTAACACCTTTCTAGATAGTCCTGCCGATATCTACACGCTCTTCTCTCAGTTTATTCTGCAAATCGGGGCCCAGAAGAAACTTTCTTCATCTGGGATTATTGTCCAACAGGAGAGAACCAATGAAACGTATTCTGCTTACAACTGCTGCTGTATTTGCCCTGACTGGCATGGCGCACGCACAAACTGTAACCGCTACTCCGGGCCAATCATTAGTTAATGACAGCCCCGAGCTAGCTAAGGCTGAAAGTGCTGGCGAAAAAGCTATCGCCGTCACCAAATTTCTCGGCGGGTCACATGCATCGAGAGCCGAGGTTGGCAACTCTGTAGTAGCGAAAGCTTCAGGAGACAATGGCACGGGGCTTAGTGGGGCAGTAGTGGTTGGTGCAAACGTAAATAACCTCTCCGGAATTCTTCAGATCGGAACAGGGAACTCTGCCGTCAACATGCAGGTTGGGAACCAACAAGAATCTGCCATGTTCCAACTCGGCGACAGCAACACCGGCGTTATCAGCCAGACAACAAATGCTAACGAGGCCGCTTTGGCTCAAGTCGGCACCGATAACAACACTGTCTTGGTCCAGAATGGTGTTGACAACGCTTCGGCTGCGACGGCTTGGGGCGACAACAACATGGCACTCGGATTGCAAGATGGCAATCTGAATATGCTCGCTATTGCACAAGAGCATGACGATAACAAAGCGGTGACATTGCAAGATGGTACTGGGAATACTGCCGCCACCGTTCAAGATGGTAGCGACAACATGTCCTTTATCTCCCAAGGTGCGGGAACAAGCTTTAGCCTGGCTGGTCTCGCCGGCGCAGGCGGCCCTTATGGATATGATCTGCCCGCAGGTATGATCACTGGAAGCGTAATGGCGATGGGTGCAACAGGGAATGCTGCAGCGAGCTTGCAAGAAAGTGATGGAAACTCAAGCGCGATCGTGCAGACCGGCTCCAATAATACTGCGATCAACTATCAGAACTGATTGTGAAAAGGTCATTTAAATCTATTGGAGGCGTTCGCGCCTCCAATTTCATTAGTGGAAATAAGAGCAATGTTAGGTCCTGTAATTCTATCGCTAGTGCCACTCCAAGTTGAGAGCTCCACGGCACTTGACTGCGCGATAAGTTTAGTCAGGCATGATAATACGATAGAGGTAACTGGAATACTTAAAGGAAAGCCGGGGCAATCAGGTTGGTACAGTATGGATACTTTGAGCCGGTCTGGTTCAAGTAAGTCGCTATCCCGACAATCAGGAAAATTCCATATCGACGCGGACGGTGAAGTCATATTGGGGCGAAGCATGGTAGGTATCTCAGTAGGAACCACTATGGCTGTAGAAATCGTAGGCGAAAGCGAGCAAACACAAGAAAGCTTTGATTGCCGAGCTCATACATGACATTATGTTGGTAATATCTATTAAGGAGCTAGCACTATGTTGCGCGCGATCAGAAGGGTGGCTGTAACGTTTCGCGGGTTCCTCTGCGCTGCTGCCTTCGTAGCTGGGCTGGGGGTGGGCTCCTCTACGGCCCAAGAAATTACCTTTCAGATCGAAAATTCAGTGTCGCTTGAACAAATTGTGACGGCGCAAGACGTTCTCACAGCGGGGCAGCCGGGCATGGTGCGACGTAGTGAAGCGTCTCTGGGCAGTACGGCATTTATCTCTCAGGAGGGTCGTCTGAATAATGCGCAAAACTTCACTTCCCGAAGCCCCGGTGCTTCCACTAGTACTCTGCAAATTGGACTGAACAATAGATCGATTGGGGCAATCATAGATTCACCTGGAAGCGCAATAGCCCAGCTACAGGCGGGAAGAGAAAATTTTTCTTTAGTGGGTATCGTCGGTGGGGCAGATAATGCAGTTTCTACGTTGCAGTTGGGCAACGAACTTGGAGTTTCTGTAGGGCTCGTTAACTCAACTGGAACTAAAGTGGTGTATGGTCAAGTTGGAGAGGGTTACAACGGCGGTGTTGTTATCAGGAACGCACCTCCAGGAACTGTGGTGAAGCTGAACTAAGAATGGGATGTCAAAATGTTCTTTAAGGTGATCCGTTTTTGTTTTGCAGTCGTAGCCACTACCACGACAGCGGTTAGTGCTGGAGAGCTTCTCTATAATCCGATCAATCCAGGATTTGGCGGAAATCCGAACAATATAGACTATCTGTTGAATCTTGCAGAAATTCAAAATGAGTTCGTGGAGACCTCTGAAGGTGGCGGTGGAGGTGGAGGTGTGCCCGACATTAGCTTCCCACCAATAACCATTGATCTTGGGAATGTCGGAGGCGGGGTTCCCCAAACTGGGACGCCGGCGGCGACCACCACTCAGCCATAATAATTAAGTAATAAGCGGCCAAGAAAGGCTGCGAGCTAGCATACCGGGGACAGAGCTTTGATAAACAATATCAGCCGCTACAGGCTTTCCAAATGGGTTCTTGTAACCGCCACTGCACTACTTTCGGCGTGCACCGAAGTAGGTAGCCTTAAAGATCCTGATGTCATTCAGCCAAGTCTGACGCCCGCGACGAGTGTTGGCTTAACGCTCGAGCGCTTGGCGCCTCCCCATCGCCCGGTCGACGTAGCGGTCTATGCGTATGACGACAAGACGGGGCAACAAAAGCCAACCGAAGGCTTTTCAAGCTTTTCGAAAGCCGTAGGCCAAGGTAGCGAAGCCATTTTGGTTGACGTGCTAAAGGATGTATCAGGTTCTCGTTGGTTTAACGTTGTTGAACGTGTCGGCCTTCAGAATCTCGTGACAGAACGCAATCTGATTGATCAAACGGACCGTACATACCGTAATGCTCAGCGATCGAATTTACCCCCTTTGCGCTATGCTGGCATTATCCTTGAGGGCGGCGTCACAAATTATGATTCGAACACTTTCACTGGGGGTATAGGTGCGCGCTTGCTTGGCGTCGGCGAGTCACTTGAATACCGACGGGACGAGGTAACGGTGGCTCTTAGAGCAGTCAGTGTTAGCACAGGTGAAGTACTAACTTCCTCTACAGCAGAAAAGGTCGTTTACTCTACGCTTCTCCGTGGGGAGGTGTTTAAATACGTATCTTCAAACAAACTCCTAGAGTTGGAAGCTGGCTACTCCAAAAATGAACCAGTGGGATTGGCCGTACGACAAGCAATCGAACTTGCGGTACTAAGTATGATCGTAGAAGGCGTTGAAAAAGGCGTATGGAGCTTTGCCAATGAGGCCGAAGAACGCCGTATTCTTGCGGACTACCGGAAAATCTACAGTAATCCTCGGTTGATCACGGCTTCTGAAGAACTGGCAAGCCGGAGTTAAATAGGAGCGTAAATAGGAATGCACTGGAGCAAGGTACATGCGTTCGTCAGCATAGCTCTGATGGCTTCGCCTGTTCAGGGGCAGTCCAATTACCCTATGCCCATACAGCGTGATTCTTACAATGACTGGGTCGTAGAGTGTTTCGAGCCGAATGACCTTGGCCAAGAATGCCAAATATATCAGAGGTTATTGCTCAATGACGGTAGCGCAATCGCTATGGTGGCTACGATGGCCTATGATCCTTCCGACACTTCGCTCCTAATGCAGTTTGCGCTGCCCTTAGGGATCAATATCGAAAACGGGGTGGTCATAAACATCGATGAGGACATTGAACTATCAGTGCCGATTAGTCGGTGTACGAAGCAAGGCTGTATTTTTGAAGGGGTAGCCACCCCTGGGCTTCGAGATGCCTTGATTGAAGGCAAGACGGCTTCAATTACCGTTGTTGATCCTACTAGCCAGCCGTTCGTTATTCCTTTGTCTTTGTCCGGGTTCGGCGATGCTCTGGATCAGATTCAATCTGAGGCTATAGGCACTGTACCTTTAAGCGAAAATATAGCTAGTTCGAGCGATGATAATATTTCTGAAGGTCAAGCGGTAGATGCAGGCCAGGCAGGAGAGGGCGATGCTTCCACCTCGCTTGAAGCGAAACCACTATTGCCGCAAGTGTCTGCCGATTCCGAGCAGGAAGCTTTAAGTGAAGAATCGGATATTCTGGATTTGACGAAAGAGACCGAGACTGATGACACACTTCGTCCTGTGACAGGTACTTCTGAGTAACTCTAAGGCTTCTGACTACTTTTCCAACATGCAAATAAAATACCCCTCTGCCATTAGCAGAGGGGTATTTTGAGTTTTGAGATAAGTTTAGAGGTATAGTTCTATTAAGAACTTAATTGGTTGTCGTAGTCGTTGTGGTGGAAGAAGAGCCGCCTGCTGCCAGCGCGATAAGTGCCACCGCCCCGAGCCCTGCAGCTGCATTCCCCGTGAGGCCCTGGTCAAGTACACCCGCACCACCGGCCCGTACGCATTCGCGGGCGGGCAAGCCGCCATCAATTGTGATCACGGTCGGCTTACAATTATAAACCGCACCATTGGCACCTGTAACCTGCACTTCATAAATTGACTCACCAGACGGGATAGGCTCACCTACCTGAGTGGTCGTTGGCTCCTGTGCGAAAGCGGCACCGGTAAACGCGATTGTCGCGGCTGTAACTGCTGCAAACATTTTCATTAGGGGAGTTCTCCTATGTCTATGAAAAATATCTAGGGCAGCTTATGCACATATTTCCCATAAGTGCAAAATTAAACTAGAGTTTCTAGTAAGAACGGCGGATCGGCGCGTTTCTCCTGAGCTTACTTTTCTGTTTTGGATGTGACCTCCTCTGGGAACTCAGGGGGGCACAGATTCTGCACAAGCAGATTATGACTTGAACGAAATTACCATACTGATACATTTAACACTAGATGCGGTGCTCATAGCACCGTTCTGATACACATATCGGTGAGCGTAAGAAACGTTAGCCAGACTCTAACCTTTACGAAGGAGGAGCTCTGGCACGTCTTGCGTCAGGGCTTCTTATGAACAGGAGCCTTTATGACCCGTAGACGTTTCATCAAATTTGCACCATCTGACCTTGAGCAGCCGAAAGTCCTTTTGACCGTCCAGGAGGTCGCTCAGCTCGACTGCTGCTCGGAAAAGACAGTGCGCCGCGCCATTGCGTCGGGCCAGTTGCGCGCTCTGCGCGTGGGTCCCGGCAGTCGCCTGATCCGCATCGATCCAGACGATCACGTGACTTACCGCAACACCTGCTTTGCATGACCCTTTTGACCTGTAATTTCAAATTATGTCAATTGTTTACGATGATCTCGGGAATGCCCAAACCGCTAAACCGGCATTGTTTATCGTATAACGTCTACCCGACCGGGCCCGCGTGACGTCGCGTGTCCACCCGAGTCCCATACTGACCAAAAGGCAGCTATCCCGATGACCGATCAAACCAAAATCTTCGAAGGCCTTTTTGTGCCCCCCGCCACACCGAGCTTTGCAGACCTCATACAGAAACTTACCACTATCGACATGGTTACACCCAAGCGTCGCAAGGATCTCATTTCCGGTCTGCGGCGGGTCGCAGAAGCGCTGGAACTCACTCCATCTCAGGTCCTGGCCGATCCGCGCTGGCTGCAGCCACGGCTGGTGCGTATCGCTCCGGCCGCTCTCGGTATCACAAACAAGACGTGGCAGAATTCAATCAGTAACGCACGAAGCGCGATGGCTGCGTGCGGGATCGTCACAAAGCGCCAGCGTCGGACCTCCGATCTGTCTCCTGAATGGCGCAATCTCTGGACGGCGGTACAAGCCTCAAAGGATAGAAGTCTGCTTAGTTCCCTTCCCCGCTTCGTCTTTTTTCTGGATCGCATCGGTGTCGCGCCTAAAGACGTCCGGAGCGACCACGCATTGTTTTACCTTAAGGCGGTTACATCGGAAGAGATTAGCAAGGCCCCGCATGCCGCCTACAAGCTCGCCGTATCGGGTTGGAACCTGGCCGTCGACCGGCTACCGGTCTGGCCTCGTCAGCGGTTGGAGATGCCGTCTCAGACACGCCGCGTCATGTTGCCCGAAACGGATTACTCACCAAGCTTTCTTGTTGATGTTGATCACTACCTCGAAACGCGCAGGCGACCCGATCTTCTTGCAGCCGGTGAATACCTCCGTCCAATCACGGAATCGTCCGCGAAGACTTATCGCTACATGGTTCTGCGTTTTGCCAGCCATGTTGTCCAAACCGGGATACCGGCAAACGAAATCGGATCGATTGAGGATTTACTTTGCCCTAAGCATACCGAAGCCGGTTTGCGGCACATGCTGGCAGCGAATGGTGGTGAAAAGTCGGTGTCGATCAGCGACACAGCCAGACTACTTCTGACAATCGCGGCGCATCGCGGTCTGCCTGAGACGGTACGTACGAGACTTGCATATTTCAAAGCACGTCTAATGGTCCGTGACATCGGTGGCATGACGGCAAAGAACCGGGAGCGGCTGCGGGCATTGCGAGCCCCTGGCATTCTCACCCGCCTGATACACCTGCCCGAGCAAATCATGGCACGGCCATTGGGCCCGCATCGCGTCAAAGCGATGCGGGCCCGTGAGGATGCGATCGCGATTGCTATACTGCCCTACTGCCCGCTACGGATCTCGAACCTCTCCACGCTGGAAATCGACCGCCATCTATGCCGCCCAGATAAAGGAAAAATGTTTGTCGTGATCCCAGCCGGCGAAGTGAAGAACAACCGCCCCCTTGAGTTCGAACTGCCCGCGCATCTTGTAAGGATGATTGATACGCATTTCGCTGAACGCGCGCCTCACCTTTGCGCACAGGACTGCCCCTACCTCTTTCCAGCAGCGCGAAGTAATGGTCCCGTTAAAGCCAACATACTGTCGGAGCGGATCAAGAAGCGCCTTCGTGCCGAGATCGGCGTCGAGATGAACGTCCATCTGTTCCGGCACCTTGCCGTCATGATTTATCTCGATGCCAACCCGGGCGGCTACGAAGTCGCCCGCCAGATGCTGGGCCATTCGTCGGTCAGTCGCACCATTAATGTCTACTCAGGCCTTGAGACCATCAAAGCGACACAAGCGTTTTCTGCTGTGGTTGACAGCCTTCGAAAGGATAAATGATGGGCAAAGGCACACCACTTGAACACTGGCCTGCGCATGATCGGGCCGCCTTTGCGGCGCTCTTCGCGGAAGGCGGTTTGCTTGATGATCGGGGCGCGCTGCATCACTGGCGAAAGGTGTCCCGCCATACGATGCAGCTTCAGTACAGCCAATGGGTAGACTGGGTGTCCCGAACGGAGCCGAACGCATTGCATCTCGACCCTGTGGCGCGGGCAACACCTGAACGTCTACGCAGCTGGCTGACGTCTATGGAAAACCTCGCTCCTTCAACTTTGTTTGGCTACGTCGGCACTGTCGTTCGTCTGTGCCGATTAATCGAT
This sequence comes from Sulfitobacter sp. M85, assembly GCF_029285915.1. Classification (NCBI taxonomy): domain Bacteria; kingdom Pseudomonadati; phylum Pseudomonadota; class Alphaproteobacteria; order Rhodobacterales; family Roseobacteraceae; genus Sulfitobacter; species Sulfitobacter sp. M85. The sequence goes on from NZ_JABECQ010000012.1 coordinate 20,922, forward strand.
CCGGAGTGCGACTGGGCCAGGCACCAGGCTATTCTCGCCCGTCTGCAAGTGGCCACAATTCGCCACGGTTCCCCACGCAAAATCGGCCGTATTCTGTCCAGCGATGTGCTCTTCGAGGTAGGCGCTCAGCTCGTTCACGATAACAATGGCCCTATTACCCATCCGTATCAGGCTGTGCGACTTCGCGATGGTGTAATAATCTGCCTACTGGCGCTCATTCCAATACGGCGACGTGCTCTTTCGGAGTTGGCGCTCGGAAGTTCCCTTCATGTGGAACCTGAGCAAGCAACGATTTGTCTTGATGGTTCTATGACTAAGAACGGTCAGGTTTGGGAAGCGATTGTTCCAAACGCGGTCCGCGATGTGCTCGCTACCTACCTGCAAATCGGGCGACCTGTTCTCGCAGCCCGTGGAGCCGGCAATCACTCCGCTGTCTGGCTTGGCAAGCATGGTGCACCAATGAACATTAACCAGTTCACCCGGGCCATCGGCAATCGAACCAAACAGCAACTCGGCATGGAAGTTTCACCGCATCTTTTTCGTGATGCTGCAGCGACAACGCTTGCCCGCGCGTCTCCCTCCTCCGCCCGAATGATCAAACCGATCCTCGGGCACGCAACAACCCAGATCGCTGAAGGGCACTATATCCACGCTGATACGATCTCAGCAGGACGTCAGCTTGCCAACGCTCTCGATCAATACTGGTAATTCCTTAGACGCTGTACCGCGTTCCCCAACTATGACCTGAAGGTCAGTGGACTGCCAATCGCAGCATAGGCCAGTGTCCGGATTTCGGGACGGGGCAGGTCACAGATAAAATCTGTTCGGTACCACATTAGAATAACGCTGATGAGTGGCCATGACTAACTGCAAATAGCGCAGCAGGTGGTCATGATCGGGTCTGAAGTGCCGCTGCTCCAGTTAAGTGAGCATATGAGTAGCAAATGGCAACAAAATGACCCCTATTAACATACTCAAAAGATAGCAATTTAAATAAGACCTTTACGGTAAGATGCGAAAGTAGAGAACAAGTCTGGCCGTGTTTTCTGATGCTTTGGTGGACTACTTATAATTGCATTTTTTTTCCTTCGGGAGTGTGGCAACTCCAGTAGGGAAGGCAACGAAGTCAAAATGTATGGCAGTAGGGTGTGTGAAGCGTAAAGCTTCGAAGAATGCCTGGGCCGTTGAAGTGCTATCAAAAACTTGTTCTGCAAGCGAAACATAGACGCTCTCATGAACACTTCCCTGTAAAATAGACACAACAGCCCCCCCCCCGCGCTGCCGCAGAGCGATATGTTTTATTCTGCGGACTCAACTCAGCCAGCATGCTAGCGGGAGCAAGATCTATCCTAATATCTTGAGAGTAGAAATCTTTGATTTTTTCAAACATTAAACCGCATTCTTGTTGGAGGAGGTATATCTCATGCTTGGTAAGGAAAAAACGACTTCAGCCTGCCTAATGGTAAAATCGAGATCAAACAAGAGATCGCGCCATCCTACCGCTCTGCTTCTTATAGCTCCTTACCTGAAAAAGGCTTTGTCTTGACTTTTTAACCGGAACAGATCACCTTTAAAAAGGTAGTCCGAACCAGCTTTGAGTTTGGATCGCACAGGGAAGGCGCTAATAATTCTCGTCAAAAATTGTTGTTAGCGCCTTCTTTTTCTTTGCTGCACAGCTGGTGGTTAAAGCTATGTCTCAGTCTTCTAGAAGGGTTCCGCGCAAACCACACTGTAAAAAATACTGAATCTGAACGAGATTATTGTTGCGTAAGATGTATCTGCCTTGGTGGCGACCGCGCGCAAACGGCTAGGCTTTAGTGATCGCGCCAAACGACCTCCTGATGCATTTCGCGGTCTGGCGTCAGGTCGCAACGAACTTCTTCTATGAGGCGTCCTCACCCTCTACAGGATTCTGTATTTTCCTTCAATTAAGTGCACTGTCTGTCTAATCCCGCCAGAGCTGTGCCTTGTTCAGCTCGCCCAAGATGAGGGGCTTCTCCCCCCCTCCGGGAACTTTTGATCCTGTCGTGTAATTCTGCTCTTCTCCGAACCAGCAAAGGATACGCGCGCTCACCCCTGATAAATACGTAGGATTTATGAGCCTATAAAAACTGGCAGCTTCCCATCTTGATTTCAGCAGCAGTAAGATGGCCTGATTGGTAGGCGCCAGTGTCAATGGCGATGCGGCCGTTCTGGGCTATTGGTTCCTTAACTATAGTATGGCCGTGCACAACCCAGAGTCCATCGCTGCGAGGGCTAGAGTCGGCATGCCCCCAAAGCAACGTGCGGGAGCTTTGATTTTCAAACTCCCGGGAAGGGTCCATAGCGGCGTGTACGCAAACGACATTTCCGCTGCGCCATTGCAAAGGAAGGGCGCGTAACCAAGCCTGAAGGCCGTCTGGTAGGGCAGCTTCAAACGCATCGGAAACCTCTAAAAGATCCTCCATGTCGGATTTCACAGTCACGCCAGTCAAACCATAGCTCTTGAGGGTTTCAATGCCACCATGGCGCAGCCAGCGCAGCCCCTCACCTATCGGATCGTCGATGAACTCCAACAGCATCTTCTCATGGTTCCCCATAAGGCAGATCACCGGATAAGAAGCTTCTTGGTACAACTTGTACAACCTTGAGAGAACCGCAGCCGAATCTGGTCCTCGGTCGACGTAATCGCCCAGAAAGATCACTGGGCTTCCAGTCTCTTTTTGGCTTTCTAGGCGTATCAAAAGTTCCGTTAAGAGGGCATCGCAACCGTGAATATCGCCAATGGTATAGAAGGTCTTTTCAGGTGCAAGAGGCGCTGAGAATGTAGATTTGTGAGTCGAGTTTGATCGACGGGAGCCACCGAAAAAAGATTTGAGAGCCGACAGGGCCACGATGTAACCTCTTCAAAAGGACGAATCTATTGAGACACGAGAAACTTGCGAAGTTCAATGCCACAGTGTTGGTATGCGATATAGTATGGACTGCAATACCTTTCGGATTGTAGGCTTTCAGCCCTGTTGAGACGCTTCAGTCGGGTCCTGAAGATGATACCCTTCGACCTTCGCTGCGATCAACCGCCGCAAACGGTCGATATCACCCTCAGCGATGGAAGCTTTCAGCTCTCGCAGCATTGCAGCAACCTCGATTTGACTTAGCATACCTTCCTCAGCGCGCATAATTTTGGGGTGAGGGGTGGTACGCAAACTATCACTATCTATCAGAAGCTCTTCGTATAGTTTCTCGCCGGGCCGTAGGCCTGTAACTTCGATTCCAATATCGCCCCCCTCAGTTTGATGATCCTTAACCTTACGGCCGGATAGCTCGATCATCTGCCGGGCAATATCGATGATCTTGCGTGGCTTACCCATATCCAGAACGAAAACATCGCCGCCTTCTGCGTAAGCACCCGCCAACAACACTAGACGTGCAGCTTCTGGTATCGTCATAAAGAACCGCGTTACCTCGGGGTGGGTCACGGTTAGCGGGCCGCCCTGTTCGATCTGCTTCTGAAAAAGAGGCAAGACGGAACCTGAAGACCCTAATACGTTCCCAAAGCGCACCATGGCGCATTTGGGCGCGGGGCTGCGAGTTTGAAGATCTTGCACCACCATTTCAGCCATGCGCTTAGTAGCACCCATTATATTTGTCGGACGCACTGCTTTATCTGTCGAGATTAAGATGAAGCGTTCAACTCCAGCTGCTTGACACGCTTCCGCAACAACCTTGGTGCCCAACACGTTGTTGCGCGCGCCCTCCAGTTCGTTTTCTTCAACTAGGGGCACATGTTTGTAGGCTGCCGCATGTAGAACAATCTCAACGCCTTCTTGTTCTATGATACGGCTCACACGATCTTTATCGACAACAGACCCCAACCGACTTGATACAGGAATACCGGCGGCGTTTGCTCGAGGTCTCAGATCACGGTCGATAGAGTAGAGAGCAAATTCCCCTTGCTCGAACAGTACGATACGAGCAGGTTTACGATTGATCAACTGGCGGCAAAGTTCGGAGCCAATCGAACCGCCGGCACCTGTCACCATGACCACACGTCCGGCATAAGCTTTGAAAATTTCGGGCGTATCAAGATCAACCTTATCGCGACCGAGTAGCTCGTCTGGATCAACAGGACGTAGGTTTTCAAGGACACTCTTTCCCGACATCAGATCAATATAGGACGGCAGCACCTGCACCTCCGCACCCATATTGGAAAGGGTTTCAATCAACACGTCGCGGCGATCTGAAGTCAGAGAAGGAATAGCCAGAAGAATTTTCTTTACCTTTCGGCGGGGAATTAGTCTCTGCAGCTTATTAGGCGCATGCACCGGTAGGCCGCCGATCAGAAGGCCCTGAAGGTTGGGATTATCATCAAAAAAACAAACCGGCTGAGCCTCGTGGGACCGATGTAATGCAGATGCCAGCTGGATTCCCGCAGCCCCTGCGCCATAAATTGCCACACGCTGACGAGAGCCGCTACGCTCAGCTTCCCAATTTAGCAGCGCCAGCCCCGTCAATCGAGTTCCGACCGAACTAACGAAAAACAAGGTTCCAAAAATGGCTGGCACCGACCGTGGCCCTGACAAGCCCATCAGGTAGCTTAACACGATAGCAAGAAATGCCATGCTGACAGCTGCAATGCCGATTTTAGTCATCGCTCGTGTTTCGAAGGCGTTAAGCTTAATATGTTGCAGCCGGCAAACAGAGATGACCCCAACCCCCAGCAAGGTAATCAACGCGAAGAGCGGCAGCGCGTCGCGCATCATGTGCCAAGGCGACAAAGTCCCATAGCGTAGTGCGAAGGCTAGATAAAAGCTAAGAGGTATAAGTAATGCGTCGACAACGAAGAAAATCTTTCGCTTTGTCGAACGCGGCAAGGCGTGAAGGTCTACCATGTACATTTATCAGTCCGGAACTTGCTCTAGCGCGCTAGAATTGGTCAAAACTTACGCACTAAGGCATTTTAGCGTGTTACGCAAACTTACTTACAATATGATTGAAGTTCGCGCCGGGCGCAGCGTCATCGAGGCCCAGGACGCTGCAATCCTACCTCTGCCGGCAACGTTGCCAATCCGTTCCTGATATGGGAAAGAGCTACAGGGTTTAGAGTTATCACAAAACGAGCATTTCATGAAAAATAGAGCGGTTTTAGAACCGATGAACCAACCGGTTGGGGTGCAAGCTACCAGCGATGAGATTGACCTAGCCGAAATTTTGCGCACTGTTTGGCGTGGCAAGTTTTGGATCGGGCTCTGTGCAAGCGCCGCGCTACTACTTGGGTTCTGGTATGCATTTTTCGTAGCAACGCCTATTTACACAGCTAGCTCACTCGTCGCCCTCGAAACCCAGCAAAAACAGACGATCGATATTGAAAGTGTTGTCGGCGGACTGGGTGGAGACCAATCTTCAATCAATACTGAAGTCGAAGTCATCCGGTCGCGCGAACTGGCCGAACAAGTAGTGCTTGAGTTAGACTTACTCTCAGACCCTGAGTTCAACAAAGGGCTGCTACCGGAACCAGCCTTCTCAATCAGTAACATAATCTCTATTATAAGGGGCTTTTTTAATGTCCCCGAGACAGCAGAAGCGCCCTCTACGGAACGTGAAGTACTTGATGCTGTAATTGATAAACTCCTACAGTCGGTCTCTGTCTCAAACATTCGCCAAAGCTATGTTTTTCGGATCACAGTAGATGCTGAAAGCTCATCCAAAGCTGCCCTAATCGCCAATACATGGGCAGAGCTTTATATCCGCGACCAAATCGAGATAAAGTTTGAGAAAACTAAACAAGCTAGTGAATGGTTGACTGATCGTGTCAGCCAGTTGCAGATCGAACTAGAAAATGCTGAAGCTGAACTTAAGGAATTCAGCAGCAGCACTAAGCTGGTTAGTCCTGAAGCTCTAACAGTATTGAATTTGCAGTTAAAAGAGCTGCGTGATCGCTTAGCAGACACCACTGAAACGGCTGAAACGCACACCCAAAAAATTGAATCTATGCAGGCTGCTGCAGCTTCCGGCAGTATGGTCCAGATGGCTGAAGCAGCCAATGATCGGGGGCTGGAAGCTCTAGCCTCGCGGGTCGAAAACGGTACTGCCACCCGTTCAGATTTTAATTCTCTTTTTGATCAAATCTTAGACCGCGCCATACTAGAAAGTGCCCGAGCATCTACTCAGGCAGATACCTTACGGCAGTCTATTGAGCGAACCGAACGTCAAATCGAAGCGCAATCTTCAGAGTTGGTGACGTTACAGCAGTTGCAGCGCGAAGCCGAAGCAAGTCGTCTGATCTATGAACACTTCCTTGGTCGTCTGAAAGAAACCAGTGTACAACAAGGTATACAGCAACCCGATAGCCGCATATTGTCGCGCGCTGTAGTCCCACAGAACCCGTCAGCGCCACGCAAATCAATTATCCTTGTGCTGTCATTGATGTTAGGTGGCATGGCCGGGACCGCGCTTGTTTTGGGCAAAGAGTTTTCCCAAACGACCTTCCGTACACCTGAGGATTTGGAAGCGCGCACCGGCCACACAGTGCTGGGACAGATCCCTGCCATACCCGCGCGACGTCGCAGTAACGTTTTGAAGTATCTTACGGACAAACCCAATTCTGCTGCTGCTGAAGCAATCCGTAACCTGCGCACCTCAATCCTGATGTCTGATCTCGACAACCCTGCACAGATTATTATGTCTACATCCTCGGTACCGGGCGAAGGCAAAACTACGCAGTCGCTAGCACTGACGCAGAACCTGTCCGGTATGGGAAAGAAAGTGTTGCTGATTGAGGGTGATATTCGCCGCCGCGTTTTCGCAGAGTATTTTCACATTCAAGGAAAAAAAGGCCTAGTGTCGGTGCTAACCGGTGAAGAAACGTTTGAGAACGTTGTCGTGCATGAGCCAACCTTGAATGCGGATCTGCTGGTAGGAGACAAGTCTTCAATCAATGCAGCCGATGTATTTTCCTCGGAAAAATTCCGATTTTTCCTTAATGACTTACGTAGCAAATACGACCATATCATCATCGATACGCCACCTGTACTGGCTGTGCCCGATGCGCGCGTGATTGGGCCTTTGGTCGATAGAATCCTCTACACCGTAAAATGGGATAGCACGCCTCATAGGATGGTACGTGAAGGGCTCAAGTCGTTTGAAAGCGTTAATCTACAAGTAACTGGCCTAGTACTAGGCCAGATCAGCCCTCAAGGTATGAAGAAGTATGGCTATGGCAACAGCTATGGTGCTTACTCAGCTTATCATGATAACTAAGAACGAAAGGCTATTTAATGTCTCAAGTCGTTCATCCTGTTCTTCTTGCCGGCGGGTCCGGAACCCGGCTTTGGCCGCTGTCACGTAAAAGCTACCCAAAGCAATTTGCAAAGCTGATGGGGCAGCAAAGCCTGCTTCAAGCTTCAGCGCTTCGAGTTACTGGCGATGGTTTTGCCGCACCAATGGTCCTGACCGGCGCGGACTTCCGCTTCATTGTAACCGAACAGCTTGCCGCAGTAAAAATTGCGCCAGCCAGCATCTTGATTGAACCAGAGGGGCGCAACACTGCGCCGGCCATCCTTGCCGCCGCATTAACTCTAGCGAGGCATGCCCCCGAAGCTCTTATGCTGGTGGCCCCCTCTGATCATGTGATCCCAGATGCAGCGGCTTTCCGCGCAGCTGTGAAGATGGCGACTCCAGTAGCACTAAGTGGACAGCTAGTGACTTTTGGTATTCGACCCGATCGGCCCGAGACAGGTTATGGTTGGCTAGAAATGAGCACGCCGTCAGATGTAGACTTTACCCATGTACCGCAGCCGCTGAAACGTTTTGTTGAAAAGCCTGATATGGCCACCGCCAAAGCAATGCTTGCTGGAGGTCAGCACCTCTGGAATGCTGGCATTTTCTTGTTCTCAGTCAAGACTATTATCGCTGCTTTCGAAGCTCACGCACCTAGAATGCTGAGTCAAGTACGCTCCGCTCTCGAACAGGCAGAGCTGGATTTGAGTTTCACCAGACTAGCTCCTGAACCTTGGGAAAAGATCGATGATATATCCATCGACTATGCGGTAATGGAAAAGGCCGATAACCTGAGTGTCATGCCCTATAGCGGAGCTTGGTCAGACCTAGGCGGTTGGGATGCTGTTTGGCGCGAGGCCGGGCCAGATGAGACCGGTGTCGTAGTGTCCGAAACAGCCACCGCAATCGAATGCCAGAATACTTTGCTGCGTGCTGAAGACTCTCAGCAGCAATTGGTGGGTATCGGCCTGCGTGACATCATCGCGGTTGCCATGCCCGACGCTGTATTGGTAGCCCACAAGGATCGTGCTCAAGATGTAAAAAAAGCTGTCGCCGCACTTAAGGCAAAAGGGACAACACAAGCCGATACCCTGCCCCGAGATTATCGCCCATGGGGGTGGTTTGAAAGTCTCGCTACTGGATCACGCTTTCAAGTCAAACGCATCGTAGTCCAACCCGGGGCTGCGCTCAGTTTACAAAGCCACCACCACCGGGCCGAACACTGGATTGTAGTTGTGGGTACCGCTCAGGTGACCATCGGTAAGAAAGTCAAACTTGTGAGTGAAAACGAATCCGTCTACATCCCTCTTGGCACCACTCATCGACTGGAAAACCCTGGTAAGGTGCCAATGATGCTGATCGAGGTCCAAACTGGCAGCTATCTGGGAGAAGACGACATTATCCGCTATGAGGATGTCTATGCTCGGGGGCCAGGCGCCAAAGGATAAGCCCTTTCGATTCTTCATTTCGTTTATTAGAAACTTTTGGCTGCCGTCGATGTCTGCTAGTTGAACCCGCGCACGCAGCGTATCGGGTCCGCACCCCATCTTGGGCGCAATAGACTTGATTGCCGCCGTCGCCATATCCACGGGCCCTGATGCTCTGCCCCCTGAAAACTGGACCGTCTGAATTTGGAGTTTTCGGCTATTCTTTCCAGGCTGGGAGAGGAGCGGAAACACATGAAAGCATCAAAGTTCACGGAAGCGCAGAAGGCGTTTATCCTGAAGCAGGGCGAGCAAGGTACGCCAGTCGCCGAGATTTGCCGCAAGGCCGGTATCAGTCAGGCGACCTACTTTAACTGGAAGAAAAAGTATGGCGGCCTGCTGCCGGACGAGATGCGTCGACTGAAGGCGCTCGAGGACGAGAACACGCGGCTGAAGAAGATCGTTGCAGACCTGACGCTCGACCGTGAGATGTTGCAGGATGTCATACGGCGAAAGCTCTGAAGCCTGGCCGTTTGCGCGAACTCGTCACCGGGATGTGCGTCGACTGGGGCGTGTCGATACGGAGGGCTTGTGGGGCCATCTGTTTCGACACGTCCAGCTACCACTATAAGTCCCGGCGGACGGATCAGGCTGCTGTTGAGAGGCGGATTAAGGAGATCTGCGAGACACGCGTCAGGTACGGCTACCGGCGCGTCCATGTTCTGCTGCGCCGGGAGGGCTGGACCATCAACATCAAGAAGACACGCAGAATTTACAATGAGTTGGGTCTGCAGTTGCGAAACAAGCACCCGAAACGGCGTGTGAAAGCCAAGCTGCGTGACGATCGAGAAGAAGCAACCGGGCCGAATGACGTTTGGGCGATGGACTTCGTCCATGATCAGCTCGCGATGGGCAAAAAGCTGAGGATCCTGACCGTGGTCGACACGCATTCTCGGTTCTGCCCGGTCGTGGATCCGCGGTTCAGCTACCGCGGCGAGGACGTGGTTCAAAGGCTTGAAGAAGTCTGCGGCAGGATCGGCTATCCGAACACCATTCGTGTCGATAATGGCAGCGAATTTATCTCTCGGGATCTCGATCTCTGGGCATATGCCAACGACGTCACGCTGGACTTCTCACGGCCAGGTAAGCCGACGGACAATGGGTTCATCGAAGCCTTCAACAGCAAGCTTCGATCGGAGTGCTTGAACGCACACTGGTTCATGAGCCTTGCCGACGCCCGTGAAAAGTTGGAAGGTTGGCGTCGACACTACAACAGCACGCCAGAACACCCACGTTATCGAGTGCCGGGAGGTTCTTTATCGATGGCATCCTTGGTTTGGCCAGTCGGTCTATACCCATCACGAGATCGATAAGCCTGGTGATGCAGTGTTTCGGTGCAATCTTACTGGCGGCCGGTCGGACCGATTTCTGGAAGTCCCCGTATGGATGTTTGATCGGGTCGCTTGTGCCTCCTGTCACGAGGCCGATACGGCAAATGTGGGCCTATATGCGCTGGCGGCCCTTGCAGACCTAATCCGCGATGCCGACTGTACCTCGTTCAATAAATCCGACTCCTCCTCAACTACTGACGCAGCATTGGACTCTGAGCCCACGATTCGGAGGTCGGCCAATGCCGCGCAAAATGACGACGACGCAACTCGAGCTATTCCCTGGGACCCGATCCAGAACTGCGACACCGATCCCGCCTTGGCAGAGCCTGCCCGACGAGACGCGGCAAGCGCTGACGCGATTGATGACACGCCTGATGATGGAACATGCGGGCACGGCGGACAGGGAGAGCAACCATGAAGCATGACAAAATCGGTACGCAGCACTTGGAGCGCAAGGCGATCCTCTACGTCCGCCAGTCATCGGCCCATCAGGTCCTGCACAACCGAGAAAGCAGCACACTGCAATATGCAATGCGGGAGCGGCTGTCGGATTTGGGTTGGAGCAGGATCGAGATCGTGGATGACGACCTTGGTCGGTCTGCCGCCGGCGGGGTAACGCGGGCAGGCTTTGACCGGATGATTGCAGACATTTGTCTGGGAAAGGTCGGCGCGGTGGCCGCGCGGGAGGTATCCCGCTTTGCACGCAACAGTAGAGACTGGCAGCAACTCGTAGAAATGTGCCGGGTCGTTGATACGGTATTGATCGATCAAGAGGCAGTATATGCGCCACGCGATGGCAACGACCGCCTGCTGCTGGGCTTGAAGGGTAGCCTGAACGAATACGAACTTGATCTCCTCAGGCAACGATCCCTCGCGGCACGCCACGAGAAGGCACGGCGCGGCGAGCTTATCGTCGCCGCTCCCGTCGGTTTCGTGAAGGTCGCCGACCGGCTCGAGAAAGATCCGGATCGCCGCGTGCAAGATGCCATAAGTCTGGTCTTCGATAAGGTCGTCGAGTTAGGAAGCGCGCGGCAGGCCCTCATGTGGTTCCTTGAACATGACCTTGAATTGCCCACCCTGCGCAAGCAGGGTGACGTTGTTTGGAAGCGGCCAACATACGCCACCATCCATCGTATGATCGTCAATCCGGCCTATGGCGGAGCCTATGCCTACGGCAAGACCCGAACATCGGCGGGGTTCGGGGCGTCGATTACTCGCAGGAAGGATCGCGATGAATGGCTGGCATTGAAGCCGGGCGCACACGAAGGCTACGTAAGTTGGGAAAGGGCAGAGGCAATCCGCAAGATGATCAGCGATAACGTCCCTCAGAGCCGACATCACGGCGCAGCCAAGCATGGTTCGGCCCTTCTGGCGGGACTTCTGCGCTGTCGACGCTGTGGGCGTAAGCTGACGGTTCGCTACACTGGCAAAAAGCATGATATCCCGCGTTACTCCTGCTGGCGTGGCCTTTTGGACAACGGCGAGGCGCGCTGCATCGCTTTTAGCGGATTGCGGGTTGATGATGCCATTGAACAATCGCTCTTGCAGGTGGTCAGCCCCGGCGCCATCAACGCGGCAGAGGCTGCCGCCCGGCAAGCCGTGCGACAACGGGATCAGGTTCGCGATGCGCTCTGTCGTGATTTGGAGGCTGCTCAATACGCGACTGACCGAGCATTCCGACAGTATGATGCGTCGGACCCCGAAAACCGTTTGGTGACTGCTGAACTGGAATCCCGCTGGAACCGAGCGCTTCAGCGAGTTCGAGAGGTCGAGCAGAAGCTCGCGCACCACGATGCGGTCAGCCCGAACGAGACGACGCTACCGGTGGAAGATCTGGCAGCCCTCGGGGCCAACCTTGAACACATCTGGTGCGCACCGGGCACGGATGCAAAACTCAAGAAGCGGATCGTCCGCACGGTGGTCCGTGAAGTAGTGGCAGATCTTGATAACGAAACATCCGAGATCGTTCTTCTGGTTCATTGGGCCGGAGGTGCCCATACAGAAATCCGCCTGCCAAAGCGTCGGCGCGGACAGCGCAACGCAACATCACCTGATATTGTCGAAGCCGTTCGCCAGCTTGCCCAGATCGTCAGCGATGATGTCATCGCCGGGTTCCTAAACAGGAACGGTCTCGCCACCGGAAACGGCAATCGCTGGACCAAGGAACGGGTGACAGCCTTACCGTTCATACCGAAAGATTCCCGTATTCAAACCCGAACCCGATGATCACAACCCCTGGCTCAACCTCTCCAGCGCAGCCAAGCTTCTCGGGGTGGCACCAAAAACATTGCGGTTGGCAGCTGAAGCAGGCGAAATCAAAGCTGAACACCCGCTCGCTGACGGGCCGTGGGTCTTCGAGCGAACAGAACTATTAAAACCGGCAGCACAAAAGCTAAACAAACGGGCGCGGCATAGCTCAAAACACCCCACGGTACCACATCAGGATCAACAAAACCTATTCCCTTCAACAACATAGAAAGATGGGCGTAATGAAGCAAAGTTGTACAACGAGGATCGTCCCCACAGCGCGATCGGATACAACGTCCCGATCGCCATGCATTATCCCGATGGCGTCACCAGCCCGTCATCGTGAAACGGCCGGGAAAATCCAGCTTCCGGTGGTCCAACGTTGGGGAGCAGGGCAACAAACCTGCAAACTCTCGTTATGAGTGAGGGACCAATGGGGGGCAGGTCACTTCCTAAAAGCCTCCTAGTGTATGGATAGAGTGCCCCCTTAAATTTCTTAGACTGGAAGAGGTACGAGTTCTACACCTGACGGCCCGGACCGAGGAGTGGAAGCACAACTAATTTAAGCGTTGTAAGTACCAGTCTGATGCCATCTCCAAGCGTCAGCAATCATCTTGTCCAAAGTTGAGCGCTTGGGCGCCCAACCCAACTCCTCCACCGCGCGAGATGAGCCTGACACGAGCTTGGTACAATCCCCCGGACGGCGCGCTCCGATCTCATGTGGCACCGTTTGGTTGGTCACAGCACGGCTATGGTCGAGCACTTCGCGTACCGAAAATCCGCTGCCGGTGCCAAGGTTAAAGACGCGGCTGCCCCTGTCATCCTGAAGCCATTTCAGACCCAAAACATGGGCATCGACCAGATCGCAGACATGCACATAGTCACGAATGCAGGTGCCGTCCGGCGTGTCATAGTCATCCCCAAATACTGTCAATGCCGCGCGTTTTTCGGCAATCGCGTCTAGCATCAGCGGGATCAGATGCGTTTCCGGCTGATGGAACTCGCCCACCTCGCCTTCGGGATCCGCGCCCGCCACGTTGAAATAGCGGAAGATGACATGTTGCAGCCCGTGGGCGGCTTCGAAATCGCGCAGAATATCCTCAATCGCGCGTTTTGATGCGCCGTAAGCGTTGATCGGATACTGCGCGCTGTTTTCATCCAGCACGACGTTATCTTGATCCCCATAGGTCGCACAGGTCGACGAGAAGACGAACTGTTTGCAGTCCGCCGCGACCGCCGCCTCGATCAGCGTCAAGGACCCGTTGACGTTATTGCGCCAATAAAGTCCCGGCTTTGCCATGCTCTCACCCACTTGGCTGAGAGCGGCGAAATGCATTACTGCGATAGGCTGATGTTTCGCAAAGACTTCATCTAGCCGCGCGCGATCCATCAGATCACCTTCCTCGAAAGGGCCAAATTTCACCGCGTCGCGCCAGCCCGTCACGAGATTGTCGAAAGTAACGGGAGTGTGCCCCGCCGCTTTCAAAGCCTTACAAGCATGCGATCCTATATAGCCTGCCCCGCCAGTGACCAGAACACTACTCATACGATTCTTCCCCTGCGAACTGACGTTTTTGCAATCTTTTGAGCGTTTCACATACGTTGCACATAAGCGGTACCTTTCCATTTGCCACCGGAGGCTTAAACCTCGCCACATTTGCGCTATTGATAGCTTTAATGCCCCCTGCCCGGCCTCTGCTTGCAAATTACTCTTCTAAGACCAGATCTCTTGGGCCATTCGAGAGCAGGATATTCGTCTTCTTAACCGGAATGTTGTCTAACCGCTATTTCAGCAGCCCCAATAGATAGTCGCCATATTTGTTATGAGCAAAGCTCTCAGCTCGATGGCGCAACTCTCCCCGGCCAATCCAGCCTTTATAGAAAGCGATTTCCTCGGGGCTCCCCACCTGTAGCCCTTGCCGTTCCGAGAGGGTGCGAACGAAGTTGCCAGCGTCGAGCAGACTGGCATGGGTCCCAGTGTCGAGCCAAGCAAACCCACGACCCATCTGCTGTACCGCTAGGGCATCTTCAGTCAGATACATCTCCAGAAGTGATGTAATCTCTAACTCGCCACGCGCCGAGGGAGTCACGGTGCGGGCACGTTCAGGCGCTGAGCCATCAAGGAAGTAGAGCCCGGTTACTGCATAGTGAGAGGGTGGAACGGCGGGTTTCTCTACGATGGCTCTTACCTTCCCGTCAGGCGCAAAATCTACCACCCCATAGCGCTCTGGATCAGCCACTCTATAGCCAAAAACCGTCCCTCCAATAGACGATGCATCAGCAGCTGCCAGTGCTTCGGGCAACCCATGCCCAAAAAAGATATTGTCACCTAGAACCATTGCAGATGGTGCACCATCGAGAAAGTTCTCTGACAGAATATAAGCCTGCGCCAGCCCATCAGGGCTTGGCTGTTCAATATATGTGAGACTTAGCCCCCACTGCGCACCATCCCCAAGGCTACGCTTGAACTGTTCGGCGTCCTGAGGGGTAGTAACAACAGCGATATCCCGTATTCCTGCCAGCATTAGAACCGATAACGGGTAATAGATCATTGGCTTGTCGTAGATCGGCAGCAGTTGTTTCGAAACTCCCAAAGTGATTGGATAAAGCCGAGTGCCAGAACCTCCGGCCAACAAGATACCCTTACGTGCGCTCATGTCAGTTCCTCCACAACGCCATTCAGTGCGGGGCGCCAATCTGGGGGTGTAATGCCAAAATCAGCCTCTAAGGCAGTACAATTAAGTCTCGAGTTAAGCGGCCTCAGTGCCGGTGTCGGATAGTCTTTAGTAGGAATTCCAGTCACAGCGACCCGGCGTTGGGCTGCGGCAAATGTTTCGCGCGCGAAACATTTCCACGAAGTTACAGGCGCTCCTGCGTAATGATACGTGCCGCCCCCCTGCCCTGTCCTCATTACTCCGACCATTTGCAATAGGGTTTCGGCAATCGCCAAGGCTGGGGTCGGTCCACCGATCTGGTCGTCAACTACGTTAAGCGCATCCCGAGTTTCACTAAGGCGCAGCATGTTAGTGACGAAATTTCTACCAGTCGCCGAGAAGACCCACGATGTCCGCAATATCGCATGATGGCCTCCGGCCGCCCTGACCTTTGCTTCGCCCGCGGCCTTACTGCGTCCATAGGCATTGAGCGGGGAAGTCTTGTCTTCTGGTTGCCAAGGCCGTTGCCCGCTGCCATCAAAGACATAATCAGTAGAAACATGCAGGAAGGGTATATCCAAATCCGCACAGGCACGCGCCATGGCCCCAGGAGCGGCGCTATTGACGATGTGAGCTAGAGCTTCTTCCTCTTCAGCGCGGTCCACGGCTGTAAAAGCTGCCGCGTTAATGACGGCGGAAGGTCGGGCGGTATGGATCGCTGACGCACATGCGGTAGGCTCTGACAGGTCGGCCTGCTCACGATCAAGAAAGTAGGCGTTCTGCACGATCTTCCTCAAAGCGGTGCCGACTTGCCCACTGCGCCCGAAAACCAAAAGCCTCATGCGCGACCCAGCCGTTGCCCGACCCCCTGGTGCCCTTGCAACGCCTGCCACCATTCAGGGTTGTCGAGATACCAGTTCACCGTACGCCGCAGCCCCTCCTTCAGCGTCACCGACGGCTGCCAGCCCAACTCATCACGAATGCGGCTAGCGTCGACAGCATATCGCGCGTCATGACCTGGGCGGTCTTCAACAAAAGTAATTAGGCGATTATAGGGCCGTTCTGCGGGCCGCAGTTCATCTAGTAGTCCGCAGATTGTTTGCACCAACTCAATGTTACGCGCCTCGGCATTGCCACCTATGTTGTAGCTGCGTCCAATCTTGCCATTAGTCAGCACTGTTAACAGCGCCTCCGCATGGTCTTCGACGTAAAGCCAGTCCCGTACGTTCTCGCCGTCCCCATAGATCGGTATTGATTGGCCGGCGAGGGCATTGAGGATGACTAATGGGATTAGCTTTTCTGGGAAGTGATAGGGACCGTAGTTATTCGAGCAATTGGTCATCAACACTGGCAACCCATAGGTCTGCCCCCACGCGCGAACAAGGTGATCTGAGGCCGCCTTAGAGGCGGAATAGGGACTATTAGGCGCATAGGGCGTCTCTTCGGTGAAGAGGCCCCTGGGTCCGAGCGAGCCAAAAACTTCGTCGGTAGAGACGTGATGAAAGCGGAAGGCTTCGCAGCGGCCACGCGTTTCCCAATTCGCTCGAGCAACCTGCAACAAGGTGTAGGTCCCGGTCACATTGGTATCGATGAAAGCTCCGGGGCTATCGATTGAACGGTCTACATGGCTTTCGGCGGCCAGATGAAGCACCGCGTCAGGGGCGTGATCAGAAAATATCCGGGTCAGAGCTTCGGCATCGCGAATGTCGGTGTGCTCGAAGACATAGCCGGGCAGGGCGGCAACCTCAGTCAGACTGTCAAGACAAGCGGCATAAGTCAGAGCATCAACATTCACCACCTCATGCCCTTGGGCTATAGCTAAGCGCACCACAGCGGAGCCAATAAAACCAGCTCCGCCGGTAACAAGAATTTTCATTATGTCTTCTCCCAGGTAAAATGCTGTCCCATAGCGGCTAGGGAAGGGGCCTTAGCATCCTTTTCTGATAGAAGCGGCGACTGACCCTTGAGGCCCCAATCGATACCTATGTCGGGATCATCCCACCGGACCACCGCATCGCACTCAGGAGCGTAGGTATAGGTGCATTTATAAATAATCTCGGTCATGGGAACTCGGGTTATAAAGCCATGTAGGAAACCTTTAGGGATCAACAACTGTCGGCCATTGTCGAAACTGAGCTCAACCCCAACCCACTTCCCGAAGCTCGGAGAGCCATGTCGGATATCTACGGCTACATCGAATAATGCACCGCGTCCGCAGCGTACAAGTTTTGCCTGAGCATGGGGTGGCGTCTGAAAGTGCAGACCGCGCAAGGTACCAGCGGCCTTAGATAGAGAATGGTTGTCTTGTACAAAGCTATAGTTAAGACCCGCTTCCGCCATGGTCCTAGCGTTCCAGCTCTCGCTGAAAAAGCCGCGGTCATCCACATGACGAGATGGGGTTAGAATCAACACCCCGGGCAGGGCGGTCTCTTCAATCTGCATGGAGGAACCTTTTTGGTTTCAGTCAGCGCTCTTTCTCTATGGCGCCTTCATTCTCGTCGGGCAGCACGCTTGCGCACAAATCCGAGAAAAGCCCCGTCCGCCGACCGTATACGCGGACGACCCGATTTGATCCAGAAGGCGCGCCAATCGGCTTCCAGCGCATAGGGGTCGTTCCCGGGCATAAGAACGCGGGCTTCTTCAATTGCAGTAGCGGAAAGCAGTGGCGCATCATCACCCACATCCACGATACGGCGCGTGGTGAAACGGATCATGTCGCCCGGCTCTTCTTGCATATGATAATCAGGCAAGTGGTCAGCCTTAATCATGTCACGGAGCATTTTACGAAAAACTCGACGGGGCGAGGCGGACCCGGATTTCTTCAGCAGCACCTCAACCGAGATCCGCCAAGACGGCTGCCTACCACAGTGTTTACGTGCTAGCTCGTAAATCCGTCGCTCCAGAGGTTTACGGAGACGAAAGTAGTCGCGGTTAAGGGTAAGTACCGATTTGCTAAGGACCGCACGATAAAGCCACTCCGAGAGGGTCACTGCCACGCTTACCATGCGACCACCGCGCGCGCGTCGCACAATCTCCCAGTTTTCGATCAGTCCAAAACCTGAGGTCACCTCACGCCCACCGGTAACCATATTGGTGGTAATACGCGTTCCAGCAAGCCGCTCAAAAGCATCACGTAAACGGCGATAGGCATCACCGCTTGTTTCACGGTTGGTGGCCACCAACAAATCATGCGCTGTCAGCGTCACGGTCCGACTGATCGTACGGCCGGCATTAAGGGCCGCCATCAACTGACTGATGCAAAAAATCAGTATGTCTTTGTCGTGGATCGTCGCCAAACCACGGACGGAAGGTACCACAGTAATCTCGGTGCCATTGTGTTCATAGTTCAGGATTCGCCGATCAGGACGTGTACCCAAAGAAAAGACCGGATGCTCCATTGTGGCCAAGTCATCTTTTGGGATGGCATCGAACACATCACACAAGAAGAAGTCATTGGTTGGATGTCGATCAGGCAAAAGCCCTTGAGCTGCTGTCATCTGCTACCTCTACTCTTTGCCGGTTTGCCCGGTCTAGCGTCACTGAACTCCCGGAAAGAGAATCGTGGTTTCAATGACACCACCCTAAAAGTTACCGAGGTCAGCTGTCCATTGTTGCTCTCGGGGGTTCAGAGTCATCCTATCGTGGTATTAGAATCGGTTTATCGGGGGTTCAGAGTCGCCTAGTCTCAAAATGCACTATATAAAGCATTTAAAATCAAATAGTTCGCAGAAGAATCAATAGGCGTAACACATAGATAACAGATTATAACACTATGATTTTTCGCTTAAGCACTCCTATAGACCCCTCTTGTTCCTTATCCTTCAGTCAGTTCTACTGAGAAAATACATCTAAGATGCTGCTTTTTACTCCACGTTACATCTTTTGTAGTATATTAAGAAAAACGTAGAACATGATTAGGTACTCTAATGACAGGCAACCTTCCTCCTTACTTCAATATTGATCCTGATCAGGCGCTAGCCGAACTAGGTGCACCGACTACCACGAATGGTTTCGAAGCCATTGCATCAGCTTGCGCTCGCGGCCGGAATGATCTTGCTACACGCGGCATGGATGAAACCGGACGGAAGAAGCTTCGCATGTTTTCCACTTGGGAAATCACCAAATATCTGATCCCAGTAGCACCTGCTCATTTTCGTCGAGTGCTGAAGTTACATCCTGATCTACCGCAAGGCCGGTCCGAAACCGAAGGAGGAGCCAAGTGGTTTACTTTGGATGAAGTCCTAGCTCTACGTTCTCACTTTGGCCGTGAGGGATCAAAAACCAAAGAGTACCGCCCCTACCGCCCTATAAACTTGCCCGCAAAAATCGTCTCAGTTGCGAATTTTAAAGGCGGCGTCGGCAAAACTAGTACTGCAGCACATTTGGCAATGTCTGCTGCACTCGATGGCTACAAGGTATTGATCATTGATCTCGATAGCCAGGGCTCGATGACTTCTATATTTGGTGGACGAGTTAATGATGAGTGGCAGACTGTTTTTCCGCTACTGGCCCGCCATTATGCCATACAGGCTCAAACGGATAACCAAGCGCGCGCCGCTCGAGGTGAAGCCCCCCAGCCCATCGATGACACCCTAACTGAAGCACTTCATATAACCTCTGGAGATTTGATCCAGCATACCCACTGGCCCAACATCGATTTGATTGGAGCGCAACTGAACCTCTATTGGGCCGAGTTCCAGATTCCAGTTTGGCGCATGCAAGCGCGCGGCTGGAAGCTTTGGGATGCGTTAACCGATAGACTGGAAGCTGATGGTGTGCTGGCGGATTACGATGTTGTCTTTATCGACACCCCACCGGCTCTAGGGTACCTGACAATCAATGGTTTGGCAGCAGCCGATATCTTGCTGGTCCCGTTAGGGGCTTCGTTTCTGGAGTTCGACTCCACTGGACGTTTTTTTGATATGCTACATTCCACATTCTCTTCCATTGAGGCGGGAGAAAACATGGCCGCACGAGCACTAGGCCGGAATGAGTTAGCTTTTGAGTGGGATGCCGTGCGGGCTGTTGTGACCCGCTATGACGGAGCGCAACAAGCAGAGCTTGCCGCGTTGATGCAAGCCTATCTAGGTCCCACACTCTCACCTCACCGGCAAGATTTTACAGCACTGATCGGACAGGCTGGAGAAACTGTAAATGGTATCTATGAGGCTGATTATCGTGACTTCAATCGCGAGACTTATGTGCGGGGTCGCCAAACTTTTGATGCCACTTATGCATCCTTTAAACGTCTACTGATTGGGGCTTGGCGTCGCGATGAGCTAGCGGCGCAATCTGTGTAATATCAAACAACCTAGTCTAGTGTTCCCTATGCACACCCTTAGCGCTCAAAATGCGAAAGAGAGATAGATCATGGCAAAGCGCAAACGTCTAACTCCTCCTACCCTTGAAACTTTCAACTCAGGCAGTGAAGCATCTACAAAGACTAAAACCACTTCCTCACGCGATCCATTGGGGGTAAATTCGTCACCCGCTGCTCGTGCGCCAATTGCGGATGTCGTAGGAACTGCCGCAGCTACTGCTGCGCTAAGCGAACTCAGCGCTGAATTCCATGCCGCCAGGCTTGAAGGTCGATTGGTGCAATCACTGCCGCTAGGAGACGTTGAAGAAGACCACTTGGTCCGCGACCGCTTGGTAGGATCAATAACTGAGGATGATATGCAGAGTCTTATGGCGTCCTTGCGCGCACGCGGACAGCAATCTCCTATTGAAGTCACTGAGATTGAGCCAGGTCGATATGGACTAATATCTGGATTTCGGCGCCTTACTGCACTACGGAGACTCCATGCGGAAACAGGAGATGAGGCATTTGCCAAGGTCCATGCTCTAGTCCGAAGTCCGGATACCGCAGAGGCAGCCTATGTTGCCATGGTTGAAGAAAACGAAATCCGCGTCGGCTTGAGCTATTTTGAGCGTGCTCACATTGTCGCGCGTGCGGTAGAGGAGGGGGTCTGTAGCAGCGAAAAGCAGGCTCTGAACCGCCTGTTCGGTTCTTCCAGCCGTGCTAAACGGTCGAAAATTAAAAGCTTTTTGGCCGTGGTCCAAGCCTTAGGGCCCCATTTGAAATTTCCAAATGCAATCGGCGAGAGATTGGGGTTGGAGCTCGCTGCACAGTTAAAGGATAGAACCTTTTCGACTTATTTGCAAAAGTATCTACGCGAGGTGGAGCCTGACAGTGCAGAGGCCGAAACTGCTTTACTCCGAAGCGCTTTAGCTAAAATGTTAGATCCGAATAAAAACAAGGCGCCTGGCCGACCCGCAGTTGTATGCAGTAAATCAAAGGGTGAAGAGGTAGCGACTGGATTATGGCTGATCCGGGATGCCAAAGGAGTGCACCTAAGTGGTCCTGGGCTAGATGACGAGGCAGTGAACCGCATCCGCGAAGCCTTCAAACCCTAATTTGTTTCGCGCGCGAAACAAATTAGGAAAAATGTTGAATATGTGGATGGATCGCAGAGTTCCCAACAAGCACTCCCATAGATGGCACTGCGGGTGCAAGCCTCAAACGGCTTAACCAGCTTGGCATACACCTTGATCTTTTTCCTGCGCCCCACTACGGAGATGTCCATAAATGAAGCCTTTCGAATTGAGTCACGAGTTTTACGTTTTTGCTAGGCTTTAGGCGCTAGGTGAGAAGCCGATCTCATCTTGATGAGAAGCAAGCCGACAATATCAATCTAAGGGCAGCACATAAATATGAGTTCTTCTGACAGTTCACGCCCCACGCATCGAGTATTTATCTCTGGTACTGCGGGGTTCATCGGTTTCCATCTAGCAAAGCTGCTTCTTTCAGAAGGGCATATTGTTTGTGGTCTAGACGCGATGACCGATTACTACGATGTTACCCTAAAGCAGCGACGACATCAGATGCTACTGCAGGACCCCAATTTCCAAGCCCATGAGGTTAGGCTCGAAGATTCCGACGCTGTCCTGCGTCTAATCACCGATTTCAAACCTACAGCCATTGTCCATCTCGCTGCCCAAGCTGGAGTACGCTACAGCTTAGAAAATCCGCGAGCCTACTTGGAAAGTAACCTAATTGGCACCTTCAACATTATGGAGGCCGCGCGAGAAATCAGCGTGGGGCACCTGTTGATGGCTTCTACCAGCTCGGTTTATGGTGCCAATACGGAGATGCCTTTTGAAGAAACCCAAAAAGTTGATACTCCATTAACTTTCTATGCGGCTACGAAAAAGGCAAATGAAGCGATGTCGCATTCCTATGCGCATCTCTGGGACTTGCCGACAACGATGTTCCGTTTCTTTACTGTTTACGGTCCTTGGGGGCGGCCCGATATGGCCTTGTTTAAGTTCACAAAGGGGATCATTGAGGGCACGCCTATAGATATCTATAATCATGGCGACATGTATCGCGATTTTACTTATGTAGAGGATCTGGTACGGGGCATTCGCCTGCTGATTGATGCTGTTCCGGAGCGTCCCGAATCTCCAGAAGATATCGCGCCGGGCGATAGTTTAAGCCCAGTAGCCCCTTGGCGTACTGTGAATATCGGAAACTCTGATAAAGTTCGCTTGATGGATTTTGTGGAGGCGATCGAAGAAGAGCTAGGTCAGAAGGCCGTCCGTAACTTTATGGACATGCAGACCGGAGATGTTCCAGCCACATGGGCTAACGCGCATCTACTGAAATCTCTAACTGGCTACAAACCCGAAACCGATGTGCGTGAAGGCGTAAAAGCCTTTGTCGCTTGGTACAAAAATTATTACAACGTTTAATACTGGATTTCTTTATCATGCTGAAACCTGAGACTGCGAAGGTTGCCGTCATTGGATTAGGTTACGTGGGGTTGCCGCTCGCAGTTGAGTTCGGGCGTAAGATCTCGACTGTGGGGTTCGACATCAATACGGCCCGTATTGGGGAACTCGAAGCTAACCATGATCGCACCCTTGAAACTACTTCAGAGGAACTGTCGTCCGCTACGCACTTAAAATTTACCAACAACATTGAAGTGCTAAGGGAATGTAATACTTATATTATAACTGTTCCGACTCCGATCGACAGTCACAAGCGACCAGATTTGACGCCTTTGCGGAAGGCTTCCGAAACGGTCGGACAGGTCCTGGCGAAAGGCGATGTCGTTATATATGAAAGCACCGTTTATCCTGGGGCTACCGAGGAGGACTGCGTGCCCGTTCTGGAAGCCGTTTCGGGAATGCTCTTTAACAAAGATTTCTTTGTAGGATACTCACCTGAACGCATTAATCCGGGCGATAAAGCTCACCGTCTGCCTACGATCTGTAAGGTGACCGCAGGCTCCACTCCGGCAGCGGCGTCGTTTGTAGACGGGCTGTATAAAACCATTATCACAGCGGGTACACATCTGGCTCCCTCTATTCGAGTTGCAGAAGCCGCCAAGGTAATTGAGAATACACAGCGGGATGTCAATATCGCACTCGTTAACGAGCTTGCACTGATATTTGACCGACTAGGAATTGATACGCTCGATGTTCTAGAAGCCGCTGGTACCAAGTGGAACTTTCTGCCGTTCCGCCCCGGTTTGGTAGGTGGCCACTGTATCGGTGTCGATCCCTACTACCTCACCCACAAAGCGCAGGAGATCGGTTATCACCCCGAAGTGGTTCTGGCCGGGCGCCGCATCAATGATGGGATGGGGGCTTACGTAGCAACCAAGCTGGTGCGTGAGCTAATCCGCAACGACGTCAAAGTAAAGGGCGCAAGGGTTCTAGTTATGGGGCTAACATTCAAAGAAAACTGTCCGGACCTGCGCAATACTCGGGTAGTCGATATCATCGCGGAGCTAGAGAGCTATGGTATCAGCGTGGATGTTCACGATCCATGGGCCGACCCCGCCGAAGCACAGGCAGTATATGGTTTAAAAATGGTCGAACAATTTAACTCCAAAACATACGATGGACTAATACTAGCCGTTGCGCATGACATGTTCCGTAACCAAGGAGCTGAGAATGTTTTCGCACTATGCAGAGGGCCAATTGTCGATATTAAGGGGATACTGCCAAGCGGAGATCAGGTTTGCCGGATTTAATGGAGCGGTTTGAATGTTAAGCGGGGAATAGCAGCCATTGTTTGAGCTAGCCTTGGTTTCTTGTTTGATTGTTGGCTTCCTAATAATGTTCGGAAGGTTCAACGCCGTTTCCGGCGCAATGATTGGATTTGCCCTATATCATCACTCGTGGGTGCTAGTGCATTTCTATTCAAAAAATAACAATTATTCGGATTGGGTTAATTTCAGCAATATCGACATATCATATATAGTTATAATCGTCAGTGCACTATTTTGTTTCGGATATCTGATAATAAATATCTCAACTAAGGGGCAAAGCTTAACGCAAGTATTGTACTCCCGATTTGATATAACGTTTCTTCGGTTTGCTAGCCTATCGTCTGTAATATTAATGATCATTATGTTTGTTATTTTTAAAGGTTCATTAGGTTTGAATAAGCAGGATCTCTACGCATCTAGAGTATCGATACTGAACGTTTTTCAATACATGCTTTTTGTTATTTTTTTATCGTCTTTTATTATAAAAGATAAGGTATCTGCAATGTTATCATTGCTATCTATTGTGCTATTGTCAGTATTTCTTATTACTAGATCTACACTGATTCTGCCATTAGCTAGTGCATTTTTTTACTTGCTTTACGACAAAAGGTTTTTTCGTTTTCTGACGCCTGTTCGTATAGCTGTAGTCACTTTTGTAGCATTCATTGCAATATATGGAAAACTAATAGCTATAGGCTTTAGAACAGGGAACTATTTCCCGCTCTGGGAAAAAATATCGCGAACTAGCGTTTCATCAATAATGGAAGATCTCGAGGGCTATGCGATATCATATTACGTGGTTGAAATTGTAAATGACCCGGCGCCCTATGACAAATTAGAGAGCCTGGACGCATTATTTCAACTTCTTGTAGTTCCTGATCTATTTGGTGCGAATCCTAGTAGCTTTACTGACTATTTAGCTGACAATTATCGGCCAGATGCTGACTATGGCCTAGCATATACGTATTTTGGAGAAGGGTACGCAGTTGGCGGGTTTGGAGGCATTTTTCTTTGGACGGGAATACTGCTGTTTATGCTTTTGATAACGCATAAATTGTTATCAAAGTCATCTAATTTGTGGGTGAAAGCATGGGCTTGCACTGCGTTGAGCGTACTGTGTTTCTATTATCCAAGAAACTCCCTAGAAATAAATTTAGTGATGTTGAGGTTGACCGGGCTTTCGGCTTTTCTGTTATTTTTAATATCTGTATTTTGGGAGAGAGTAACAATTAAAAAAGGCGTACGCGTTAGCTTGCGGTGATGCTGTTGGGAGCGGTTAGTACTGCGAAAACAAACCCTTCTTATAATTGAAAATGCGTTTAAAAATTAGGTTAATCGCGACGACGTCGCCGACGCTTGAGCGAACGCCATGGCGACGACCTCTGAACCACCTTTAGGAAACTGGCTGACCGCCAGAGAGATGTAAGCGGTGTCCCGGGGTCACGTTGTAGGGTGTGATCCGCGCTGCGAGAACGAACTCATCTTATGATGGGGAGTGCGTTTCGCAATGTGCGCTACAAATTCGTTTCTCAGATCGCTTGGCGTTGAGATTTATGCGTCCGGTCACCGCCGTTGGTCGGATACCGCAAAGGCACAGGCGGTTGCGGACACGCTTGAGGTCGGTGCAACGGTGAACGCTGTCGCTGAGCGATATGGTATCCTTCCGAACCAGCTATCGGCGTGGCGTCGACAGGCCAAGCAAGGAAAGCTGTTGCTACCTGCGCCGGAGGCTGATGAGCCGCTTTTCGCTCCACTGGTGGTTTCTGCTGGGCCGGAAGAGCCAGAAGCTCTGACTGTTCCGAATGAGGCGATCAGATTGATCTTTGGAGAGATCTGTTGATTGTCACTGAGAGCTGACCCGGTATTTTCACCGAGATTTGACCCACCCTCAGTTATGCGTCGTGGTTTATGACGCGGTCAATGTTTTGGCTCCTTTCGTGTTTTCTTTGCAGCCTCAGCGC
>NZ_JABECQ010000013.1:0-44201 GCF_029285915.1 Sulfitobacter sp. M85
GAGTGGCTCTGGTCCTACAACAACGAACGCCCCAACATGGGCAACGGCGGGATGACCCCCGCCCAGAAATTGAGAATGGCTGCGTAAGTTCTACGATCGAGCCCCCATAAAAATGGGGGGATTACCCTGACCCTGCCTGCCATCGCCACCATGGCCGTGGTGCGGCAGATGGGCTGACGCCCGGAGCGGGCACTGCCGAAAGAAGGCCGTCGCAAAAATGCGGCGGCCTTTTTGACTTGCGGCCCCGGCCAAAGGCCGCCACCATCCCGGCCAAGACGGAACCCATCGGGCATAGCTAAGGTTAACCTTATGAACATGCCCTAGGAGGAATGGCTCATGTGGACTTACGAACTCTTGATCCTGATCATTGCCGCGGTGGCGGCACTGGCATTCATGGCCAAGCAACGCCCCCAGCCTCGAAAGGTCCGCGCAATCGCCCCCCGCCCCCGCGCGAACAGATTGCATAACCGCCGGTATTGAGGCGTCAGCGCGGCTAGAAACGCCCCGCTACGGGCACCCCCGCGATTCCGCACTCGGCTCTCGGCCCCCGTCCTTGTCTCCCCGTCGGTTTCCGCCATGATGCTGGCAAAACCGGAGGGAGCCGACCTTGGACACCATTGAATATTTCTATTCCGCCCATTCCGCCTACGCCTATCTGGGGCATCGCAAGCTCTTGGAGATTTGCACGGCCCGCGGTGCGCGGCTGATGCATCGCCCCTTTGACCTCAACCCCGTGATCGCCTCAGGCCGTGTCAGCCATTTCCGCGGTTTCACGCCCCATTACATCGACTATTTCTTTGGACGAGAGATTGAGCGTTGGGCGCAGTATCGCGGGCTGGAGATTCTCAACCACCGCCCGACCCACCACGACAACCCGCTGAACCTTGCAAACGGCTACCTGATCGCCGCCGCTCAGGCAGGGCGGGATGTCGACGCGCTTTCTTTCGCGATTCTTCAGGCCCATTGGCGCGATGATATCGACCTCGCGAATCCCGAGCATCTGCGCCGCGCGACTGAAACGGTCGATCCCGATTGCGACGGGCTGATCGCACGGGCGATGGAAGAGGATGTGCAGGCAATCCACGCGCAAAACACCGAAGAGGCCATTGCCCGCGGCATCTTTGGCTCGCCCAGCTATTTTCTGAATGGTGACATGTATTACGGCCAAGACCATCTGGAACTGCTGGACCACGCCTTTGACCAGCCCTACCGCGACACGGGCTTCTACAACCCGCCGCGAGACGGATAAGACGCCCCGAAAGGGCCGTGTTCTTCAATTTTGGGTAGTGGCGGACCGAGGAGGATTCGAACCCCCGACCCCCTGATTCGTAGTCAGGTACTCTATCCAGCTGAGCTATCGGTCCACTGAGCGGGGGTTTAGTCTTAGCCCCGGGGAGTTGCAAGCCCTCGTTTCAAGGAAATGCAATTTTCTTCAAAAATCTACAGGGCGCCGTCCCCCTTGGGGAGTGTTATGTCAAAAGCCGTACCTTCCGGCCCGCTGCTGCGCAGCGCGAGGCTGCCACCGTGGCCACGCACCAGTTCGGAGGCGATTACCAGCCCCAAACCGGAGCCACCCTTGCGCGCCCCGCCCTGGAAGGCGGTGAAGAGATGCTCCCGCGCCTTGGGCGGCAGGCCGGGGCCGGTATCGCTGACGGTGATGCACCATGCTTCGCCCATATCCTCGGCCCGCAGATAGACTTCGCCCGGTTTGCCGGTGGCGGTGATCGCCTGCCGGGCGTTACGCATGAGATTTGCCAGCACGCGGTACATTTGTTCAGGATCCGCACGCACGGTGAGATTCGCGGGAATATCAGCGGCAAAGCGCACGATGCTTTCGGGATCGGCAAGGCGTTCGCCGTCTATGACCTCCTCCACCAGTTCTTCGAGCGGCATGAGCGTCAGCGTCGGCCCCGGCTCTTCGGCCTTGCCGAAGGCCAGCGTCGATTCGCATAGGTGCACCGCCCGGGTGATCGACCCCACAAGCTTGGGCGCCATGCGCTTCACGGTCGGGTCTTCGGACATTTCGATCCGGTCGGTGAACAGCTGGGCAGAGGTGAGGATGTTGCGCAGATCATGGCTGATCTTGCTGACGGCGCTGCCCAATTGGGCCAAACGCTCTTTCTGTTTGAGCGCCTGCGTGAGGTCGGTTTGCAGCTTCTGAAGCGCCTCTTCGGCCTCGCGCAATTCGGTCACGCTGGCGGAGGGTTCAATGATCCGCCGCGCATCTTCGGGTGCGGCGGCATAGCGCTGCATATGCCCCGCCACCCGTTTGATCGGTTTCAGCAGCAAGGCCCGCATGGCAAAGAACAAAAGCACCGCCGTGATGACCGAGATCACCGCCGAAAGGATGAGGATGCGAATCCCGTAGTCGAGCATGGCGACACGCATGGGCGCTGTCTCCATCGTGACCTCAATCAGCAGCCCCGCTTCGCGCACCGGCGCGCCGATCACGCGGACCACCTCATTCCCCGGGCGGAACAGCCGCAGCATCGCATCGCGGATCAAGATCGTCGCCGAGGCATCGCGCAAATCATAGGTCTGCGACACCATGCGCGGCATGGGCGACGCCAGCACCAATTGCCGCGCCTCATCCCGGCGCAGCACCACGTTGAACACCTCGGCGTTGCGCAGCAGCTCCTCTTCCAACTCCGGGTCGAGCATATCGTCGGCCAAAAGCGCCAGCGAGGCGATCTGCGCCCGCTCCAACCGGGTCAGCATATATTCCTCGCGGAACCGCGCGATGGAGGGGACAAAGATCAGCACTTCGGCCAGCATCACAAAGATGGTGGTGAGGATCAGCAGGCGGCCAGAAAGCGAGTGGATCATGGGCGATCTCAGGGCAAGAGGCGCTGCACGGCGCGCACCACCGTTTTGACCAGAGCGCTTTCGAACAGGCGCGGGCTGAAATAGGCCCCCGCCGCGCGTTTGTTAATCTCCGAGATCGTGGGGTAAGGGGCAACCATAGCAGCAATCTGGCTCATCTTCATCTTATTGACCAGCGCAAGCGACCACAGGGTGATCAATTCGCCCGCCTGATGGCCGACGATGCTGGCGCCAACCGGGCGGCCCTTGACCACCATGACTTTGATGAACCCTTTGGTCTGACGCTCGGCAATCGCGCGGTCGTTGTGGTTATAGTGGAACCGCACGACCTCCAGCTTGTCGCCATGCTCTTCGCGCGCCTGCGCTTCGGTCAGCCCCACCTGCGCCAGCTCCGGCGCGGCATAGGTGACCCATGGGATATGGTGCAGCTTCGTCTTGCTCGGCAGACCAAAGAGGATCGAGCGGATCACCACCCCGGCATGATAGCCCGCCACATGGGTAAATTGCAGCCCGCCTGCCACATCGCCGATGGCATAGACCCGGCGGTTGCTGCTGCGCAGGCTGTCGTCGACCTTGATGCCTGCCTTGGTGGTCTCCACTCCTGCCTTATCCAGATCGAGCCGGTCGATGTTGCTCTTGCGCCCCACGGCCATCAGCAAATGCGAGCCCTTGATCACGCGGCCATCCTTGGTCTCGACCGTGATCGCCCCCGCCGCACCGCTGACCTTGGCCGCATCGCTGCCTTCCTCGAAAACCACCCCCTCGTCCCGCATGGTCTGCAACACCACCTCGGACAATTCGGGGTCATCCTTGCCAAGCGCGCGACTGCCTTCGATCACGGTGACCTTGCAGCCCATCCGCACATGGGCCTGCGCCATCTCGATGCCGATAGGGCCGCCCCCGATGATAATCAGATGCTCGGGCTTCT
This sequence comes from Sulfitobacter sp. M85, assembly GCF_029285915.1. Taxonomy (NCBI): domain Bacteria; kingdom Pseudomonadati; phylum Pseudomonadota; class Alphaproteobacteria; order Rhodobacterales; family Roseobacteraceae; genus Sulfitobacter; species Sulfitobacter sp. M85. The sequence continues at coordinate 3,752 of NZ_JABECQ010000013.1, forward strand.
CGCGCAGATCAAAGAGGGTCTCGTTCGTCTCATAGGGCACATCCTCCAGCCCCGGAATCGGCGGCACCAGCGGAGAGGAGCCGGTGGCCACGACGATGCGCCGCGCGGTTATGATAGTATCGCCCGCCTGCACCTCTTTATCGGAAATGAAACGCCCGTACTCGCGGATCACCCGCACGCCCAAGCCCTCGAACCGCTCAACCGAATCGACCGGCGCGATTTGCGAGATGACATCGGCCACGTGATCCTTGGCGGCAGCGTAATCCACCACCCCGGCGGCAGCCTCCACCCCGTATTGCGCGCTGTGTTGCTGGGTATAGGCGGCCTTGCCGGTCTTGATCAGCGCCTTCGAGGGCACGCAGCCATAGTTCAGGCAATCGCCGCCCATCTTGTGCCCTTCCAGCAGGGTCACATCCGCGCCCATCTGCACGGCCCCCGCTGCCACCGACAACCCGCCAGAGCCTGCGCCGATGATCAGAACGTCGGTCTTGATACGGTTGGTCATTTCAGCAGATCCTTCTTACCGGTAAATGTCTTGATCGCCACGGGCAGCAGCGACAGCACGCAAAGACCCAGAATGGGCAATAAAATATGAGGCTCGAAAATAATCCCAAGGTCGGGCGACTCACCCCGGGCGAAAACCGCACCTAGCCCTGCGCCCACCGAGGTAAAGACCAAGGCCCCCGGCATGATCCCGAAAAACGTCGAGATCACGAAGCGAAACAGCGGCACACCGAGAAAGGCCGGCAGCAGATTCGCGACAAAGAAGGGCACCACCGGCACCAGCCGGATAAAGAAGAGCATCGACCACTGGTTGTCGTCGATCCCCGCCTTGATCTTGCGCACCATGCCCTCAGAGGCGTCCATCCGCTCTTTCAACCGTGCGCCAAGGCCCCATTGCGCGGCCAGAAAGATCACCACCGCGCCCAAGGTCGCAGCACTGACGTTATAAAGCACGCCCGGAAACAGCCCGAAGAGGAAACCGCCCGTCAAAGTGGCCGCCGTGGCCCCCGGCAGGGAGAAAGCCACGATCACCACATAGGCGGCGACAAAGACAAGCGCGGTCAGCAGGTAGTTGCTGTCGCGAAAGGCGATCAGCGCCTCGCGATTGTCGCGCAGCGCGTCGAAACTCAGGTAATCGCGCAGGGTAAAGGCCCCGATGGCTGCGACGACGGCGATCAGCGCAAGGGGCAGATAGCGCATCAGCGCGGGTTTACTTTGGTCATTGCGGCTCATTTTCACACTTCCTTGGGCCTGCATCAGACCAATTTCGCTTTCCTCAATGATGGCGTGAAGCGGGGCGCGGGAACAGGCTCCTCACGCGCGCTTGATGGGACTTGTGCGGGAAAGGGCGATTTTGCAAAGTTACGGGGTGAACTGAAACAATTCCGGCCCCGCAAACCGGCATTTTGTTGCAAAGCGCGGTTTTTCCCTATCAGGGGGTTTGACTTGCGCGTCACGCCGCATTAGAGGACGGGCTTGAATTGACGCTGGCCGCGGTGGAACCTTCAAGTGATTCCGTGCCCAGCCAGCTTTAGATGGAGACGGAGCGATGAAACGCACCTTTCAACCCTCGAACCTCGTGCGCAAGCGGCGCCATGGTTTCCGCGCGCGCATGGCCACCAAAGCCGGCCGTAAGATCATCAACGCACGCCGCGCACAGGGCCGGAAATCGCTGAGCGCATAAGCGCCCTCGATCTTCGGAACCAGAATATGACACCGCCGGAGGCACCCTTGAATGGCACTTGCGCCACGAAGGGGAACCCTGCCCCGGCGGTTTCCCTGCGTCTGGAGACCCTGACCAAACGGGCTGATTTCCAACGTGCCAGCCGCGCCAAACGCGTGGCCACCCCCGGCTTCATTCTACAAATGCGACCCCGCCGGGAGGATGAGCCCAGCGCGGCGCCCATTCGCGTGGGATTCACCTGTTCCAGGAAGGTCGGCAATGCCGTGGCCCGCAACCGCGCCAAGCGCCGCCTGCGCGAGATCGCGCGGCTCACCCTGCCGCAGGCCGGGCGCGCGGGCATGGACTATGTCTTTGTCGGGCGGCGCGAGGCGACAGCCACCCTGCCCTTTGATCAGTTGCTCGCCGATCTGGCCCGCGCGCTGGATATCCTGCATGGGGTCCGAAAATGACTCCCCTGGCCGCGCTTCTTGCCCTGCCGGTGCGCGGCTATCGGCTGATCTTCAGCCCATGGGTCGGGCATAACTGCCGCTATCAGCCCACCTGCAGCGCCTATGCGCTGGAAGCCTTGCAAAAACACGGCGGGCTACGGGGCGGATGGCTGGCCGCCCGCCGGATCGCGCGCTGCCACCCTTGGGGGCAAAGCGGGATCGATAACGTTCCCGATTAGCACCGAGCTTGCGGCAAAGGGGCAAAATGCCCTAGGTGAAGCCAAGCTGATAGTGAGAGACCGACGATGCTGGACGAAACCGACGAGATTCACCCCCTCTTTGCCGGTGCACCGCAAAGCACCGAGTTCAAGAAACTGCGCAAACGCATCGTACGCATGACCCGCGAGGCGATTGATCAATACGGCATGGTTGAGCCGACCGCCCAAGGCGCACCCAAGCCGAAATGGCTGGTCTGCCTGTCAGGCGGCAAAGACAGCTATACCCTGCTGGCGGTTCTGCACGAGCTGCAATGGCGCGGCCTGCTGCCGGTGGAGCTTTTGGCCTGCAACCTCGATCAGGGGCAGCCAAATTTCCCGGCGACCGTGCTGCCGGAATTTCTTGAAAAGATGGGCGTCCCGCATCGCATCGAATATCAAGACACCTATTCAATCGTGATGGACAAGGTCCCCGCCGGGCGCACCTTCTGCGCGCTCTGCTCCCGCCTGCGCCGGGGCAATCTCTACCGGATCGCGCGGGAGGAGGGCTGCTCTGCCGTGGTGCTGGGGCATCACCGCGACGACATCCTCGAAACCTTTTTTATGAACCTTTTCCATGGCGGTCGACTGGCAACCATGCCGCCCAAATTGGTTAACGAAGAAGGCGATCTTTTTGTCTACCGCCCCCTCGCCCATGTCGCGGAAAGCGATTGCGAGCGTTTTGCCACGGCGATGAACTACCCGATCATTCCCTGCGATCTCTGCGGCTCGCAGGACGGGCTTCAGCGGCAGCAGGTGAAGGCGATTCTCGACGGGTGGGAGGCCAATAGCCCGGGTCGTCGGCAAGTCATGTTCCGCGCGCTGATGAACGCCCGCCCCTCCCACCTGCTGGATCCCAAGCTTTTTGACTTCGCCGGGCTCATGCGGAACGTTGAGGGTACGGAGCAAGAACAATTTTAGATAACAATCCGCAAAAAAGCGGGTTCTGTTAACCCACAGCACACCCTAAAGGCGATATCCCTCCCCCGTCAGCGCAGGCATTGCGCGTATTGGGAAGGGATATCGCGATGGCAATTCACCGGCTTTCCGGGCTCACGCAACTGCGCCAGTCGTTCGCCGCTTTGCTCAGCGGTCAGGCTGCTTTGGCCTTCTTCCCCGCGCTGACGCTGCTGGCCTTTTGGATCGGCGGCGAAATGGCCCTGATCGCCGCCTCCGCTGCGCTGCCGCTTCTTTTTCTTGCGAGGCAGCGCTTTGGCGGGAATTCTCAGCCCCCCAAGACGCGCGCGGCGGCATCCTACAGCGCAGCGCTTTTGAGGAGTTGGCCGAACAAGTTTTTCAAACCGCCCAATCTCGGGGGCGTTTGTCGGCCACATGTTTCATTGCGCTCGAAGGGCTTGACCAAATCTTCGAACGCCACGGTCAGACCGCCGCCGACACGGTCCTGCGGCAAAGCGGCGAACGATTGCAAGGGGCCCTGCGCGACGATGATCTCATCGGCAAGATGGGAGAGGCGCGGTTCGCCGTCTGCACGGCCCCTGTACGGCAGCTTGACCTTGAACTCTGCATTCAACTGGCCGGGCGGCTACAATCCGCTTTGGAAGAACCGTTTTTCGTCGATGGGGTTACGATCTACCTCACGGCCTCCGTCGGCTTTTGCCTTAACACCCGCACCCCGGGCGGGGATGCCGCCGCATGGCTTGCCGCCGCTGCCACCGCCCTGCGCAGTGCGCAGCGGCGCGGCCCCTCCTCCATTCGCGCCTTTTCCGACCAGATGCGCCGGGAAACCGAAAGCCGCGCCGAACTGCGCGAAGAGGTCGCGCAGGCCTTAGACAGTGGCCAAATACAACCCTGGTTCCAGCCGCAAATCTCAACCGACACAGGCCAGATCACCGGCTTTGAAGCCTTGGCGCGCTGGAACCATCCGGTACAGGGCATGATCCCACCATCGGATTTCCTGCCCGCCTTCGAAGAGGCCGGTCTGTTGGAGCGTTTGGCCGAAGTCATGATGTACCACTCTTTCGCGGCCCTCAAAGCCTGGGATGGGTCCGGCACCGTGGTGCCGCAGATCGGGGTGAATTTCGCCGGAGGTGAACTTGCCAACCCCCGGCTCATCGACAAAATCACTTGGGAGCTGGACCGGTTCGACCTGTCCCCCGACCGGCTCGCGATCGAAGTGCTGGAAACCGTCGTCGCCTCAACTGCCGACGATGTGATCACCCGCAATATCAACGCCCTGCGCAAGCTCGGATGCCGCATCGATCTTGACGACTTCGGCACGGGCCATGCCTCCATCGCATCCATCCGCCGCTTTTTCGTCAGCCGGATCAAGATTGACCGCTCTTTCGTCATGAAAGCCGACCGCGACCCCGACCAACAGCGCATGATCAGCGCCATTCTCACCATGGCCGAACGACTGGGCATTGAGACCCTCGCCGAAGGGGTGGAAACGGTGGGGGAGCATGTCTTGCTCGCCCAACTCGGCTGCGACCATGTGCAGGGATTCGGCATCGCCCGCCCCATGCCCTTTGAACAAACACTCGATTGGATCGCCCGCCACAACGCGAAACTGCAAGACGTGCCGCGCATCATGAATGGGCGTGCCACCTAGCGGGCTCTGTGCTTAGCCCGGGCCCGGGGGTATTAAGCGACGGAGGTCGCGACTGGCGAAGAGGTCTGAGGCAGAGGAGAACACCCCGCGCCCCGAATTACGGTCACACCCTTCGCCCCCTGCCCCGTTCAATGCCGAGGCCACCGCTCCCCCGCAACCGCCCCCGGCGAAACTCCGCAAAACCCATGCCAGATGGACCAAAACCACCCTGCATCCCCCTTCATCCCGCCCGATTCCACTTGACCTTTGGTCCCGCACTCTGTTGAACCCCCGTGATATTCAAAGACATCAGGTGGCGGTCCCCATGGACGAACAGAACAAGAATCTCATCCTTGCCACGGCGCTCAGCTTTGCCGTCATCCTCGTGTGGTTCCTTCTGTTCCCGCCCCCTGAAGCCGACCCAGCATTGGAGCCCGGCAGTGAGATCAGCGATACTGTCGAAGGCACTTCGGTTCCCGCCTCCACCGCCGATACCGCGGCCGCGCCCGGCACGGAAGATGGCGAAGGCGCCGCCCCCGAAGGCCGCCGCGCGGCACTGGCGGCAGCGCCCCGCGTGGCAATCGCGACCGACAAGGTCAGCGGCTCCATCTCGCTCATGGGCGGTCGGATCGACGATCTGAAACTGAACGATTACCAAACCACGCTCGACGCGGACGCCGAAATCGTGACCCTGCTCTCCCCCGAAGGATCGAGCGATGCCTACTACGCGCTTCACGGTTGGGCCGCCGGTTCGGGCCTCGCCCCCGATGCCGTCCCGGGTGTCGACACGCTTTGGACCCTGAGCGAGGGCGAAACGCTGGGCGTCGACAGCCCCGTGACCCTCACTTGGGACAATGGCGCCGGGCAGGTCTTTACCCGCACCATCTCGGTCGATGACCAATATATGTTCGACATCACTCAGAGCGTGACCAACAACGGCGAAGGCGCAGTGAACCTCGCCCCCTTCGGCATGATCGCGCAGCACGGGCTGCCCGAAGACCTGAAAAGCTTCTTCATCCTGCATGAAGGCGCCGTGGCCATGGCCAATGGTGAACTTTCCGAAGTCGATTGGGACGATATCACCGAAGCCGATGTGAACAGCACCTGGGGCCGTCCCGCCGTGGTCACCGAAGGCGTCACCGAGGGCTGGGTCGGCTTTACCGATCACTATTGGCAGGCGGTGCTAATCCCCGATGCGGGCGAAACCTTTGAACAGGCGCTCACCTATGATCCGCGCGCGGACACCTACCGCGCCTTCACCCGCCAGCCGACCCGCTCGGTCGCGGCAGGCGAAAGCGTAAGCACCTCCAGCAAGTTCTTCGCCGGTGCCAAGGAATGGGAAACCCTTCAGAATTACCAATCCTCCGGTGTTGCCAAATTCATCGACAGCATCGACTGGGGCTGGTTCTTCTTCCTGACCAAGCCGATCTTCTGGCTGCTGCATGAGCTGAACAAACTTATTGGCAACATGGGTGTCGCCATCATCGGCCTGACGCTGCTGATCAAGGCGGTCCTCTTCCCGCTGGCCTATAAATCCTACGTCTCCATGGCGCGGATGAAAGAGCTTCAGCCCGAGATGGAAAAGCTGAAGAAAGAAGCGGGCGACGACCGTCAGAAGATGCAACAGGGCATGATGGAGCTCTATAAGAAGAACAAGGTGAACCCCGCTGCGGGCTGCCTGCCGATCCTGTTGCAAATTCCGATCTTCTTTTCGCTCTACAAGGTGATTTTCGTCACGATCGAGTTGCGCCACGCGCCCTTCTTTGGCCCGTTCCAAGACCTCAGCGCGCCCGATCCGACATCGATCATGAACCTCTGGGGCCTCTTGCCCTATGCCGCGCCCGAGCCGGGCTCGATGCTGGCGCTGATCTTCATCGGCATCCTGCCGCTGCTCTTGGGTATCTCCATGTTCTTGCAGCAAAAGCTGAACCCGGCGCCCACCGACCCGACACAGCAGATGATCTTTGCATGGATGCCTTGGGTCTTCATGTTCATGCTGGGCGGTTTCGCGAGCGGCTTGGTGGTGTACTGGATCGCCAACAACACGATCACTTTCACCCAGCAATATCTGATCATGCGCAGCCAGGGGTACAAACCTGACCTTTGGGGCAACATCAAAGGCGGCTTCAAACGCACGCCCAAGAGCGCTGCCGCCAATGCGGATGCCAAGCCCAAATCGGGCAAGTCGAAAAAGTGATGCAGGTCACCGCGCTCAACCGGCATCCGCTCAAGGCCCATGGCCGCGAGACGGTTGAGCATGTGACCCTGCGCGCCGGGCAAGCCATGCCCTATGACCGGCTCTGGGCCGTGGCCCATGATGCCTCCAAAGCCGCGCCCGGAGACTGGGCGCGGTGTTTGAATTTCACCCGGGGGGCCTCTTCGCCGCAGTTGCAGGCGATCACGGCCAAGCTGGATGAGACCACTGAAATGCTCACCCTGCGCCACCCGATGCGCGGCGAAATCACCTTCCTCCCGGATCGCGAACAGGCTGCCTTCCTCGACTGGGTGCGCCCGCTGGTGGCCGAAGGCCGCGCTGCCCCGGTGGATATCCTCCGCCTTGATGGCCGCGGCTATACCGACAGCGCGGAGCCAACGCTGTCGCTTAACAGCCTCACCTCCCATCGCGCGGTCGAAGAATTGGCGAATGCCCCGCTGCAAACCGCCCGCTGGCGCGGCAACATCTGGTTTGATGGCGCCGCCCCTTGGGCCGAGTTCGACTGGCTGGGGCGTGACTTGAAAATCGGCGAAGCACGGCTGCATGTCTCCAAACGCATCACCCGCTGCCTTGCCACCACCGTAAACACCGACACCGGCGCGCGCGACGTGGACACGCTCGCCGCACTCGACCAATTGGGTCACCGGGATTTCGGTGTTACCCTGACCGTCACCAAAGGCGGAGAGATCGCCGTGCGCGACGAACTGGAGCTGATCTGATGCAAGTGAACTACACCATCGCCGAAGAGCCCGACGCCCCGAGCGCCGAGAAGGGCCGGATGCTTTTCGCCGGGGAGACGACATTCGTCAAAGGCGTGGTGGCGATGGATGGGTTGCCGCCCCCCGACCGGATGGAGGTCTGCTTTGCCGGGCGCTCCAACGTCGGGAAATCGACGCTGATCAACGCGCTGACAGGGATGAAAGCGCTGGCACGGGCGTCGAACACACCGGGCCGGACGCAAGAGATTAACTTTTTCACCGCGGGGGAAGAGCACTACCTCGTCGACCTGCCGGGCTATGGCTATGCCAATGCGCCGCTGCCGGTGGTCGAGAAGTGGCAGCGCCTGCTGAAACAATACCTCTCGGGCCGCCAGACCCTGCGCCGCGCCTTCGTGCTGATCGACGCGCGCCATGGTGTGAAGAAGGTCGATGATGAGATCATGTCTCTGCTCGACAGTTCCGCCGTCACCTTTCAGGTCGTGCTGACCAAGGCGGATAAGGTTAAAGAAGCCGAACGCGCAAAGATCCTGTCACAGGTGAAAGACGCGCTGAGCAAACACCCCGCCGCCTTCCCGGAGATTGTCGTGACATCTTCGGAAAAGGGCTGGGGCATCCCTACGCTGCGTGCCATCATCGCCACGCTGGTATAGCACCTCCCGCCGCTATCGGCTTCCCATAGGTCAACAGATGAGAACGCAAGACATGAACCGCGACTGGATCGCCACCGCCCAAACCCTCAGCCAAGCTCTGCCCTTTTTGCAACGCTACGCCGATGCCACCGTGGTCATCAAACTGGGCGGCCATGCGATGGGCAGCGACGAAGCGATGGACGAATTTGCCCGCGATGTCGCGCTGATGCGGCAGGTGGGGGTGAACCCGGTGATCGTCCATGGCGGCGGCCCGATGATCAACGACATGCTGGCACGGTTGAACATCAAATCCGAATTCGTGAACGGCAAACGGGTGACCGATGCCGCGACCATGGAAGTGGTCGAGATGGTGCTCTCGGGCCTTGTCAACGCGCGAATCGTGCAGGCGATCTCGGAGCAAGGCGGCCGTGCGGTCGGTGTTTCGGGCAAAGACAGCGGGTTGATCGTTTGCGACCCCGAAGACCCCGCTCTGGGCCTCGTGGGCAACCCGACACAGGTCAACCCGCGCATCCTGCGGGACTTTGCCGACAAGGGCATCATTCCCGTCATCGCGCCGCTCGGTATGGGCCACGGGGGGGAGACCTATAACATCAACGGCGACACCGCCGCTGGCGCCATCGCAGGCGCGTTGGAGGCCGACCGCTTGCTGCTGCTGACAGATGTGGCGGGCGTCAAAGACGGCAAGGGCGAGGTTGTGACCGACCTCACAGCGAGCCAAATCAACGAGATGATCGCCGATGGCACTATTGCGGGCGGGATGATTCCCAAGGTTCAGACCGCGCTGGACGCGCTCGAAGGCGGTGTGCGGGCGGCGGTCATCCTCGACGGGCGCGCGCCCAATGCCTGCCTGTTGGAGCTTTTCACCGAACACGGCGCGGGCAGCATCATTCGCCAGGGCTAGGCCCAAAGCGCTTGCCCCCTGCCCCTGCTTCGCGCCTATGATGGGCTGAGCAGTGAAAGGAACGACATGCGCCGCCTGATCCTGATGCGACACGCGAAATCGGACTGGTCCCATGGGACCAGCGATCATGACCGCCCCCTGAATGCCCGCGGGCGCGGGGCGGCCCAAGCCCTTGGCAACTGGCTGCGCGCAGAAGCGCTGCTGCCTGATGCGGTGCTCTGCTCAACGGCGGCCCGCACCCGCGAAACCTGCGCCCGCTTGGCGCTGCCTGAGGGCTGTCAGGTGGAGTACCTTCGCCAACTTTACCTCGCCGAGCCTGATCAGATCATCACCAGCCTGCGCCAGCGCGGCACGGGCAATACCCTGCTGCTGGTGGCGCATAACCCCGGCATCGCCGCTGCCGCCGCTGGACTGTTGCAGCAGCCGCCCGAACAGGAAGCCTTTGATCGCTACCCCTCGGGCGCGACGACGGTGATGGATTTCGCGGTTGAATGCTGGGCCGAGGTGGCCCCCAGCAGCGGAGTGCTGCACGCCTTCACCGTCCCCAAACAACTGGTTTGAAACGCAAACGCCCCGACCAAATGGCCGGGGCGCAGGTTTTACCTTGGTCCGATTTTCCCGGTTCAGTGCCCGAGGATCTGGCTCAGGAACAGCTGCGTGCGCGGGCTTTGCGGGTTGTTGAAGAAAGCCTCAGGCTCGTTTTGCTCAACAATTTGGCCTTCGTCCATGAAGATCACCCGGTTCGCCACCTGACGGGCAAAGCCCATCTCGTGGGTCACGCAGAGCATGGTCATGCCCTCTTCGGCAAGCTCGATCATCGTGTCGAGCACCTCCTTGATCATCTCGGGGTCGAGGGCCGATGTCGGCTCGTCGAACAGCATGACCCGCGGGCGCATGCAGAGCGAACGGGCAATCGCCACACGCTGCTGCTGACCGCCCGAAAGCTGGCCGGGATACTTATTGGCCTGATCGGGGATCTTCACCTTTTCAAGGAAATGCATCGCCGTTTCTTCGGCTTCCTTCTTGGGCGTCTTGCGGACCCAGATCGGCGCCAGCGTGCAGTTCTCAAGGATCGTCAGATGCGGGAAGAGGTTGAAGTGCTGGAAGCACATGCCGACCTCGGAGCGGATCTTGTCGATGTTCTTGAGGTCCGAGCTCAGCAGCGTGCCGTCGACCTCAATGGTGCCCTTTTGATGCTCTTCGAGCGCGTTGATGCAGCGGATCAGCGTCGACTTGCCCGAACCCGAAGGCCCGCAGATCACGATCCGCTCGCCCCGATGCACGGTCAGGTTGATGTCGCGCAGCACGTGGAAGGCCCCGTACCACTTGTTCATGTTGTCGATGCGGATCGCGACTTCGTCGGATACTTTCATTTGTGCGGTCTCAGCCATGCGAGAACCCTCCCTTAACGATGGTCAGTCGCAAGACGGCGTTCCAGCCACTGCGAGTATTGAGAAATGCCGTAGCAGACGATGAAGAACAGCACGGAAGCAAAGAGGAAAAGCTCCCAGTAAACGCCGTTCCAGTCGGTCGAGGCGAGGATCGGACCGCGGATCATGCCGATGATGTCGAACAGCGAGATCACCGAGACCAGCGTGGTGTCCTTAAACAGGCCCACCGCGATGTTCACGATGCCCGGGATCGAGATCTTCAGCGCCTGCGGCAGGATGATCAGCCGCATCGCCTGCGGGTAGTCGAGGCCAAGGCTGTCGGCGGCCTCGTACTGGCCCTTCGGCAGCGCGGCGAGGCCACCCCGGATCACCTCGGCGATATAGGCCGAGGAGAACATGGTGATCATGATCACAACACGGATGAAGAGGTCCACCCCCGAGCCCGGCGGGAAGAAATAGGCCAGCATCACGTTCGCCACGAACAGCAGCGTGATCAGCGGCACGCCGCGGACGAATTCGATAAAGACCACGCAGATGCCCTTGACGATCGGCAGATGCGACTGACGCCCAAGCGCCAGCGCGATGCCGATGGGCAGCGACAGCGACACGCAGGTGATGCCCAGCATCATGTTGAGCATGAAGCCACCAAGGTCACGGCTCGGGATCGCTTGCAGCAGCGGCGATGCGGGGCGCAGCGCCTCGCCAATAAAGCCGCCGATATACCAGACAATCACCGCAGCGACGACGCCGCCCGCCAGCGCCATGGCAAAGCTCTTCTGCACCAGACGGCTATAGACGACATAGCCCGCCACGACGCCCAAGAGCGCGAAGATCGGCCCCCAGATCGGCCCGCCCCAGATCAGCCAGAAGGCAAGGAACGGGTAGACGCCGGTGAAAAGCAGCAGCTTGCGCGGCAGGTCGATGAAGAGCACGGGAGCCGCGGCAAGGAACAGCAGCACCAGCGCGAGGGTGGGACGCCAGTATTGATCGCTGGGATATTTGAAGCCGAAGAGCAGTTGATGCCAACGCTCGCTCAGCACCGAGAAACAGGCCCCGGTCGCGCCGTCCAAAATCTCACGACATTCCGACAGGCTGCTTGCCGACCAGACGCCGTTCAACAGCCACGGCAGAGAGCCGGAGACCAGAAGATAGAGGAAATAGAGCGCTACAATCGTCAGGATCGCATTCGCCCATGTCGGGAAAAGGTTGTCCTTCACCCATTTCAGCGGGCCGCCGACCTTATCCGGCGGGGCCGCAGGCGGCAGCGAGGTTTCACGCACGAAGGCGATGGATTCAGCATGTGTGTCTGACATGGCTTAACGCTCCTTCAGCTTCGTTGCGTTGTTGTAGACGTTCATCACCATGGAGATGCCCAGCGAGATGACGAGGTAGAAGAGCATCAGAAGAACCACGCATTCGATCGCCCGCCCGGTCTGGTTCAGGGTGATCCCGCCCAGCGTCGCGGTGATGTCGGCATAGCCCACGAGGATCGCCAGCGAGGAGTTCTTGGTGATGTTGAGGTAGTTCGAAATAAGCGGCGGGATGATCACCCGGAGCGCCTGCGGCAGCACCACAAGGTTCATGATCCGGCCCGACCGCAGGCCCAAGGCGGCAGCGGCTTCGGACTGGCCCTTGCTGACCGCTTGAATGCCGGCGCGGACGTTCTCGGCAATGAAGGCACCGGTGTAGATCGACAAGGCGAACCACAGCGCGATCAGCGGCGCGCCGATCTGGATGCCGCCGCGGAAGTTGAAGCCCTTCAGCGCGGGGTAGTCGAGCCCGATCGGCATGCCCATGATGAAGAACATGATGATCGTCGGCAGCAACAGGATCGCGACCGAAGGCCAAAGCATCGGCAGCAGGCGACCGGTGTCATAAAGCAGCTTGGTCGCATAGCGGCGGTAGGCAAAGACGCCGATCACCGAGGCGACAAAGGTCGCCACCACGATCATCGACCCCGGCCCCCAGACCGGCCCGGGAATATAGACGCCCCGGTTGGTAAAGGCGAAAGAGCCCAGCATCATGGTCGAGGCCGGATCGTCACCGCGGAAGGCCGAAGGCGCGGGCATGGCGGCGGTCATGATGGTGTAGATGATCAGGATCCAGATCAGCACCGGGATGTTGCGGAAAATCTCGACGTAGCCCGCCATGAGCTTGCGGACCAGCCAGTTGTTCGACAGGCGCAGAACCCCGGCGATGACGCCAAAGATCGTGGCCGTGACACAGGCAAGGAAGGACACCAGCAGCGTGTTGATGATCCCGACCCAAGCCGCCTGAAGGTTCGACGATTGGCTGGTATAGGGGATCAGCGTCTGGTTGATGTCATAGCCCGCCGGATTGCCGAGGAACTGGAAAGAGATGTTCAAACCGGCGGCGCGCAGGTTCGCGGCAAGGTTCGATCCCAGATACCAGATCGCCGTGACCAGCAGCGCCAGCGCGATCACCTGAAAGGTGATCGACCGATAGCGGGTATCGCTCAACAGCATAGATGGCCGGAACGACGCCTTGGGAGGGTCGGAGAATGTCGTCATGTATGTATCCCTGTGTTCCGGCTTGTTTTTTATCGGTGCATTTGGCGCACCTTGGCCGAATCATTTTTGGTCGTAGATCGATTTATCTCGATCGTGGGTTTTTATTGTCTCGTTGGGGTTTCGTCAGTCGTTTTTTGACCGTTCTTCTTGTCAGTAGGGAGCTTTTGTTGACCAGAGGCAGGCAGCCCCACCGGCCAGAGGCGCAAGGGGCGCAGGAACTCCTGCGCCCCTCGCTTCGCGATTTAGCGGAAGGGCGGTGCGTAGAGCAGGCCACCGTCTGTCCACTGGGCGTTCAGCCCGCGTGCCAGACCGATCGGTGTCTCTTCCCCGATGTTCTTGGCAAAGATCTCACCGTAGTTGCCTTCGGCCATGATGGCGCGCTTGGCCCAGTCGGCGTCGAGGCCGATCATCTCACCCAGCGTGCCTTCGGTGCCCAAGAGGCGGGCAACTTCGGGGTTGTTGGTGTTGCCGGTCATCTCTTCGATGTTGGCCGAGGTGATGCCCAGTTCTTCGGCAGCGATCAGCGCGTTCAGCACCCAGCGGGTGATGTCGCCCCAGTCGTTGTCGCCGTGACGGACCAGCGGGCCCAGCGGCTCTTTCGAGATGATCTCGGGCAGCAGCACGTGCTCATCGGGGTTTTCGAAGGTCGCGCGTGTCGCGGCAAGGCCCGATGCGTCGGTGGTGTAGGTGTCGCAGGCACCGGCAAGGTACTGCTGCTGGCCTTCGGCGTTGGTTTCAACCGGGACGGGCTCGTAGCTGATGTTGTTCTTGCGGAAGAAGTCCGCGAGGTTCAGCTCGGTTGTGGTGCCGGTCTGGATGCAGACGGTCGCGCCGTCCAGATCCTTGGCCGAGGAAACGCCAAGCGCTTTCGGGACCATGAAGCCCTGACCGTCGTAGTAGTTCACGCCGATGAAGTCGAACTTCAGGTCGGTGTCACGGCTGAAGGTCCATGTGGTGTTCCGTGCGAGGAAGTCGATCTCGCCCGAGGCCAGCGCGGTGAAGCGGGTTTTGCCGGTTGTCGGCACGAATTCCACGGCGTTCTTGTCGCCCAGAACGGCGGCGGCAACGGCACGGCACACGGCCACGTCGAAACCTTCCCATTCGCCGTTGGCGTTCGGCGCGGCAAAGCCAGCAAGGCCGGTGGTCACGCCACAGTTCAGCTTGCCACGGGCTTTGACGTCATCAAGCGTGGCGGCACCAGCAGCACCGGCCGCAAGGCCAGCAACGGTCAGCGCGCCAAAAATTACGGTTTTTTTCATTTTTACCTCTTCCTGATAGTCCGCCACGTTCACTGGCGGTTAATCCGACGCCAGATGACGCCGAAAGCGATCTTGTGCAGGGTTTCCCCTGCTCAATGAAAAGCAGTGTGGGCGGATTCAGGTTTGAAGGTCAAGGGCGCGATGGGCAAAATCAGGGCGGGTTTTCACATCGAGTCGCAAAGCTTTTATCAAGTTAAGCAGCTTTGCAAAGCACTATTATTGCACATGCATGTAAAAACGCCTGCCGCTTGATTTCGGCCTCTTGCTCGGCCACGTCATCGCGGCCCCATTGCTCGGCCTGCCATGTCTCATCCAGCCGCGACAGGGCCCAAATTTCCTCGGGGTCAAAGGCCTGTTCGAGCGCAGCAAAGCCAAGGATCAGCGAGCCGGTGAGGCTCACAAGGTCATGAAAAGCCGCCAGTTCAAAGGGATCGAGCGCCGCCGTCCGCCGGTGCAACTCGGCCAGGGCTTCGGGCGCTTGCGGCTCATGCATGATGCCCTCCCGCGTCTCCAACCGCACGCCAAGGGTTTGCGCCGCCCAGTCCAGCATCGGATCCCACTCAGCCGATTGCCGGGCGACCAGACCTTCGGGGCTGTCGGCGCGGTAGCACAGAAGATCGCTGTCGCCATAGGCCGCGAGCATCTCGACGACCTCGGCCTTTTGCACCGCGACCTTGTCGATCGCGGCATTGGCGGTCTTGGTCACCGGCATGGTGCGCGGGTCGATTTGTTTCTCCTGCGCCTGCCATTCGGCGGCGACGGCCTCGGCCATGGCGCGGGTCGGCAGGGTCAGCAGGCGCTTGGCCGGGGTCTTCACCCGGCGGCCGTCCAATTCGACGGTGAAACCACCTTCGACCGCGACCACGGCGGCGTCTTTCCAAAAGCGTTTGGCTTTCCAGTCACTCATGCGGGAATGCTCCAGATTTGTTCCAGCAGGGCGGGCAGCGCCGCGAAATCCTCGACCAGATGCGCGGCGGCGGCCAGCCGTTCCGGGCCGTGATAGCCCCATTTGACGCCGATCCCGGTCACCCCGGCAGCGGCGGCCATATCCATGTCGAAAGAGGTATCGCCGATCATCACCGTGGCCTCAGGCCCTACCCCGGCATCGGCCATCGCCTGATGAATCATCGACGGATGCGGCTTGGAGGGATGAGAATCCGCCACCTGCTGCGTGATGAAAAGCCCCTCCAGCCCGTGACCGGCGATCAGCTTATCCAACCCGCGTTTCGATTTGCCCGTGGCGACGCCCAACAGCACCTCCGGCTCTGCGTGAAGACGCCGCAACGTCTCAACCGCGCCGGGGTAAAGCGGCGAGGATTGCGCCACCCCCGCCTCGGCCCGCAGTGTCATATAGGCAGCCTTATAGGCTTCAACCATCGCAAGGTGGTCCCCCGCCGGGCGCGTGGGGGCCAGCACCGTCATCGCCACATCCAGCGACAGGCCGACGATCGACAGGATCTCGGCCCGCGTTGGCGCGGGCGCCTCCACAGCCGCGAAGGCCGCCGTCATCGCCGCGAAGATATCGCCTTGGCTGTCGACCAGCGTGCCGTCGACGTCAAAGATCACCAAACGGAGCGGTTTGCTCATTGCAGCGACTCGAAAGGGTCTTCTTCGGCGAGATCCTCGGTCCAGCCGAAGGTGTCCCAGCTATGCGCCATATGGTCGGGCAGTTCAGCGGTGATTGTCACCACCTTGCGCGTGTGCGGATGTTCGAAACGCATCATCCGCGCGTGCAGATGCAGCTTCTTCGAGATGATCCCGCCCAGTTGCGCGCCCCAGCCATCGCCGAGGTTCTCCTGCCCCGAACCGCCGTATTTGCCGTCGCCGACGATCGGATGCCCGATCTCGGCCATATGCGCGCGCAGCTGGTGGGTGCGGCCCGTGACCGGCTCCATCGCCACCCAAGACGCGCGCGAGCCGACGCGGAACAGTGTGGCATAAAGCGTATGCGCGCGTTTCGCGCCCGGCGTGTCGTCCATGTCGCGCGGGTGCACGGCGATCATCTTTTCGCCCTCGCCCTTGCGACCATGGCCGCCCGCCTTGACCAGACCGTATTTGATCTCGCCCAAATACGGGGTCGGTACGCCCGCGACGATGGCCCAATAAATCTTGCGCGTCTCGCGGTGCCGCATCGCCGCCGTCAGCGCCTTGGCCGCCGCGCGGGTCCGCGCCAAGAGCAGCACGCCCGAGGTGTCGCGGTCGAGCCGGTGCACCAGCCGCGGCTTTTCCTCGGCATCGAAAATGAGCGCCTCGGACAGCGCGTCGACGTGGCGGTCGGCCTGACCGGAGCCGCCCTGCACCGCCAGTCCGGCGGGCTTGTTCAGCGCGATGACATGGTCGTCGCGGTAGATCACGCAGTTGCGGATCATCTTGGCGTCCGCCTCGGTGATGCGTGTCCTCTTGGGCGGTGGGGGCGGCGCGGCATCGGGCAGCGGCGGCACGCGCACCTGCTGGCCCGCCTCGAGCCGCGTGTTGGCCTTGACCCGGCCCCCATCGACGCGGATCTCGCCCTTGCGGCACATCTTCTCGATGAGGCCCTGATTGATCTGCGGAAACATCCGCTTGAACCAGCGGTCGAGCCGCTGGTCGCCATCGCCCTCGGCGACGGTCACTGTCTGTACGCGGCTCATGCCAATACCTCTCGGGCCAACCAGAGACCCAGCAAACAGGCGGCCAGCGACAAGATCACCGAGGCCCCCACATATGAAAATGCGACCCCTGCCCGGTCCGCTTCGAGCAGCCGCAGGGTATCGAGTGAAAACGCCGAGAAGGTGGTGAAGCCACCCAAAAGCCCGGTCATCGCAAAGGGCAGCAGCAGCGCCTTATCGGCCAGCGCGACCCAGACCACCCCAATGAGGAGCGAACCTGCAACATTCACCGCAAGCGTGCCCAACGGAAAGCCGACGGCCAGACCGACAAGGTAGCGCAAGCACGCGCCCAGAGCGCCGCCGAGCGCCACCATGATCAGTGTTTTCATCATCGACACCCCATCGCGCGGGTGCGGCCCGAAGTCAAGTTTTCCGCTTGGCCCGCAGTCCGGCAAAGTAATCCTGCCGCTTTTTCAACTCTCGCTCGAAACCGCGCTCGACCGGCTCGTAGAGGCTGGGCCGCTCCATCGTGTCGGGGAAGTAGTTCTGGCCTGAGAACCCATCTTCGGCGTCATGGTCATAGGCATAGCCCGAGCCGTAGCCCTGTTCCTTCATCAGCTTGGTGGGCGCGTTGAGGATATGTTTCGGCGGCGGCTCCGACCCGGTGCTGCGCGCCAGACGCCGCGCGCCCTTGTAGGCCTTGTAGACGGCGTTGGATTTCGGCGCGAGGCAGATGTAGGTCAGCGCCTGCGCGATGGCCAACTCCCCTTCGGGGCTGCCGAGCCGCTCGTAGGTCTCCCATGCCTGCAGGCAAAAGGCCTGCGCCTGCGGATCGGCAAGGCCGACGTCCTCCACCGCCATGCGGGTGATCCGCCGCATCAGGTAGCGCGGGTCCTCGCCGCCCTCCAGCATCCGCCCCAACCAGTAGAGCGCCGCGTCCGGGTCCGAGCCGCGCATGGATTTATGCAGGGCCGAGATAAGATTGTAATGCGAATCCCCCGATTTGTCGTATTGCGCCGCGCGGCGCATGAGGCGTTTCGACAGGCCCGCCTTGTCGAGCGGGGCATCGTCCTTCCACGCGGTCACCTGCTCGATCAGATTGAGCAGCGCCCGCCCGTCGCCATCGGCCATCTCCAAAAGCGCCTCACGCGCTTCGGGTTGCAGCGGCAGGGGGTTGCCCAGCTCGCGTTCCGCCCGCTGCGCCAAGCGTTCCAGATCGCCATGCGGCAGGCGCTCCAGCACCAGCACCTGCGCCCGGCTGAGCACAGCGGCGTTGAGCTCGAAGCTCGGGTTCTCCGTGGTAGCGCCGACCAGAAGGATCGTGCCATCCTCCATATGCGGCAGAAAGCCGTCCTGCTGCGCCTTGTTGAAACGGTGGATCTCGTCGACGAAGAGCAGCGTCCCCTGCCCTTGCCGCCGCCGCATCTTGGCCGCGTCAAAAACCTTGCGCAGTTCCGGCACGCCCGAGAAAATCGCGCTGATCTGCACGAAATGCAGATCGGTCTCATCAGCCAAGAGCCGCGCGATCGTGGTCTTGCCGACGCCGGGCGGCCCCCAGAAGATCAGCGAAGACAGCGCCCCGGCGGCCAACATCACCGAAAGCGGCGCATCGGGGCCGAGCACTTGCTCCTGACCGATCACATCGCCAAGCGATTTCGGCCGCAACCGGTCGGCCAAGGGGCGGTGGCCGCCCTCTTCCGCCTTTTCCGTGTCTCCGAACAAATCCGCCACGCTACCCCCTGAACCGCAGCGCCATGCGCCGGTCACCGCGTTGTATCACCATTTGGATGCGGCGCACCTGCCCCGCGAGCAGCGCCACGAGGGCTGCGGTATCCTCCACCGCTACGCCGTTGACCGAAATGACCACGTCGCCATCCCTGAGCCCCACGCGTGGGCCGAAACGCCCGGCGTCGAGCACCACCACGCCCGCGCTTTCCAAGGGCAGGTTCATCTCGGCAATGACTGCCGGATTGATCCGCGCCGCTTTGAGCCCTGGCAGCAGGCTGCGCGCGCCCAAGGTGACCTCGGCCCGGTCCGGCACGTCCGGCGCGGCGATCAGGGCCACGGTCACCTCCTGCAGCCGCCCCTCGCGCATGACGCCCACGCGCGCGGAATGGCCCAGACCTGCCACCGACATGCGGTAGATCATCTCGGCGGGCGTGTTCACCGGCTGGTCGTCGACGCTGACGATCACGTCGCCAACCATCAGCCCCGCGCCGTTGAAGGGGCTGGCGGGATGCAGCCCGGAAACGATGATCCCGCCCGGACGGTCCAGCCCCAAGGGCCCCGCCATGTCGGCATCGACCGGCTGGCCCGAAAGCCCCGCCCAGGGGCGCTGGAAAGCGGTCTCCCCCGCGCGGGCCTGTGCGACGAAGGCGGCCACCAGATCGGCGGGAATGGCAAAACCGATGCCGTTGCTGCCGCCCGAGCGCGTCAGGATCGAGGTATTCACCCCGATGAGCCGTCCGCCCATGTCAATGAGCGCCCCGCCGGAATTGCCCGGGTTGATCGGCGCGTCGGTCTGGATGAAATAGCCCTGACCTCCCCCGCCCGCGGCGCCTGAGCGGGCCAGCCCCGAGACGATCCCGCTCGAAACGGTCTGGCCCACGCCGAAGGGGTTGCCGATGGCCAACGCAAGCTCGCCCACCTCCACCGCGTCGCTGTCGCGCAACTCAAGAAACGGCAGGTCCTCCGCGCCTTCGAGTTTGAGGATCGCAAGATCGCTGTCGGCATCGCCCAGAAGCACCCGGGCGCTGTACTCGCGCCGGTCGTTCAGCACCACGCGGATGTCGGTGGCGGTACCGACGACATGGTAGTTCGACACGACGATGCCGTCGGCGGAAAGGATCACGCCGGAGCCGAGCGAGTTCTGCACCCGGGGCCGCTCGGAGAAGGGATCGCGGAAGAAACGCTCGAAGAAGGGGTCGGCCTGCAGCGGCGTGCGGCGGGCCTTGGTGATGGTGCGGGCGTAGATGTTGACCACCGCCGGCGCGGCCTCCTTGACAAGCGGCACAAAGCTCAACTGCATCTGTGCGGCGGAGCTTGGTACCTGCTGCGCCATCGCGGGCGCGGCCAGTAGCATGAGGATCAGGGCAAGGGTTCTCATGCCCCAGATATGCGCAGGGACTGGGGCCGGTGCAACTGCGTTTTCCGTCACTCTCCCCTGCAAAAGAAAAGCCCCGCCGAGGGCGGGGCTTTCCGAATAACCATGGCGGGGATCTTATTCCGCCGCTTCTTCCTCGGCCAGACGCGCCTTATCGGCGGCACCCTTGGCGTCGCGGTCGCGGTCAACGAATTCGATGATCGCCATCGGCGCCATGTCACCATAGCGGAAGCCGGCCTTCAGAACGCGGACGTAGCCACCCTGACGGTCTTTGTAGCGCGGGCCCAGCACGTCGAACAGCTTGGCGACATACTGGTCTTCTTTCAGCTTCGACGCGGCCTGACGGCGGGCGTGCAGGTCGCCGCGCTTGGCGAGCGTGATCATCTTCTCGATGATCGGCTTCAGTTCCTTGGCTTTCGGCAAGGTGGTCTTGATCTGCTCATGCTCGATGAGCGAGCCTGCCATGTTCGAGAACAGCGCCTTGCGGTGTTCATGTGTACGGTTCAGGCGGCGGTATCCACGTGCGTGACGCATTGTCTTACTCCAATCGTGATGCCCTCTACGGGCGGTTTTGCTTTGTCTGGCCCGCGATGCGTGTCACGGGCTCTCCTTGGGGCTTGCGCCCGGTCTTCACGGGGTCCCGATTTCTTTGAAAGAAATCGGTGCCGGAAACTTTGAAAGTTTCCGGCGCCCGTATCTTAGAACGAATCCTCGAACTTCTTGGCGAGGTCTTCGATGTTTTCTGGCGGCCAGTCTTCGACGTCCATGCCAAGGTGCAGGCCCATGCCCGACAGCACTTCCTTGATCTCGTTCAAGGACTTGCGGCCGAAGTTCGGCGTGCGCAGCATCTCCGCTTCGGTCTTCTGAATCAGGTCGCCGATGTAGACGATGTTGTCGTTCTTCAGGCAGTTTGCCGAACGGACCGAAAGCTCCAGCTCGTCGACCTTTTTGAGCAGCAGCGGGTTGAACTCCAGACCGTCGTCGTCGTCCTGACGGGACGCCGATTCAGGCTCGTCGAAGTTCACGAAGATGCCCAGCTGGTCCTGCAGGATACGCGCGGCAAAGGCCACGGCGTCATCCGGCGTGATGGACCCGTCTGTTTCCACTTTCATGGTCAGCTTGTCATAGTCCAGCACTTGCCCCTCACGGGTCGGCTGCACGTCATAGGAGACCTTCTTGACCGGCGAGTAGATCGCGTCGATCGGAATGAGACCGATAGGCGCATCTTCGGGCTTGTTCTTGTCGGCAGAGACATAGCCCTTGCCGGTGTTGACGGTCAGCTCCATGTAGACGTCTGCACCATCGTCAAGGTGGCAGATCACATGCTCACGGTTCAGAATCTCGATACCGGCAGATTCGGAGATGTCACCGGCGGTGACGACGCCCGGACCTTTGGCGGAGATCGACAGGCGCTTCGGCCCTTCGACTTCCATGCGCAGGCTGACGCCTTTGAGGTTCAGGATGATGTCGGTCACGTCTTCGCGCACACCGGCGACGGAGGAGAACTCGTGCAGCACGTTGTCGATCTGCACGGAAGTGATCGCCGCACCCTGCAGCGAGGACATCAACACGCGGCGCAGCGCGTTGCCGAGGGTCAGACCAAAGCCCCGCTCCAGCGGTTCGGCCATGACGGTCGCCTGACGGGCCGGGTCATTGCCCGGCTTGACGTCAAGCTGTTGCGGCTTGATCAATTCAGCCCAATTCTTGTGGATCATGCGTCCCTCCATCCTTGTTTGTGCCTCATGTCCAAATGACACAAACGCTCGAGGTTTCTGAAAAGCGGTATGGGGCCGCACGCAAGGCGCGACCCCATGTAAATCAGTCCCGGCTTAAACGCGGCGGCGCTTCGGCGGGCGGCAGCCGTTGTGGGCCATCGGGGTCACATCACGGATCGAGGTGATGTTGAAACCGGCAGCCGCCAGAGCGCGCAGTGCGGATTCACGACCCGAACCGGGGCCCTGAACTTCGACTTCCAGCGTCTTGACGCCGTGATCCTGAGCTTTGCGGCCTGCATCTTCTGCGGCCATCTGGGCAGCGTAGGGTGTCGACTTGCGCGAACCCTTGAAGCCCATGGTGCCAGCGGAGGACCAGGAAATTGCGTTGCCTTGAACATCCGAGATCAGGATCTTGGTGTTGTTGAAGCTCGAGTTCACATGCGCCACACCTGCGGCGATGTTCTTGGAGACCTTACGCTTGGTGCGTGTCTTATCGCGTGCCATTGATCGAACCCTCCCTTATTTCTTCTTGCCAGCAATGGCCTTCGCGGGACCTTTGCGTGTGCGTGCGTTGGTATGGGTACGCTGGCCGCGAACCGGCAGGTTGCGACGGTGGCGCAGGCCACGGTAGCAGCCGAGGTCCATCAGGCGCTTGATGTTCATCTGCGTGTCACGACGCAGGTCGCCTTCGACGGTGTAGTTGGCGTCGATGTGCTCACGCACGGCCAGAACTTCGGCGTCAGACAGTTCGTTGACCCGGCGGGTCTCGTCGATGCCGACAGCTTCGCAGATGGCCTTGGCGGAGGAGCTGCCGATACCGGTGATATAGGTGAGGGCGATGGGAACCCGCTTTGCAGTCGGGATGTTTACGCCGGCAATACGTGCCACGTTAGCTATTCCTTTTCGTTGCGGGTCCGTGATTCCAGACCCTTTTTTCACAACACAAGCCCGAGGCGGTAAGACCATCGGGCTAAGGCTGATCAGGTGATCTTGCGGGGTTGGGCGGAACCCTTGCCGCAATTTGATTCTCTTACGAGATAGGGGTGACTATGAGGTTTTGCGCAGGGCGTCAAGGCCCGCACAAAACCTCATAGCTGATCGGCAGCGCGAAGGCAAAGGACAGCGCCCCCTGCCCCGCGCCGCCGGGAAATCACTTGTCCAGAACCTGCGCGATCGCGCCGCGCACTTCTTCGATCTGGCCCAGACCGTTCACGCCGCTGAGCATGTCTTTGGCATAGTAGTAGCCGATCAGCGGAGAGGTCTGTTTGTAATAGGCCATCAGACGGGTTTTGAGGCTTTCCTCATTGTCGTCTGCGCGGCGCTTGAACTCGGTCCCGCCACAGTTGGTGCATTTGCCATCTTCGGGAATCGGTTTGGTCAGGTCGTTATAGACCTCGCCGCAGCTTGCGCAGGTGGACCGCGCGGTGATGCGGGCGACCAGCGCCTCATCATCGACCTTCATCTCGATCACGGCGTCGAGGGTCTGGCCCTCTTGCGCCATCAAATCGGCCAGCGCATCGGCTTGCGCCAGCGTACGGGGGAAGCCGTCGAAGATGAAGCCGCCATGTTCGGCCTTGTCGGTCAGCTTTTCGCGGATCAGGCCGATGACGATTTCATCGGTGACGAGCGCGCCGCGGTCCATCACGTCGGCCACGATCTTGCCCATCTCTGTCCCGCTGTCCTTGGCTTCACGCAGCATGTCGCCAGTGGACAGCTGAACCATGTTGCGGGTCTCGACCAGATGACGTGCTTGGGTGCCTTTGCCTGCGCCCGGAGGCCCGAGTAGGATAATATTCATCGACGTACGGGGCTCCGTTTCTTGCGTGTACCTTTGCCTTTGCCCGCGCCCTTGCCGCGCAGCTGAGACTTCTCAAGCAGACCTTCATACTGATGCGCCAGCAGATGGCTCTGAACCTGTTGGATCGTGTCCATGGTGACCGAGACGACGATCAGCACCGAGGTGCCGCCGAAATAGAAGGGGATCGCGAACTGGCCGCGCAGAATCTCAGGCAGAACACAGACCGCCGCCAGATAGGCCGAGCCGAGGACGAGGATGCGGTTGACCACATACTCCAGATACTCAGCGGTGCGCTTGCCGGGGCGGATGCCGGGCACGAAGCCGTTCTGGTTCTTCAGGTTATCGGCCACGTCATCAGGTTTGAAGCTGACGTTGAAGGTGTAGAAGTAGGCGAAGAAAACGATCATGCCCACGAAGAACAGCAGGTAAAGCGGCTGACCGGGGCCGAAGTTCGCCAAGAGCCAAGACATCACCGGGCTGGTGGAGTTGCCCGAGAAGGTGCTGACAGTGACGGGCAGCAACAGCAGCGAGGAGGCGAAGATCGCCGGGATCACGCCCGCCGGGTTCACCTTGATCGGCAAGTGGCTGGTGCCGCCATCGTACATTTTCATGCCGACTTGGCGGCGGGGGTATTGAATGTGGATCTTGCGCAGCGCGCGCTCCATGAAGACCACGAACATGATCGTCGCAATCACCATGACCAGCACGCCAACGATAACGGCGGGGCTGATGGCACCCGAACGGCCCGAGGCGAAGAACTGCGCGATGGCGGCAGGAACCTCGGCAATGATGCCGACGAAGATAATCAGCGAGATGCCGTTGCCGATGCCGCGTGCGGTGATCTGCTCACCCAGCCACATCAGGAACATGGTGCCGCCCACGAGGGTAATCATACAGGCCGCGATAAAGCCGAAACCCATCTGGCCATCGGCCACGATGTCACCGGCCTGAAGGCTCACGGCAAGGCCATAGGACTGCAAAGTCGCCAGCGCCACGGTACCGTAGCGTGTATACTGGTTGATCTTCTTGCGCCCCTGCTCGCCCTCTTTCTTGAGCTGTTCCAGCGCAGGCACCATGGAGGTCAGCAGCTGAACGATGATCGAGGCCGAGATATAGGGCATGATGCCCAGAGCGAAGATACCCATCCGGCCAAGCGCACCGCCGGTGAACATCGACACCATGCCGCCGATGCCTTGGCCTGCGCTCTCCATAAAGTCACGCAGCGCGCCACCGTCGATGCCGGGAACCGGAATGAAGGTGCCAAGGCGGTAAACGATAAGCAGCCCGAGCGTGAACAGAATCCGGTTGCGCAGGTCTGTTGCCTTGCCCAATGCGGACCAGCTCGTGTTCGCGGCCATGTTTTCGACGGCAGATACCATGAGGGGTCTCTTCTCTTGTTGCGAAAACGCCGCCCGGGCCGTTTTCCGGCGGGCGGCGTTCGGGAAAACTTGAGGTTATGTAAGCGGCTGGCGCGCCGCTCACAAGCCTTAAGGCCGCTTTACTCGGATGCCTCGGCCGCCTTGGGGGCGGTCACGGTCACCTTGCCGCCTGCCTTCTCGACCGCCTCGATGGCGGGCTTAGAAGCGCCAGCGACGTTCAGGTCGATCTTGGAGGTGATGTCACCCTTGGCCAGAACGCGGATACCGTCCAGCTCACGACGGACCAGACCGGAAGCGACCAGCGCTGCGGCGTCGATTGTGTTGCCGGCGTCGAGTTTCTTCGCGTCGATGAATTTCTGGATCAGGCCCAGGTTGACGACAGCGAAGGATTTGCGGTTCGGCTTGTTGAAGCCACGCTTGGGCAGACGCTGGTAGATGGGCATCTGGCCGCCTTCGTAGCCGTTGATGCTCACACCCGAGCGGGATTTCTGACCCTTGATACCACGGCCACCCATTTTACCCTTGCCAGAGCCGGGACCACGGCCAACGCGCATACGCTTCTTGGCTGCGCCTTCGTTGTCGGAAAGTTCGTGCAGTTTCATGTCGCTTCTCCTTATGCCGGAAATGGCCCCCAGCGACGGGAGTGGCCAAACGCGGCGTTGCGATTCCATTGCGACCCAACACGGGCCACCGGGGGCGTATAGGGGATGGCGGGGGGCGTGACAAGGGGGGCATGGCGCCTAGCGCTTTTTGCGCAGCCACGAGGGCCAGCGCCTGCCCGTGGGGTGGCGATCTTAACGGCTATCCGACCCACTTCATGGCGCAGCGATAGTGTACTTTATCAGGGTCGTGCCCACCCCCACCAAATCGCCAGCCTGCCGGTGCGGGCAGGCGATGGCCCGGCGCCCTCGGCTGGATTCCGAGCCTGCGGCCCAACGAAGCGACGCCCGCTGCCCCACAACGCAAAACGCCCCGCAGTTTCCTGCGAGGCGCTTTCGTAGGGTGGTCTTCCACCCTACCGCTGAAACCTAGCTTCAGCCTTTCTCTTCAACGATCTCGACCATATGCGAGACCTTGTTGATCATGCCGCGCACGGAAGGTGTATCTTCCAGCTCACGAGTGCGACCCATTTTGTTGAGGCCGAGGCCGACCAGCGTTGCGCGCTGTTTGGCGGGGCGGCGGATCGGCGAACCGACCTGCTTGATTACGAGTGTCTTGGCCATGCTTATGCCTCCTCAGCCACTTGAGCGGAGGACTCTACGTTGTCTTCACGCTTGGGCAGAATGTCAGCCACTTTCTTGCCGCGACGCTGCGCGACGGAACGGGGCGATTGCTCTTTCTTCAGACCGTCCAAAGTGGCGCGGATCATGTTGTAGGGGTTCTGCGAACCGACCGATTTGGACACAACGTCTTTCACGCCCAGCATCTCGAACACGGCACGCATCGGACCACCGGCGATGATACCGGTACCTTCAGGTGCTGTACGCATGATGACGCGGCCCGCGCCGTGGCGACCATGCATGTCGTGGTGCAGGGTACGGCCTTCGCGCAGTTGAACGCGGATCATCTGACGCTTGGCTTGCTCGGTCGCCTTGCGGATGGCCTCGGGCACTTCTTTCGCTTTACCCTTACCAAAGCCGACGCGGCCTTTCTGATCGCCCACGACCACGAGTGCGGCAAAGCCGAAACGCTTACCACCCTTAACGGTCTTGGACACGCGGTTGATCGCGACCAGACGGTCAGCGAATTCCGGGGTCTCGTCGCGTTGGTTGCGGCGGTTGCCCCCACGGTTGTCATCTCTTGCCATCTGGCATCTTCCTTTTTCTGTGGCCTCACCGGCCCTTAGGATCAATCCTGGTGAGCCGATGGCCCCCGGATCATCGAGAGGGCCTTCCCGGCCCTCTTCGCAGGAGAGCTATGCACGGGGCATAGCCTTCGTATGAAAGCGGGTGCGTGGTTGCCCACGCACCGCACAATCAGATCTTCAAACCGCCTTCACGCGCGGCGTCGGCCAGAGCCTTCACCTTGCCGTGGAAGAGGAAGCCGCCACGGTCGAAGTATGCTTCTTCGACGCCGGCTTTCTTGGCACGTTCGGCAATCGCGGCACCGACTTTGGTCGCTGCTTCGATGTTGTTTTTGCCAACCACGCCCAGATCCTTCTCCATTGAGGAGGCGGAGGCCAGTGTCACGCCGTTCACATCGTCGATCAGCTGGGCCGAGATGTTCTTGGACGAACGGTGTACCGACAGGCGAAGACGCCCGGCGTTGACTTTGCGGAGTTTGTTCCGAACGCGCATGCGGCGCTTCAGGAACAGCTGTCGTTTGGTATTTGCCATCAATCCGTTCCTTACTTCTTCTTGCCTTCTTTGCGGAAGATGAACTCGCCCTTATAGCGGATGCCTTTGCCCTTATAGGGCTCGGGCTTGCGCCATGCGCGGATGTTCGCGGCAACCTGACCAACGAGCTGTTCGTCGATGCCTTCCACAACGATTTCGGTCTGCTTGGGTGCCGTCACGGTCACGCCCTCGGGCGCAACGTAGTCGACATCGTGGCTGAGGCCGAGGTTCAGTTTCAGCGTGTTGCCGTTCATGGCCGCACGATAACCAACACCCTGGATTTCAAGCTCTTTCTTGAAGCCCGTGGTGACGCCGGTCACCAGGTTTTCGATCATGGTGCGGGACATGCCCCACTGCTGACGGGCGCGCTTGGACTTGCCGCGCGGAGTCACAGTGATTGCGTTGTCTTCGACCGCGAGGCTCACGTCATCAGTGGCACGGAAGCTGCGGGTGCCCTTAGGGCCCTTCACTTCGATGGTCTGACCGCTCACCTCTGCCGAGACACCCGAAGGCATAGCGACTGGTTTCTTACCGATACGAGACATTGTCTTCTCCTTAGAATACGGTGCAGAGCACTTCGCCGCCAACATTGGCAGACCGTGCAGATGCGTCCGACATCACACCTTTGGAGGTGGAGACAATCGACACGCCGAGGCCCTGACGGACGACGGGGATGTCATTGACGGACATGTAGACGCGGCGACCGGGCTTGGAAACCCGCTTCAGCTCGCGAATAACAGGTTCGCCTTCGTAGTACTTGAGGCTGATCTCGATGGCGGGGTGGCCATCGGCGCCCGTGACTTTTTCATAGCCGCGGATGTAGCCTTCGTCGGCCAGCACGTCCAGAACCCATGCACGCAGCTTGGAAGCCGGTGTCATGACGGTGGATTTGCCGCGCAGCGAAGAGTTACGGATGCGTGTCAGCATATCTGCGATAGGATCGTTCATCTGATGCGCTCCTTACCAGCTCGACTTGACCATGCCGGGAATCTGGCCGGAAGAGCCAAGGTCCCGCAGCGCGATCCGCGAAATTTTCAGTTTACGATAGTAGGCGTGGGGGCGGCCCGTCAGCTGGCAACGGTTGTGCAGACGCACAGCAGAGCTGTTGCGCGGCAGTTTCGCCAGTTTCAGGGAAGCGCGGAAACGCTCTTCCATCGGTTTGCTTTCGTCGCTCACGATCTCTTTCAGAGCCGCGCGCTTGTCAGCGTACTTCTTAACCAGTGCTTCGCGCTTCTTCTCGCGCTCAATCATGGATTTCTTAGCCATTTCTAATCCTTCCCGCGCTTATGAATTGAAGGGCATGTTGAATGCTTTCAACAGCGCCTTGGCTTCAGCGTCGGTTTTCGCCGTGGTGGCGATCACGATGTCCATACCCCAAGTCTCGTCAACTTTGTCGAAGTCGATTTCGGGAAACACGATATGCTCTTTCAAGCCCATGGCGTAGTTGCCACGGCCGTCGAAGCTCTTGCCCGAGATGCCGCGGAAGTCGCGGATACGGGGCATTGCGATCGTGATCAGACGATCGAGGAATTCGTACATACGGTCGCCACGCAGGGTCACTTTCGCACCCAAAGGCATGTCCTCACGCACGCGGAAACCAGCGATGGATTTCTTGGCCACGGTTGTCAGAGCCTTCTGGCCTGCAATCGCGGTCAGGTCTTCCTGAGCCGACTTGGCTTTCTTGCTGTCGCGCACGGCTTCGGCACCGCAGCCGATGTTCAGAACGATCTTGTCCAGCTTGGGGATCATCATGTCGTTCTTGTAGCCGAATTCCTCTTTCAGGGCGGCGCGGATCTTCTCGCGGTATTCGGCCTGAAGGCGGGGTGTGTAGGTTGCGGTATCAAGCATCGATCACGTCCCCCGTGGTCTTGGCAAAGCGCACTTTCTTGTCGCCTTCGATTTTGAAACCCACGCGGGTGGCTTTGCCATTGGCATCCACCAGTGCGAGGTTGCTCAGGTCGATCGGCATCGCTTTGGGGATGCGGCCGCCTTGAGATGTCTGTGTCTGGCGCGTGGCGCGGATGGCGATTTTCACGCCGTCAACGATGGCCTTGTTCGACTTGGGGTCAACGGACGAGATGGTGCCCGTCTTGCCTTTGTCCTTGCCGGACAGGACGATGACCTTGTCACCTTTGCGAAGTTTAGCAGCCATGATTACAGCACCTCCGGAGCGAGCGAGATGATTTTCATGAAGTTCTTCGCGCGCAGCTCACGAACGACCGGCCCGAAGATACGGGTGCCGACCGGCTCGTTGTTGTTATTCAGGATAACAGCGGCGTTGCGGTCGAAGCGGATGGCGGTGCCATCTTCACGACGAACTTCTTTGGCGGTGCGAACGACGACGGCCTTGCGGACGTCGCCCTTTTTCACACGACCACGCGGGATGGCTTCCTTGACCGACACGACGATGATGTCGCCGACGGACGCGTATTTACGCTTGGAACCACCCAAGACCTTGATGCACTGAACACGGCGCGCGCCGCTGTTGTCAGCAACATCCAGGTTGGTCTGCATCTGGATCATTTGGTTTCTCCCGACCTTCTGGGGGGCGATGCGGCCCTCATCCCAGGGTTTCGTTTAAGGGGCTCAGGCCTCGGCTTTGTCCGAAGTCAGAACTTCCCAACGTTTGGTTTTCGACTTGGGGGCACATTCGATGATGCGCACAGTGTCGCCCACCTTGAACGTGTTGTTCTCATCGTGAGCCCGGTACTTTTTGGACTTACGGATGGTCTTTTTCAGAACCGGATGCGTAAAGCGGCGCTCTACGGAAACGGAAACTGTTTGTGCGTTGGCGTCCGATGTCACGGTGCCTGTAAGGATACGCTTGGGCATGTTTCAGGCTCCTATTATTCGGCTGCCGCAGCAGCGGCTTTCTGGTTCAGCACGGTGTGGACACGGGCCACGTCACGCTTAACAGTCTTCAGACGTGCGGAGTTCTCCAGCTGGCCGGTGGCCTGCTGGAAACGCAAGTTGAAGGATTCTTTTTTCAGGTTCACAAGTTCGTCGCGGAGCTGGTCCGGCGTCTTGTCGTGCAGTTCGCTGGCTTTCACGGCCTCTTCCTTTCAACATCACCAGTAGGCCCCTGTCAGGGTGACCATGATTCTGGTGGAGTTCATGATGAAAGGTGCCAATACGCGTTGAGGTCGCACATGGCAACCCCCGTTGGCCCGCATCCGCGCTTTTGGCGCAAATAGGCTGGCGATAGGGGTATGTTCGGCGTAAGGAGGAACCATGTCAAACATCAAATCGCTTTTCGCCACCCGCCTCTATCACGCCGCCCTGTCGGACCATGGCAAGCCCATCGACACCGATGAACTGGCCGCCTCTTGCTTCTCGATTGCCGAGGATGATGAGGCCGGTCAGGACTGGTGCGAGGAGAACGGCTATGCGGGCTACACCTCTTATGCCTCGCTGGATGACCTGCCCTACCGCTTTCCGATCTTCGCGGATCTGAAGAAGGTGCTGGACGCACATGTTGCGGCCTTTGTCGAGGATCTGCAGTTCGATCTGGGTGACCGCAAGTTGGTGCTCGACTCGCTTTGGCTGAACATCCTGCCCGAGGGCGGCATCCACACCTCGCATATCCACCCGCATTCGGTGATTTCAGGCACGACCTATGTGACCATGCCCGAGGGCGCCAGCGCGATCCGCTTCGAAGACCCGCGCCTGGCGATGATGATGGCCGCCCCGGGCCGGATGAAGGACGCGCGCGAGGAGCTGCGGCCCTTCATCTATGTGGCCCCCGAAGCGGGCGACGTGCTGCTGTGGGAAAGCTGGCTGCGGCACGAGGTACCGATGAACATGATCGAGGAAGATCGGGTTTCGGTGAGTTTTAACTACAACTGGGAGAGCTGAGGTTCGGCACCTGCGGCCTGAGTCCGGGCCGGGGTGGCAATGACATGCTTCTTGCCCTGATGGAAAACTTGCCCGACAGTTGATCGCATTTAAAAGGTCATTCGCGTCGCCATGTTTCTCCGCCTGCTCTTCCTCGCCTCAGCCGCCGCCACGGTCGCCGCCTTCCTGTACCCCACATTCCGCGACCTTCTGCTCATCGCCCTGCCCTGCGTCATCGCCAGCGCGATCCTCCTCCTGCGATCACTCCGCTGGGGGCGCAAAGACTGGGTCATCGTCGACGGCTCCAACGTCATGTTCTGGAAAACCGGAGCACCTGACATCCGCGCCGTGCGCGAGGTGGTGGACGAACTCCGCGCGCGCGGACAATCCCCTTGCGTGGTCTTCGACGCCAACGCGGGATACCGCCTCATTGGCCGGTATCAACATGACAAGGCGTTGAGCAGCCAGCTCGACCTGCCCGCAAGCCGCGTGATGGTCGTCCCGAAAGGCACGCCCGCCGACCCCTACATTTTGAAAGCGGCCCGCGATCACCGCGGCCGGATCGTCAGCAGGGACCAGTTCCGGGATTGGAGCGAGGCCCACCCCGAGATCGGCACCCCGGGCCATCTGGTGAAAGGCGGCTACCGGGGCGGGAAACTCTGGCTCGCACTGGACCGCGAAGACTGACAAAGCAAAACCCCCGCCGATCGCTCGACGGGGGTTTCTTTTCTCTCAGCCACCCCTTGCGGGGCTTCGGGCTTACCAGTCCTCGCGGACCACGACCCGGGTCTTGATCGGCAGCTTCATGGCTGCCAGACGCAGGGCTTCGCGCGCTACGTCTTCGCCGACACCGTCGATCTCGAACATGATGCGGCCCGGCTTGACCTTGGCGGCCCAGAAGTCGACGGAACCTTTACCTTTACCCATACGAACTTCGACGGGCTTGGAGGTTACCGGAACATCCGGGAAGATGCGGATCCAGACACGGCCCTGACGCTTCATGTGACGCGTCATGGCGCGGCGTGCCGCTTCGATTTGGCGGGCGGTAACCCGCTCCGGCTGCAGTGCCTTCAGGCCGTAGGTGCCGAAGTTCAGGTCAGACCCGCCCTTCGCCAGACCCTTGATCGAGCCTTTGAACTGCTTGCGGAATTTAGTACGCTTTGGTTGAAGCATTTCTCATTCCCCCTTAGCGACGACCGCCGGCACCGCGAGGTGCTGGGCCGTCTTGGAGTTCCTGTGCCTTGCGGTCACGCGCGGCGGGGTCGTGTTCCATGATCTCGCCTTTGAAGATCCAGGTCTTGATCCCGATGATGCCGTAGGCGGTGGACGCCTCGACATGCGCGTAATCGATGTCGGCACGCAATGTGTGCAGCGGCACGCGACCTTCGCGGTACCATTCGGTACGCGCGATTTCGGCACCACCCAGACGACCCGCGAGGTTCACGCGGATGCCCAGTGCGCCCATGCGCATGGCGTTCTGCACGGCACGTTTCATGGCACGGCGGAAAGACACCCGGCGCTCCAGCTGCTGTGCAATGCTCTCACCAACCAGATGTGCGTCCAGCTCGGGCTTGCGGACCTCAACGATGTTGAGGTGCAGTTCCGAGTTGGTCATCTTGGCAATCTTCTGGCGCAGCGTCTCGATGTCCGCGCCTTTCTTGCCGATGATGACGCCGGGGCGTGCTGTGTGGATCGTGACGCGGCACTTCTTGTGCGGACGCTCGATGATCACACGGGCAACACCGGCCTGGTGGCACTCTTTCTTGATGAAGTCGCGGATTGCGAGGTCTTCGAGCAGAAGATCACCGTAATCCTTGGTGTCGGCGTACCAGCGGCTGTCCCAGGTGCGGTTCACCTGAAGGCGCATACCGATCGGATTGACTTTGTTACCCATCAGGCTTGCTCCTCAACTTGACGCACTTTGATCGTGATCTCGGCAAACGGCTTGATGATCTTGCCGAACCGGCCACGGGCACGCGGGCGACCGCGCTTCATGGTCAGGTTCTTGCCGACATAGGCCTCGGCCACGATCAGCTCATCGACGTCCAGGTTGTGGTTGTTTTCCGCGTTGGCGATGGCGGACTGAAGGCATTTCTTCACGTCCTGCGCGACCCGCTTCTTGGAGAAGGTCAGGTCGGTCAGCGCCTTGTCCACGGACTTGCCACGGATGAGGGCAGCAACCAGGTTCAGTTTCTGCGGGCTCGTACGAAGCATGCGCAGTTTCGCCATTGCTTCGTTGTCTGCCACGCGGCGGGGATTCTTATCCTTGCTCATGGCTTATTTCCGCTTCGCTTTTTTGTCGGCGGCATGACCGTAGTAGGTCCGCGTCGGGGAGTATTCACCGAACTTCTGACCGATCATTTCTTCGCTGACGTTGACAGGAATGTGCTTGTGACCGTTGTAGACGCCGAACGTCAGACCCACGAACTGGGGCAGGATCGTGCTGCGGCGCGACCAGATCTTGATCACTTCGTTGCGGCCGCCCTCGCGGGAAGCCTCTGCCTTTTTGAGGACATAAGAGTCGACAAAAGGACCTTTCCATACTGAACGAGCCATTGATTAACGCCCCTTCTTCTTGGCGTGACGCGAGCGGATGATAAGCTTGCTGGACGCTTTGTTCTTGTTGCGGGTCTTGGCACCCTTCGTCGGCTTACCCCAAGGAGTAACCGGGTGACGACCACCAGAGGTCCGGCCTTCACCACCGCCGTGCGGGTGGTCGATCGGGTTCATCACCACACCACGCACAGAGGGACGGATGCCCTTGTGACGCATGCGGCCCGCTTTACCGTAGTTCTGATTGGAGTTGTCGGGGTTGCTGACGGCACCAACGGTGGCCATGCATTCCTGACGCACGAGACGCAGCTCGCCAGAGCTCAGACGGATCTGAGCGTAGCCACCGTCACGACCCACGAACTGGGCGTAGGTGCCGGCGGCACGGGCGATCTGACCGCCTTTGCCGGGCTTCATCTCGATGTTGTGGACGATCGTACCGATCGGCATGCCCGAGAAAGGCATCGCGTTTCCGGGCTTGATGTCCACTTTGGCGCCGGCGATGATCTTGTCGCCGATGGCCAAACGCTGCGGGGCCAGGATGTAGGCCTGCTCGCCGTCTTCGTACTGGATCAGTGCGATGAAGGCGGTACGGTTGGGGTCATATTCGATCCGCGCGACAACAGCGGACATGTCCAGCTTGTTACGCTTGAAATCAACGATACGGTAGAGGCGCTTTGCACCACCACCTGTACGACGCATTGTGATTCGTCCGGTGTTGTTCCGGCCACCGGATTTGGTCAGACCCTGAGTAAGGGCTTTGACCGGGCGGCCTTTCCACAGCTCCGAACGGTCGATCAGTACCAGTCCACGCTGGCCTGGCGTCGTCGGTTTGTACGACTTGAGTGCCATGTTCTCTGTCTTCCGTTTGCTAGGCACGCTCGCACCGAGATGAAAGCGCGTTGGTTATAGGGCCCCGAAGGTCCCCTGTGGGAGTGGTGGATGGGTTTAAATCTCTTGCGAGGCAGGCATCCCAGCCACCGGGATCGTTCAAATAGCCAAACCCCGGACGAATCCGGGGTCTGAGCCGATGTGGCGACCTAACAGGTTCGCAACAGCCCGTCCAGTGGGCATGGCGAAAATCCTCCTCCCTGCCCCGCAGAAAAGAAAAGAAGGCGCCGAAGCGCCTTCTTCTATTGGTTTAGCAGTTACCCAAGGTGGGTATTAGTCAAGGCCAACGCTCTCGGCCAGACGCATACCGGGGTCGAGGATTTCAACTTCGGCTTCGTTGAATTCCGGCATGCTTTCCAGACGCTCCTCGGTCACGCCGGGGACGATGACTTCGTCTTCACGCATGATCAGCTTTTCAACCGGAATGGCGACTTCGTTTTCGCCCATACCAAGGAAACCACCAACGCCGATGATCGCAACAACGGTGTCACCACGGACGCCGATGAAGTCGATTTCGCCAACATCTTCACCGTTTTCGGTAGCAACGCTACGGCCGGTCAGTTCTTCTGCGGTCAGGTTGAAGATCGGCAGACGCTGCACGTTCTCCTGATAGCGGGCACGGTCTTCTTCGGCCATATTGCCCTGCTCGTCGGCGTTGAAGTCTTCCATCAAGACACGCGCTTGCTCTTGCTCGACGTCGATCTCGGCGCCTTCGGCACCTTCAACGTTAACCTGCGGCGCTTCGGCTTCTTCGACGACGACATTCGCGTCTTCGCCCTGCTGCACGTTCACGTTGGCTTCTTGCTGCTCAACGTCGACGCGGGCTTCTTCGGATTCAGCCACGTTTACATCGGCTTCGGCCTGCTCAACGGTCACGCGCGGCTCGGCTTCTTCGATGGTTACTTTCGGCTCGGGGCGCACAAACTTCACGACGGGTTCGGGCTGCTCGAGGTCAACGATCGGCTCGCCGGTGTCGACATCAACCTGTGGCTTAGGCACCTGCACGGTTACGACGGGCTCGGGGATGCGCACGGTAACCTGCGGCTGGGCCTGCTCAACGGTGATGATGGGAGCCTGCTGCTGCACGCGAACGGTCGGCTCGGGAACGGCGACGTTCACTTCGGGCTGGCCCTGCTCAACAGTCACAACGGGTGCGTCCTGCGAGACGTTCACATCGGGCTCGGGAACGGTCACGTCAACTTCGGCGTCTTCCTGCTCGACAACCACTTGGCCGCCAGCAACATTCGCGGTCGCGGCTGCGCCACCTTCGACTTCGGCTTCCATCTCGGCTTCGACTTCGGCATTGCGCTCGATGGTCTCTTCGACGTTCTCTGTCGCATCCTGCGCCAGAACCGGAGCGGCCGCGAAAAGGGCAACGGCGGATACGCCAGCCATGAGTGTTTTGGTATAGATCATTAGGTCTCTCCCGTGTTCGTTTACGATAAGTGAGGCGCGCAGCACCCCGTCTTCCACGGTGAGACAACCGGCAGCTTTCTGCTCTGTTCCAAATAAATTGAGCTCTTTTTTTTGGAACTTTTAAGGGGTCGCCGCATGATTGAACCCGGCGGCAGCAGGATCGCGTATGAGTAATATCACGACCTCAAAACGCAAAAACCCCCGCCAAGGCGGGGGCTTTTTTCATCATTAGCGAGCGCTTCAAGCGGCGCGACGTGCCTGCGCGAAGGACAGCAGACGTTTGCTTTTCTCATCCCAAAGGTGCAGCCGCGCGTTGGCGAGGCTTTCGCGAATGGTCATGCGATTACCTTCGGCCAAGGCCACATGATCCCGCAGCACCTCTGGCAGACGATAGAACGGAATGCGGCTGTAAAGATGGTGCACATGGTGAATGCCGATATTCGCGCTCAGCCATTGCAGCGGACGGGGCAGGATATAATGCGACGAGCCGTGGAACGCCGCATCGTGCAGGTCCCAAGCGTCGTTCTCTTCCCAATGGGTCGTCTCGAACTGATGCTGCACATAGAACAACCACATCCCCGCCGTCGCCGCCAACAGGGTGCTGGGCACGAAGATGAGCAGAATGGGCATGATCCCCCCGAAATAGAAGATCACTGCAAGTGCTACGAGGATCGTCAGGTTGGTGCCCATCGCGCTCAGCCAATAGCGTGTCTGCGCCATCAGCCCCAGCGGGACGCGGTTCTGCACGAAAAACAGATAGGTCGGCCCAAGACCAAAGAGCACGATCGGGTTCCGATACAAGCGGTAATGCAGTCGCCCGAACAGCCCAAGCGCGCGATACTCCGCCACGGTGAGTGTATGGATGTCGCCGATTCCGCGACGGCCAAGGTTCCCGGCCGAGGAATGGTGGATCGAATGGGTCCGTCGCCAGACATCATAGGGCGTCAGCGTCAGCACCCCCAACACGCGGCCCACCCAATCGCTTGTGCGACGGCTGCTGAAAAAGGCCGCATGGCCGCAATCATGCTGGATCGCGAAGAGCCGCAGCAAGAAGCCCGCGTTCACCAGCGAGATGGCAAGCGTCAGCCAGCCGCTGATCGAGAGCGCCCACCAAGCGAGCGCCCACAGGAGAATGAAGGGGCCAAGCGTGATCGCAAGTTCAAAACTGCTGCGCCACGTGCTCGGCTCGCGGTAACGGGCCAGCACGCGCACCCAGTCGCGCGCGTTCGACACGTCCGCAGACGCGCCAGAGGTAGATTTTTCGTGGGACATGGACCTGCTTTTTGTCGTTATCCGAGGTCTTGTAGAGGAAAGCGCGCAGCAAGCAACGCCCACGGTGCTTTTTGGCCCCCCATTGCCGCATTTAGGCCGGAAACGGCCTGTGAGGTTTAGGGTTCATCCACCGCTGAGATTCCGGGCCCGGCGGCATTCAGCCCCCCAGTTCCACCTCAAACGAAAAAGGCCCCCGCAACGCGGAAGCCTTTCCCAAATTCCAAACCGAAGGCTTACAGTCCGGTGGAGACGTCGATTGTGTTGCCCTCTTCGAGCGTCACATAGGCCTTTTTCACGTCTTTGCGGCGGCCCATTTGGCCCC
The DNA here is from genome assembly GCF_029285915.1 of Sulfitobacter sp. M85. NCBI lineage: Bacteria > Pseudomonadati > Pseudomonadota > Alphaproteobacteria > Rhodobacterales > Roseobacteraceae > Sulfitobacter > Sulfitobacter sp. M85. Next base: position 41,539 of record NZ_JABECQ010000013.1, read on the forward strand.
GGAAACGCTTGACCTTGCCTTTGGTGATGGTCGTGTTCACGGCCTTCACCTTGACGTTGAAGAGCGCCTCGACGGCCTCTTTGATCATCGGCTTGTTGCTGTCGATCGCGACTTCGAAGACGACGGCGTTCTGTTCGGACGCCATGGTTGCCTTCTCGGTGATGACCGGCTTGCGGATCACGTCGTAGTGTTGATGCTTGGCGCTCATTTCAGGCGTGCCTCCAATGCTTCGATCCCCGCTTTGGTGATCACCAGAGTGTCACGCTTGAGGATGTCATAGACGTTTGCGCCCATCGACGGCAGGATGTCCAACCCATCGATGTTGCGCGCGGCCTGTGCGAAGTTCTCGTTGACCGAAGCGCCATCGATGACCAGCGCGCGTTTCCAGCCCAGGTTCGAGACCTGCTTGGCCAGAGCGGCGGTTTTGCCCTCGGAAGTTGCTTCGTCGATGATGACCAGCGAACCGGCTTTTGCTTTGGCGGACAGCGCGTGGCGCAGGCCCAGCTTGCGGAACTTCTTGGTCAGCTCGTGGCCGTGGCTGCGCGGGGTCGGACCTTTGTAGATACCACCCTTGCGGAAGATCGGCGCGTTGCGGTCACCGTGGCGTGCGCCGCCGGTGCCCTTCTGGCGATAGATCTTCTTGGTCGAGTAGCTGGTCTCGGACCGGGTCTTGACCTTGTGCGTCCCCTGCTGCGCGTTGTTACGCTGCCAGCGCACGACGCGGTGCAGGATGTCGGCACGCGGCTCCAGGCCGAACAGGGCTTCGTCCAGGTCTACGGACCCGGCTTTGCCACCGTCGAGTTTGATGACATCGAGTTTCATGCGTCACCTTCTTTCTTGTCAGCGTCGGCATCGGAATTGTCGGCATCCGAACCTTCAGCTGCGATTTCGGCTTCTGCGGCTTTCAGCGCTTCAGCTTCCTGTGCGGCTTGCTCTTCGGCCAAACGCTTGGCTTCGGCTTCTGCCTCTGCGGCGGCTGCGGCGGCGGCCTCTTCGGCGGCTTTCGCGGCTTCGTCAGCGGCAGATTTCAGAGCGGCGGGCAGAATCGCGTCTGCGGGGAACGGCTTTTTGACCGCGTCCTTGACGGTGACCCAGCCACCCTTGGAACCGGGAACGGCGCCTTTGACCATGATCAGGCCACGCGCGCTGTCGGTCTTGACGACTTCGAGGTTCTGCGTGGTGACACGGGCAGCACCCATGTGACCGGCCATTTTCTTACCTTTGAAAACCTTGCCGGGGTCCTGACACTGGCCGGTGGAGCCGTGCGAACGGTGGCTGATGGAGACACCGTGTGTCGCCCGCAGACCGCCGAAGTTGTGACGCTTCATCGCACCGGCAAAACCTTTACCGATCGATGTGCCTGCAACGTCAACATACTGACCGGCGAAGTAATGGTCAGCGGTGATTTCCTCACCGACGTTGATCATCGCATCCGCGTCGACGCGGAATTCGGCCAGCTTGCGCTTGGGTTCCACTTTCGCCGCGGCGAAGTGACCACGCATGGCTTGGCTTGTGCGTTTGGCTTTCGCCGTACCGGCACCGAGCTGAACGGCGGTGTAGCCGTCACGTTCCGCGGTGCGCTGTGCGACAACCTGAAGCTTGTCCAGCTGGAGCACGGTCACAGGGATCTGCTTGCCGTCTTCCATGAACAGCCGGGTCATGCCGACTTTTTTTGCAATAACGCCTGAGCGCAACATATGATTACCCTCCCGGCTTTACGATTGCAGCTTGATCTCGACGTCCACGCCAGCGGCGAGGTCGAGCTTCATCAGCGCGTCCACGGTCTGGGGGGTCGGATCGATGATATCCAGCAGACGCTTGTGCGTGCGGATTTCAAACTGGTCACGGGATTTCTTGTCGACGTGGGGACCACGCAGAACGGTGAATTTCTCGATCTTGTTCGGCAGCGGAATGGGACCGCGAACCGAAGCGCCTGTGCGCTTGGCGGTGCTGACGATTTCCTGAGTGGAGGCATCGAGCACCCGGTAGTCAAACGCCTTCAGGCGAATGCGGATGTTCTGGCTTTGAACGGCCATATGCATATCCCTTGTTTTGGGATTCTAACGGATTGGAGGAAGCAGGCTCATCCGGCCCCCTCTTCGCGCCTTGGTAATAAATCAAACGGGGCGCGTCTAACGCACCCCGGTTCGATGCGCGTCCTATAGGGGGAATCAAAGCAAGTGGCAAGAGGGTTCTAAAAACCCCCGTGTTTTTAGAACCAGTGCGCAAAGTCACGCCGCCCCGGCGTGACCGCGCACCCCGTCAGCGTTGAATCACAACCGGAAAACGCGCCGTCTCCCCCAGTATCACGCGCACGCCAAACGCCCCTCTCCCGCCAAAGCAAAAGGCCGCAGCAAAAGCTGCGGCCTTTCGAATATCTGAACCGTGGTCCCCGGTCAGGCCAGGGGGAGGGCTCTCATCGCTCCTGCGGAGCGACTGCCGCCCACCGGGTCCGTTTCAAAATCACTCAGTGATTTTGGAAACGACGCCCGCGCCGACAGTGCGGCCACCTTCGCGGATCGCGAAGCGCAGACCGTTTTCCATGGCGATCGGTGCGATCAGCTCAACGCCGAAGGATACGTTGTCGCCGGGCATGACCATCTCGGTGCCTTCTGCCAGCTGAACGGTGCCGGTCACGTCAGTTGTACGGAAGTAGAACTGCG
>NZ_JABECQ010000014.1:0-19191 GCF_029285915.1 Sulfitobacter sp. M85
CGCTTGGAAGTCACCGAAGTACTTGGTGATCGCCGCGGTCAGCGTGGTTTTACCGTGGTCAACGTGGCCGATCGTGCCGATGTTGACGTGCGGTTTGGTGCGTTCAAACTTTGCCTTTGCCATGGTGTTGGCTCCTTTTGGTCTTTCTCAATGGTGTATGCGCAGCACACACCCAACGATTTGGGTCGGCGCGCGGTTTCCCACGCGCCGATTTCCTTAAGCGAACTTGGCCTGAATCTCGTCCGAGATGTTCTGCGGCACGGGTTCGTAGTGGTCGAACTGCATGGTGAAGTTCGCACGACCCGACGACATCGAACGCAGGGTGTTGATGTAGCCGAACATGTTGGCCAGCGGCACGAAGGCGTCGATCGCGATGGCGTTGCCGCGCGTATCTTGACCCTGCACCTGACCGCGACGGGATGTCAGGTCACCGATGATGCCACCGGTGTATTCTTCCGGGGTCACAACTTCGACCTTCATGATCGGTTCCAGCAGCTTGGCGCCAGCTTTCTTCATGCCTTCGCGCATACCCATACGGGCGGCGATTTCGAAGGCCAGAACACTGGAGTCAACGTCGTGGAACTTACCGTCGATCAGGGCAACCTTGAAGTCGATGACCGGGAAGCCCGCCAGCGGACCGGAGTCAAGAACCGACTTGATACCCTTTTCCACGCCCGGGATGTATTCCTTGGGAATGGCACCACCGACGATGCGGCTCTCAAAGGAGTAACCTTCGCCCGGCTCGGTCGGCGTCAGGATCATCTTGACCTCACCGAACTGACCCGAACCACCCGACTGTTTCTTGTGGGTGTAGGTGATTTCGGCTTCGCGGCTGATGGTCTCACGATAGGCAACCTGAGGCGCACCGATGTTCGCTTCAACCTTGAACTCACGCTTCAGACGGTCGACGAGGATGTCGAGGTGAAGTTCGCCCATGCCCTTCATGATGGTCTGACCGGATTCCAGATCGGTCTCGACGCGGAAGGAGGGGTCCTCGGCAGCCAGACGGGCCAGACCTGCAGACATCTTTTCCTGGTCGGCCTTGGTTTTCGGCTCGACCGCGATCTCGATCACCGGATCGGGGAATGTCATGGTTTCGAGGACGACCGGATCGTTCTGCGCGCAGAGCGTGTCACCGGTGGTGGTGTCCTTGAGCCCCGCCAGCGCGATGATGTCGCCCGCGAAGGCCTCTTCGATTTCCTCGCGGTTGTTGGAGTGCATCATCATCATACGACCGACGCGCTCTTTCTTACCCTTGGTCGAGTTCAGAAGCGTATCGCCCTTGCGCAGAACGCCCGAGTAGATGCGGGTGAAGGTCAGCGAGCCCACGAAGGGGTCGTTCATGATTTTGAACGCAAGGCCCGAGAACGCCATGTCATCGTCCGCGCGGCGCGGGATGTTACGGGTTTCGGTCTCATCGCCCGGCTTGAAGCCCATGTAGTCGACAACGTCCAGCGGGCTGGGCAGGTAGTCGATCACCGCGTTCAAGAGCGGCTGAACACCCTTGTTCTTGAAGGCGGAGCCACAGAGAACGGGGATGAACTTGATGGCCAGGGTACCCTTACGGATCAGGTCGCGCAGAGTGTCGACGTCCGGCTCGGCGCCGTCCATCAGGTAGTTTTCCATCGCCTCGTCGTCCATCTCGACCGCGGTCTCGATGAGCTTGGCACGCCATTCGTCGGCGGTCGCTTTCAGGCTGTCACGGATTTCGCGCTGTTCCCAGGCGGCACCGAGGTCTTCACCGGCCCAGACCCATTCTTTCATGGTCACGAGGTCGACGATGCCTTCCAGCTCGTTCTCGGCGCCGATCGGAATCTGGATCGGAGCAGGCGTGGCGCCTGTACGGTCCTTGATCATGTGAACGCAGTTGAAGAAGTCCGCGCCGATCTTGTCCATCTTGTTGACGAACACGATACGCGGAACCTTGTAGCGGTCAGCCTGACGCCACACGGTTTCGGTCTGCGGCTCAACACCGGCGTTGGCGTCGAGAACGGCAACCGCGCCGTCGAGAACGGCCAGCGAACGCTCAACTTCGATGGTGAAGTCAACGTGGCCGGGGGTGTCGATGATGTTCATCCGGAACTTGGTGTCGGATGTCGCATCGGCTGTGGGCTCTTCCTGACGCTGCCAGAAAGTGGTGGTCGCGGCGGAGGTGATGGTGATGCCGCGCTCTTGTTCCTGCTCCATCCAGTCCATGGTTGCGGCGCCGTCATGCACCTCACCGATGTTGTGGCTTTTGCCGGTGTAGAACAGGATGCGTTCGGAACAAGTGGTTTTGCCGGCATCAATGTGAGCCATGATGCCGAAGTTGCGGTAGCGTTGGAGCGGATAGTCGCGTGCCATGGGGCTGCTTCCTCGAAAATATCAGTACGAACGGATCGCGCCCGAAACCGGGCACGACGTTGAGATTACCAGCGGTAGTGGCTGAACGCTTTGTTCGCGTCGGCCATCTTGTGCGTATCTTCGCGCTTTTTAACAGCGGTACCACGGGACTGCACAGCGTCCAGCAGCTCGCCGGCAAGGCGTTCTTCCATGGTGTTTTCGTTACGCGCACGGGCGGCTTTGATCAACCAGCGGATCGCCAGCGCCTGACGACGCTCAGGGCGCACTTCGACGGGCACCTGATAGGTGGCACCACCGACGCGGCGCGACCGGACTTCGACGGAGGGCTGGATGTTTTCCAGCGCTTCGTGGAACACTTCGATCGGCGCGCGCTTGATCTTGTCTTCGACGCGGGTCATCGCGTTGTAGACGATGCGCTCGGCGACAGATTTCTTGCCGTCGATCATCAGGTTGTTCATGAATTTGGTGAGAACCAGATCGCCGTATTTGGCGTCTGGCAGGACTTCGCGTTTTTCAGCGGCGTGGCGGCGTGACATGTCAGTGTCTTCCTCTTGGCGGGTGGTGGGGCGCGGCCCCACCGAACATCGGGTGGATCGGCGGGGGCGGGCCCCACCGGTGCGAGATTACTTCGGACGCTTCGCGCCGTACTTCGAACGACGCTGCTTACGGTCTTTCACGCCCTGCGTATCAAGAACACCGCGCAGGATGTGGTAACGCACACCCGGAAGGTCTTTTACACGACCGCCGCGGATCAGAACCACGGAGTGTTCTTGAAGGTTGTGGCTCTCACCCGGGATGTAGGAGATCACTTCGAACCCGTTGGTCAGGCGCACCTTGGCAACCTTACGCATAGCCGAGTTCGGCTTCTTCGGTGTGGTGGTGTACACGCGTGTGCAGACGCCGCGCTTTTGCGGGCACTCCTGCAGGTGCATGGATTTCGAACGTTTGACTTTCGGCTGCCGCGGCTTGCGGATCAGCTGTTGGATCGTTGGCATTCCGGTTATATCCCCGTATCGCTCAGATTGTGTACACGGGGGATCCCCCATGCGGCTAATTTCGGTTACTTCATGCGTCCACAAAGCAAAATGACCGCAACGTTCCCGTACCGAGGAAAACGACGCGGTGGGTTAACAGAGGATCGGGCCAGTAGTAGGCCGGATCGTGACCACTTCAGTTATGAATTCGGACTGGCAGAGCGGCCTCCACCTCCGAGATAGCGGGCGTATAGAGCGTTGCGCGGGGCCTGTCAACAGGTGGGCCCCGGTGGGGTCGCGGAGGTTTGCTGGGTGATGGCCCGGCGCCTGCGGCTTGGTTCCGGGCCCGGGTGGCACATTCCACCCTTGCCACGCCCCTGCCCCGCTCGCCATAGTCCGGCGAAGGACAGAAGGAAATCTCCATGCAAGCGATCGGCCTTTGCCGCTTTTCCTACCCGGCTTTGGGCGGCTTTCAGGTCGGCCACGAGACCACCGAGGAACGCATCGCCTATCTCTATGATGCGGCCCGGCTCGAAGAACGTTTCCGCCTGCTCGAAACCGTCGCTTTGCCCTGCCTGAAAGCGCAGACAGACCCGGATTTCTCCATGGTCTTCGTGATCGGAGACCAGTTTCCCGAGCGCCACGCCCGACGCCTCGAATCGTTGCTGGCCGATCTGCCGCAGGCGGTTATTCATCGCGAGCCGCCGCGCAATCATCGGGAGGTGATGAAGGAGGTGCTGAACGCCGCGCGGATCAACCCGGCCGAGCCCTGCCTACAGTTCCGCTACGACGATGACGATGCGGTCTCGGTCGACTTCATCGCGCGGCTGCGCCAGACGGTCGCGCAAAGCGCGGGTCTGCTGAAAGGCCAGCGTTCGGTCACCTTTGACTGGCCCAAGGGCTATATCGCGGAATTCGGCCCGCAGGGCATCCGCGCCGCCGAAGTGTACCGCCCGCTGAACGTCGCGGCACTGGCGATGTATGTGAAGGGCGGCAGCCCGCTCACCATCATGAACTTCGCCCATGAGAAACTGCCGCGCTTCATGCCCTGCGTCAGCCTGCCCGATGCCGCAATGTTCGTGCGCAGCCACAACGGCTCGAACGATTCGCGGCAAGGGCTGGCGCGGCATGTAGAGGTGGCCCCTCTGGATGCCGAAGGCGAAGCGCTGTTTCAGGAGCGTTTCGCCATCGACCAAGCTCAGGTGCGGCGCGTCTTCTCGGCCTGAACTTTCAACTTCCGCTCCCGGTACAGGGTGAAGACCCCCGTGGCCACCACGATCCCCGCGCCGATGAGGGTCAAGGCCCCCGGCCAGTCACCAAAGACGACCCAGCCCAGCAAGAGCGCCCAGAGCAGGCCGGTGTAGCGAAACGGCGCGATGAAGCCGATATCGCCCACCCGCATCACTTGGATCGAGAAGAAATAGCCGCCTAGCACAAAGACTCCTGAGCCGCCGATCAGCGCGGCGACCGAGGGCGTCACCGGGGCCCAAGGCGCGCTCAGCGACGCCAAACCCGCCGCCGTCATCACCGACAGGGCGGTCACGAAAGTCACGGTCATCGAGGGTACCGCCGGTGACAAGGCGCGGGTCGACAGGTCACGGACCGTCACGCAGAGCACGGCGATCAGCACGTAGATCGACCAGATATTGAACCCTTCCGCCCCCGGCTTGACGATCAACAGCACGCCGCAGAAACCAATACCGATGGCGACCAAACGCCGCCAGCCGACCGCCTGCCGGAACACCAGCGCCGCCGCCAGCGTCACCGAAAGCGGCACGACCTGAAGGATGGCGGTGACATTCGCCAAAGGCATGTTGAACAACGCGGTGAGAAAGAAATATGCCGCCGCGATCTCGGCCACCGAACGCAGGCCGATGACCTGCCAGTCCCGCGCTTGAAGTCGAAAATCGATCCGACCAAGCTGCCGACTAAGGGCCAAGATCAGCACCGAAGTCGTCACCCCCCGCAGGAACAACAGCTGAAACAGGGGCAGCGCCCCGTCGGTCATTTTGAGCAGCGTGTCGTTAAACGTGAAACAGGCCATCGAGGCGATCATCAGCAGCGCGCCGATGGTATTGGGGGACATGAAAGCGCTCCGGGAAAAATGGTGCGGCTTGTATCAGTGCCGCCCCCGAATGACTGGCAGCGGCTACGGGGGCTGTCAAGAACGGCGGCCCCCGCCGCCCAGACTGGCGCGCTCTACTGGTTCGAAGCCTGCGCCACCGGCTGCTGCTGGCTGGCCAGAAGATTGCGCACCGTGCTGCGCAGCAACCCCGGATCGACCGGCTTTTGCATCACCGTGGCCGCCAGATCGCGGAAGGCGTCATAGACCTCAAGATCGCGGGTGCGCCCGCTGAGAAATATGATCGGCGTCCCGGCAATGGCCGGATTCTCGCCAAACCGATGGGCCAGTTCCAACCCGCCCATATCCGGCATGGAGATATCGCTGATGATCAGGTCAGGCTTGAGATCATCGACCACCGCCAGCGCGTCGCGGGCGTTCAAGCAGGAGACAAAGCTCAGCGACCTGTCGTCGGAAAAGATCATCTTGACCAGTTCCAGGACGATCGGGTCGTCGTCGATATGTAGAATGCGGGACGTCATCAAAGCACCTTACGACGGTTAAGCTTTTGCAAACCTATTCGGACTATGTGGCGGATATAAGGCTTTGGCCTTAGAAACCAGCCCCCCGGGGCGGTGTCTGGCCGCGGCATTTACCCACCCCATAAAAAAGCCCCCGCAGCGTCACTGCGGGGGCTTTTGTTCTTCAATGCGATGCTGCGATCAATCGCGGCTCTCGTCGTCACCGACCGGCGTGTTGAACACATCGCCACCGACGATGTCGTCCTCCACAGAGGCTTCCGGCGCAGCCAGACGGGCGGCGGCTTCGGCCTCTTCGCGGCGCGCTTCGATCACGACATTGTCGCGGTCTGTCGCCACTTTGCGCATCGCCTGCGTCGCGCCACCGGTCCCGGCGGGGATCAGACGGCCCACGATGACGTTCTCTTTCAGACCGACCAGCTTGTCCCGCTTGCCCTGAACCGAAGCTTCGGTCAGCACGCGCGTTGTTTCCTGGAAGGACGCGGCAGAGATGAAGCTGCGGGTCTGCAGCGACGCCTTGGTGATGCCCAAGAGGATCGGTTCGCCCTTGGCGGGACGGCCACCTTTCTTGAGTGCCTTCTCGTTGGCCTGATCGAACTCCTGCTTGTCGACGTGTTCGCCCTTGAGCAGCGTGGTGTCGCCGCTTTCTTGGATTTCCCATTTCTGCAGCATCTGACGGACGATGACTTCGATGTGTTTGTCGTTAATCTTCACACCCTGCAGGCGGTAAACGTCCTGCACTTCGTCAATCATATACTCGGCCAAGGCCTCGACGCCCATGATCGCGAGGATGTCGTGCGGCGCGGGGTTGCCATCCATGATGTAGTCACCCTTCTGCACGAAGTCGCCTTCGGCCACGGGGATGTGTTTCCCCTTGGGCACCATGTATTCAACCTTCACGTCCGGATCATCCGCGCTTTCGATCGCGATGCGACGCTTGTTCTTGTAGTCCTTGCCGAAGCGGACGTAGCCGTTGATTTCCGCAATGATGGCGTGATCCTTGGGGCGACGCGCCTCAAAGAGTTCGGCCACACGCGGCAAACCACCGGTAATGTCCTTGGTCTTGGCACCTTCACGCGGGATACGCGCGATGATGTCACCGGCCTGAACTTGCGTCTGGTCTTCGACAGAGAGAACAGCGTCCACCGACATCGGATAGGTCACCGGGTTGCCCGCATCGTTGCGGACCGGTTCGCCATCTTCACCCACCAAGATGATCTCGGGCTTGAGCTCGTTGCCCTTGGGGGCCGCGCGCCAGTCGATCACGATCTTCTGGGTCATGCCGGTAGCTTCGTCGGTGTCTTCCTTGACCGCGATGCCCGACACCAGGTCGACGTATTTGGTCGTACCGGGTTTCTCGGCGATGATCGGCAGGGTGTAAGGGTCCCATTCGAACAGCTTGTCACCGCGCGCCACGTCGTCGCCTTCTTTGACGTGCAGCTTGGTGCCGTAGCCGATCTTGTGGCTGGCCCGCTCCTCACCATTCTCATCGACGATCAACAGCTTCATGTTCCGGCCCATGACGAGCACTTCACCAGCGCTGTTTTCAAGCGTCTGTGCGTTCTCGAAAGCGACCTTGCCCGACTGGCTGGCCTCAAGGAAGGACTGCTGACCACCCTGCGCAACACCGCCGATGTGGAAGGTCCGCATCGTCAGCTGTGTACCGGGTTCACCAATCGACTGGGCCGCGATGATGCCGACGGCCTCACCTTGGTTGACCAGTGTGCCGCGTGCGAGGTCACGGCCATAGCACATGGCGCAGACGCCCTCTTCGGCATCACAGGTCAGCGGGCTGCGGATCCGTGCGGACTGCACGCCGGCTTCGTCGATGGCATCCGACATGCGCTCGTCGATCAGCGTACCTGCGGGCACCAGAACATCCTCGGTGCCGGGCACCAGAATGTCATCCGCCGCAACACGGCCCAGCAGACGCTCGGCCAGCGAGGAGACAACCTCACCATCGTTGACAGCCGCTTCGGCGGTGATCGCGGTTTCGGTGCCGCAGTCATGCTCGCGCACGATGCAGTCTTGCGCCACGTCCACCAGACGGCGTGTCAGGTAACCGGAGTTCGCTGTTTTCAGAGCGGTATCCGACAGACCTTTCCGCGCACCGTGTGTCGAGTTGAAGTACTCGAGAACGGTCAGACCTTCTTTAAAGTTCGAGATAATCGGCGTCTCGATGATGTCGCCGTTCGGCTTCGCCATCAAGCCGCGCATCCCGCCCAGCTGTTTCATCTGCGTGACCGAGCCACGAGCACCGGAGTGAGCCATCATGTAGACCGAGTTCGGCTCTTTCTCGGAACCGTTCTCATGGTGAGTCACGGCGGAGATGGAGCCCATCATCGCCTCGGTCACCTTGTCGTTACACTTCGACCATGCATCGACGACTTTGTTGTATTTTTCGCCCTGAGTGATCAGGCCGTCCATATACTGCTGTTCGAAGTCCTTCACCTGCTCGCGGGTCTCTTCAACCAGCGGCCATTTGGTGTCGGGGATCAGCATGTCGTCTTTGCCGAAGGAGATGCCCGCTTTGAAAGCTTCGCGGAAACCCATGGTCATGATCTGGTCACAGAAGATGACCGACTCTTTCTGACCGCAGTAACGGTAGACGGTGTCAATGACCTGCTGCACTTCTTTCTTGCGCAGCAAACGGTTGACCAGATCAAACGGCGCTTTGGCGTTCAGCGGCAGAAGCGCACCAAGGCGGATACGACCGGGGGTCGTGTCAAAGCGCATCATCACTTCGTTGCCTTCAGCGTCGATCTGTTTGATCCGCGCCTTGATCTTCGAGTGCAGGTGAACCGCACCGGCGTCGAGGGCGTGCTGCACCTCGTCGACGGAGCCGAAGACCATGCCTTCGCCAACCATGCCTTCACGCTCAAGGGTCGTGTAGTAGAGACCCAAGATCATATCCTGCGACGGCACGATGATCGGCGCGCCGTTTGCAGGCGACAGAACGTTGTTCGTGGACATCATCAGAACACGCGCTTCCAACTGGGCTTCCAGCGAGAGCGGGACGTGAACAGCCATCTGGTCACCGTCGAAGTCGGCGTTGAAGGCCGAGCAGACCAGCGGGTGCAGCTGGATCGCCTTGCCTTCAATCAGGACGGGTTCGAACGCCTGAATGCCCAGACGGTGCAGCGTCGGCGCGCGGTTGAGCATGACGGGGTGTTCACGGATCACCTCATCAAGAATGTCCCAAACCTCGGGGCGCTCTTTCTCGACCAGCTTCTTAGCCTGTTTCACGGTAGAGGACAGACCTTTGGCCTCAAGCCGCGAGTAGATGAACGGCTTGAACAGTTCGAGCGCCATCTTCTTGGGCAGACCACATTGATGCAGCTTCAACTCCGGGCCGGTCACAATGACCGAACGGCCCGAAAAGTCGACACGCTTACCCAAAAGGTTCTGACGGAAGCGGCCCTGTTTGCCTTTCAGCATGTCCGACAGCGACTTCAGCGGGCGCTTGTTGGCACCCGTGATGACGCGGCCACGGCGGCCGTTGTCGAAGAGTGCGTCGACCGATTCTTGCAGCATCCGCTTTTCGTTGCGGACGATGATGTCGGGCGCGCGCAGTTCGATCAGCCGCTTCAGACGGTTGTTCCGGTTGATCACCCGGCGGTACAGGTCGTTCAGGTCGGAGGTCGCGAAGCGGCCACCGTCCAGCGGCACCAGCGGGCGCAGCTCGGGCGGGATGACCGGGATCACGGTCATGACCATCCACTCCGGGCGGTTGCCGGACTCAAGGAAGCTCTCGACCACTTTCAGACGCTTGATGATCTTCTTGGGCTTCAGCTCGCCTGTCGCCTCTTTCAGATCGGCACGCAGGTTCTCGGCTTCGGCTTCAAGGTCGATCGCCGCCAGCATTTCGCGGATCGCTTCGGCGCCGATGTTGGCGGTGAAAGCGTCCATGCCATAGGCGTCTTGCGCGTCCATATATTCTTCTTCGGTCATCATCTGACCGTATTGAAGATCGGTGAGGCCCGGCTCGATCACGACGTAGTTCTCGAAGTAGAGCACGCGCTCGAGGTCACGCAGGGTCATGTCCAGCATCAGGCCGATGCGCGAGGGCAGCGACTTGAGGAACCAGATGTGCGCCACCGGCGAGGCCAGCTCGATGTGGCCCATACGCTCACGGCGGACCTTTTGCAGCGTGACTTCCACACCGCATTTCTCGCAGACGACGCCGCGATACTTCATGCGCTTATATTTGCCGCAGAGGCATTCGTAGTCTTTGATCGGGCCAAAGATACGCGCGCAGAACAGGCCGTCACGCTCAGGCTTGAACGTACGGTAGTTGATGGTTTCCGGCTTTTTGATCTCGCCGAAGGACCAGCTGAGGATCCGCTCGGGCGAGGCCAAGGAGACCTTGATTTCGTCAAACGCTTTTTGCGGCGTCAGCGGGTTGAACGGGTTGTTTGTCAGTTCCTGGTTCATTTTCAAATCCTTGAAAGGGGTGCGTTGGGAGTGAGGGGTGCCGTTCTCTTTGAAAGAAAACGGCCCGGAATTTTTAAAAAATTCCGTCTATGCCTCACTCATCCTCCTCCGCATCCAGGAGTTCCATATTCAGGCCGAGGCCGCGCACTTCCTTGACGAGAACGTTAAAGCTCTCCGGAATGCCCGCTTCGAAGTTATCCTCGCCCTTGACGATGCTTTCATAGACCTTGGTCCGGCCCGCGACGTCGTCCGACTTGACGGTCAGCATTTCCTGCAATGTGTAAGCGGCGCCGTAAGCTTCGAGAGCCCAGACTTCCATCTCACCAAAGCGCTGGCCACCGAACTGTGCCTTACCACCCAGCGGCTGCTGTGTGACGAGGGAGTACGGCCCGGTCGAACGCGCGTGGATCTTGTCGTCCACCAGGTGGTGCAGCTTCAGCAGGTACTTGACGCCAACGGTCACCGGACGCGCGAACTGCTCGCCTGTACGACCATCGAAGAGCACCGACTGACCGGAGGTGTCGAACCCGGCCCGCTTGAGGCTGTCGTTCACGTCCGCTTCCTTGGCGCCGTCGAAGACCGGTGTGGCGATCGGCACGCCGCGGCGTACGTTGTCAGCCGCTTCCAGCAGCGTGTCCTCGTCCATGCCGGTGATGCCTTCTTCGTAGACATCCTCGCCATAGGCCAGCTGCATCGCTTCGCGCACCGGGGTCAGGTCGCCCGAGCGGCGGTATTCCTGCAGCGCCTCATCAACGTTCAGGCCCAGACCGCGTGCGGCCCAACCCATATGCGTCTCGAGGATCTGACCGACGTTCATACGCGATGGCACACCCAGCGGGTTGAGGCAGAAGTCGACCGGGGTACCATCGGCGAGGAACGGCATGTCCTCCATCGGCACCACTTTCGAGATCACACCCTTGTTCCCGTGACGACCGGCCATCTTGTCGCCCGGCTGCAGCTTGCGCTTCACCGCCACGAAGACCTTGACCATCTTCATCACGCCCGGGGGCAGGTCGTCGCCACGGCGGACTTTCTCGACCTTGTCCTCGAAACGCGCATCCAAGGTCCGTTTCTGGATCTCGTACTGCTCGTTCAGGGCTTCGACGATCTTGGCGTCATCCTCGTCCTCGAGGGCCAGCTGCCACCACTGACCGCGGGTCAGGGTTTCCAGCAGTTCCTCGGTGATCTGGCTGTTCGCCTTCACGCCTTTGGGGCCTTTGACGGCGATCTTGCCAAGGATCATATCCTTGAGACGCGCGTAGATGTTGCGGTCAAGGATCGCCAGCTCGTCGTCCCGGTCACGGGCCAGACGTTCGACTTCCTCACGCTCGATCTGCAGCGCACGCTCGTCTTTCTCAACACCGTGACGGTTGAAGACACGCACTTCGACAACGGTGCCGAAATCGCCCGGCTTCACACGCAACGAGGTGTCGCGCACGTCAGAGGCTTTCTCACCGAAGATGGCGCGCAGAAGCTTTTCTTCCGGCGTCATCGGGCTTTCGCCCTTCGGGGTGATCTTGCCCACAAGGATGTCGCCCGGCTCAACGTCCGCACCGATGTAGACGATACCGGCTTCGTCGAGGTTGCGCAGAGCTTCCTCGCCGACGTTCGGGATGTCGCGGGTGATCTCTTCCGGCCCAAGCTTCGTGTCACGCGCGGCGACTTCGAATTCCTCGATGTGGATCGAGGTGAAGACGTCGTCGCGGGAAATCCGCTCGGAGATCAGGATGGAGTCTTCGTAGTTGTAGCCATTCCACGGCATGAAGGCGACGACGACGTTCTTGCCGAGCGCCAGTTCACCCATGTCGGTGGACGGACCATCCGCGATGACCTGACCCTTTGTGACCTTCTCGCCCACTTTCACCAGCGGACGCTGGTTGATGCAGGTGTTCTGGTTCGAACGCTGGAACTTGCGCATGCGGTAGATGTCCACACCCGCGTCGCCCAACTCGAGGTCTTCTGTGGCCCGGATCACAATACGCGAAGCATCGACCTGGTCGATGATGCCCGCGCGGCGTGCCGTGTAGGCAGCGCCAGAGTCGCGTGCCACGACTTCTTCGATGCCGGTACCGACGAGCGGCGCCTCGGCTTGCAGAAGCGGAACCGCCTGACGTTGCATGTTCGAGCCCATAAGAGCGCGGTTGGCGTCGTCGTTTTCGAGGAACGGGATCAACGATGCGGCGACCGAGACCAACTGCTTCGGGCTCACGTCGATGAGGTCCACGTTCTCGGTCGGTGCCAGCGTGTAGTCACCGGACTGACGGGTCGAGACCATCTCGTTCACGAACTTCATGTTCTCGTCGAGGTTGGCGTTCGCCTGCGCCACGGTGTGACGCATTTCCTCGGTCGCGGACATGTAGTGCACTTCGTCAGTGACGGTGCTGTCTTTGACGACGCGGTACGGCGTTTCGATGAAGCCGTATTTGTTCACGCGGGCAAAGGTGGCCAGCGAGTTAATCAGACCAATGTTCGGCCCTTCCGGCGTTTCAATCGGGCACATCCGACCATAGTGGGTCGGGTGAACGTCACGCACTTCAAAGCCCGCACGCTCACGGGTCAGACCGCCCGGCCCAAGCGCCGAGAGGCGACGCTTGTGCGTCACTTCCGAGAGCGGGTTGGTTTGGTCCATGAACTGCGACAGCTGCGAGGAGCCGAAGAATTCACGCACCGCCGCTGCGGCCGGCTTGGCGTTGATCAGGTCTTGCGGCATCACGGTGTCGATCTCGACCGAGGACATCCGCTCCTTGATCGCGCGCTCCATGCGCAGCAGGCCGACGCGGTACTGGTTTTCCATCAGTTCGCCGACAGAACGCACACGACGGTTGCCGAGGTGGTCGATGTCGTCGATGTCGCCACGGCCATCGCGCAGGTCAACCAGCGCCTTGATGCAGGCGACGATGTCGTCACGGTCCAGCGTGCGCTGAGTGTCGGGCTTGTCGAGGGCCAGACGCATGTTCATTTTCACGCGGCCAACAGCCGAGAGGTCATAGCGTTCGCTATCGAAGAACAGCGTGTCGAAGAGCGCGGAGGCGGCCTCGACGGTGGGCGGCTCGCCCGGGCGCATGACGCGGTAGATGTCCATGAGCGCGGTGTCGCGGTTCATGTTCTTGTCCATCGCCATGGTGTTACGCATGTAGGGGCCGACGTTGACGTTGTCGATGTCCAGCAGCGGAATCTCGGTGATGCCCGCGTCGATCAGCTCCTTCGCGGTGCCGCCGATCAGCGTGCCGTCCTTGTCGTATTCCAGCGTCAACTCGTCACCGGCCTCGACGTAGATCGCACCGGTTTCCTCGTTGATGATGTCACGCGCGACGAACTTGCCGACGATGTGGTCGAAGGGCAGCAGCAGTTCCTTGACCTTGCCTTCGTCGAGCAGCTTCTTGACGGCACGGGGGGTGACCTTTTTGCCAGCCTCGAAGAGGATCTCGCCGGTGTTGGCGTCGATCAGATCGTAGGTCGGCCGGGTGCCGCGCACGCGGTCGGGGAAGAAGGGCGCAACCCAACCCTTGTTCTTCTCCAGCTTGAAGGTGACGGTGTTGTAATAGGCATTCATGATGCCTTCTTGGTCCAGCCCCAGGGCATAGAGCAGGGTCGTCACCGGCAGCTTGCGGCGACGGTCGATGCGGGCATAGACGATGTCCTTGGCGTCGAACTCGAAGTCCAGCCAGGAGCCGCGGTAGGGAATGATGCGGCATGCGAAGAGCAGCTTGCCCGAGGAGTGGGTCTTGCCCTTGTCGTGGTCGAAGAACACGCCCGGGGAGCGGTGCATCTGGGAGACGATCACACGCTCGGTGCCGTTGACGACAAAGGTGCCGTTCGGGGTCATCAGGGGCATGTCACCCATGAAGACGTCCTGCTCCTTGATGTCCTTGACGGACTTGGCGCCGGTGTCTTCGTCCACATCGAACACGATGAGGCGCAGTGTCACCTTCAAAGGCGCGCTGTAGGTCATGTCGCGCTGCTGGCATTCCTCAACGTCGTACTTGGGCTTTTCCAGCTCGTACTTGACGTATTCGAGTACCGAAGTCTCGTTAAAGTCCTTGATCGGGAAGACCGACTGGAAAACGCCCGTGATCCCCTCACCATCGGTGGGGGTCTCGGCGTCGCCGGAATTCAGGAACAGATCATAGGAGGATTTCTGAACCTCGATGAGGTTCGGCATCTCCAGCACTTCGCGGATCTTGCCGTAATATTTACGCAGACGTTTCTGGCCAAGGAAGGATTGTGCCATGTGTCGTGTCACCTTTCGTGTCTCTCGCCGAGCGCATCAACCACCGGGGCCGTGGTGCGCGCCCATAAGAGCGGAAAATCCGGGTCAATTCTTGGAATGCGTCCCACTGCACCCCTTCCGACCTTGGACCTCTCCAGAGAAATGCTCCCGCGGGGAACATTCGTCAAAACAGGTCAGGCTGGACAGGAAAATTCCCGTCCAGCCCTTGTTCATGCGTGGTGCGTGAGGACACGCACCTCTGGCTTAGGCCAGCTCGACTTCGGCGCCAGCTGCTTCCAGCTTGCCTTTGATGTCTTCGGCTTCGGCTTTGTCGACGCCTTCTTTGATCTTGCCACCGGCTTCGACCAGGTCTTTGGCTTCTTTCAGGCCGAGACCTGTGATGCCGCGGACTTCCTTGATCACGTTGATCTTGGATGCGCCGGCGTTCTTCAGAACGACGTCAAATTCGGTCTTTTCTTCTTCGGCAGCGCCACCTTCAGCAGGGCCGGCCATCATCACTGCGCCGCCAGCGGCGGGCTCGATGCCGTACTCGTCTTTCAGGATGGTTTTCAGTTCTTGTGCTTCAAGCAGAGTCAGACCAACGATGTCTTCTGCCAGTTTTTTCAGATCAGCCATGTTTAGCTCTTTCCGTTACGATATGTGTGTTCCAACGCGCGTGTTCAACCCGTGCGCCAGTTTGACGATTTGCCTTACGCAGCCGCCTTGTCCTCGATGGTGGACAAGATGGATGCGATGTTGCTTGCAGGTGCGCCAATGGCCCCGGCGATGTTCGAAGCAGGTGCGCCGAGCATGCCCGCGATGGAGGAGATAAGCTCCTCGCGCGAAGGCATTTTCGACACGGCTTCGACACCGGCGGCGTCCAACGCGTTCTCACCCATTGCGCCGCCGAGGATAACAAGCTTGCTGTTTTCCTTGGCGAACTCCTGAGCAACCTTGGCCGCAGCCACAGGATCCTCAGAGTAGGTCAGAACGGTCATACCCGTCAGAAGGTCAGCAATGCTTTCGCATGGCTTGCCCTCAAGGGCGATCTTGGCGAGCCTGTTTTTGGCAACACGCACGGCCCCACCGGCTGCGCGTGCGCGCGCCCGAAGGTCCTGCATTTCGGCAACTGTCAAACCGACGTAGTGGCTAACCACAACGACGCCAGAGCTTTCAAAGATTTGGCCGAGTTCGTCGACCAACTGTTCTTTTTGTGCTCTATCCACAGTTTCACTCCAAATTTGGGGGTTGCCCCCCGGCTCAGTTCAGGATGCGGTCTTCTGCACCCCATTCGGGTCCAATGTCAGGGTCCCGGCCAAAACCGCCCGAAGGCAGGAATTTCCGGTTTCCCATCTCAGGAAGGAATTATTCAGGCCAAAGCCCAAACCCTCCGTCTCGGACAGACGCGCGGACCGATGTTCTGGTCCTTGCGTATCTGGCGACCGAAGCCGCCAAATCTCGGGTCGTAAGGTGGGAGGCTGGCCCCCACCCCACAGGATCACTCGGCAGTCGCGTTCTCGACAGCGACCGACACGCCCGGGCCCATTGTGGAGCTCAGGTTGATCTTTTTCATGTAGGTGCCCTTGGCACCGGCGGGCTTGGCTTTGGACACGGCGCCGACGAAGGCACGGATGTTCTCAACCAGCTTGGCTTCGTCGAAGGACAGTTTGCCAACGCCTGCGTGGACGACACCGCCCTTTTCGGCCTTGAACTGAACTTCACCACCCTTGGCCGCTTTCACAGCGTCGGCGACGTCCATGGTCACAGTGCCGACCTTGGGGTTCGGCATCAGGTTGCGCGGACCAAGCACTTTACCCAGACGGCCAACGATCGGCATCATGTCGGGTGTCGCGATGCAACGATCGAAGTCGATCTTGCCGGACTGCACGGTTTCCATCAGGTCTTCTGCGCCAACGATATCTGCGCCAGCCTTCTCGGCTTCTTCAGCCTTCGCGCCACGGGCGAAGACAGCAACGCGCATGGTTTTGCCGGTGCCGTTGGGCAGGCCAACAACGCCGCGGACCATCTGGTCTGCGTGACGCGGGTCAACACCGAGGTTCATCGCGATCTCGATGGTTTCGTCGAACTTCGCGGTGGCGTTCGCTTTGATGAGGCTTACCGCTTCTTCGACGGTGATCTCTTCTTTGCCAGCAAAAGCTTCACGGGCGGCGCGGGTGCGTTTTCCAAGTTTTGCCATCTTACTTCACCTCGATGCCCATGGACCGGGCGGAGCCCAGGATGATTTTCATCGCCGCTTCCACGTCGTTCGCGGACAGGTCGGCGGCTTTTGCTTCTGCGATCTCGCGCAGCTGCTTGGTCGTCACGGTGCCAACGGTTTCACGCGAGGGCGTTTTCGCGCCGGAGTTCACCTTGGCAGCTTTCTTCAGGTAGTAGGACGCCGGGGGCGTCTTGATGTCCATCGTGAAGGACTTGTCCTGATAGTAGCTGATCACGGTGGGGCACGGTGCGCCCGGCTCCATGTCTGCGGTCTTGGCGTTGAACGCCTTGCAGAATTCCATGATGTTGATGCCGCGCTGACCGAGGGCGGGGCCCACGGGCGGGGACGGGTTTGCTTGACCCGCTTTAACTTGCAACTTCATCGTACCGACGAGTTTCTTGGCCATTGGCCTTCTCCTTTCAACACCCTTGGGGCGCGCCCCGCGGGTTCTTCGTTGCGTGGTTCGGGCCTAGGCGCCGCGGCGCCCCTTCCCTCCCACAATGACCGACGCCCTCAGGTGCCGGGATGGCGGGGTGAACCCCGCCGCACACTCAGACCTGTTTGTTGACCTGAGTGAATTCCAATTCAACCGGGGTCTCCCGGCCAAAGATCGAGACCGAAACCTTGAGACGCTGGTTCTCGTCGTCGACCTCTTCGATCATGCCGTCGAAATCCTCGAAAGGACCATCGGCGACTTTGACTTTCTCACCGACCTCGAAGTGGATCAGCGTGCGCGGCGCTTCTTCGCCTTCCTGCACGCGACCCAGGATCGCCTGAACCTCGGCATCGCGCATCGGCATCGGGCGGCCCTGCGGGCCAAGGAACCCGGTGACGCGGTTGATCGAGTTGATCAGGTGATAGCCTGCGTCGGACATTTCCATATGCACCAGCACATAGCCGGGCATGAAGCGACGCTCGGTTGTCACCTTCTTGCCGCGCCGGACCTCGATCACCTCTTCGGTGGGCACCAGCACTTCGTCGATCTGGTCTTCAAGTTCCTGCTCGGCCACGGACGCGCGGATCTGCTCGGCGATCTTCTTTTCGAAGTTCGACAGGACACTGACCGAATACCACCGTTTTGCCATCTGAACTCTGGTCCCTGTCTTGCCATGCGGGCTGCCCCGGCATGAAATTCGTCAATCAACACGGGGGCCAAGCCCCGCAACATCTGAACAAAAAATCGGCGCGCAACTCGAATCGCCGCACGCCCTTTTCAGGTCAGGTCTGCGCAATAGCCCGCGCAGACGCAGGTTTCAAGGGTGTAAAGATAAAATCACCCATGCGGGCGGTGCTCAGCCGAACATCCCAAGGATCTGCTGCAAGCCGCCGCGGATCAGGATATCGACAATTGCAAAGAAAACAGCTGTCAGCGCGGCAAGGATAAAGACCATCACCGTGGTCAGCATCACTTCGCGCTTTGTCGGCCAAACAACCTTTGCAACTTCGGTGCGAACCTGCTGGATGAACTGAAGCGGATTGGTGGTGGCCATGACATCTTTCCCTGTTGCCCGATTGGGCGGATGTAACGGGTCCGCCCCCTAGTTTCAAGACATCTTCGCGCGCGCCTCAGGCTTCCGGGTCGCGCAGACGATCGAACCGGCGGTCAAGCGCCGCGTCATGCCGCGCTTCAGCCGCCGCCACCTTGCCAAAGTCGGGAAGATACAACCCGTCGACGGTGCCTTCGGGGAATCGATCAAGCACGGCGTCCCATTTCATCGCGAAAGCATCCAACCGTGCATGAAGCGCCGCCGCGGGCTCGGGCTGCCGCGCGGCATACCAGCGCCCAAGCGCCATCGCCCGCTGCCAAAATCCGTCATAACCGAGGGCGAGGAAGACCCCCAACACGATAAACACGGTGATGAATAGCACGCCGAACACCAACCAAGGGCGCAGAACCACCGCCAGTGCCAGAAGGCTGAGGATCACCGCCCGGGCCGGAGGACGTTTCGCACGAATCCTACGGCGTGACGCCTTCCTAATTTTAACGTCAACGGCTTCCGGCACCGGCAAATCCGGAAAAGCCACGCGCCCCGGCCGCCGAGGGGCCACCGGCGGCTCTGCCGGCCCCGAACCGGCGCGTGGGTCCGGAGCACTCTCCGCATCTGCCATGACATTCCGAATCGCAGACATCGCGGCGGGGTCCAAGTCGGACGAAGAAGTGGCAGCCTTATCAATGGGGGGCGTCATATCAGTCTCTCTACGCAGTTGCGAAAGAGTTACCGATCCATTGCGCCAAGTGAAGGGCGGAAAATAGACAGTTATTGGGCATCACTCCCCCTCCAACTGAACCGCGCCGGGTTTGTCGGAGGCTCCAACTCATGAGTAGGATGGAGCATCATGACAAAGACAACGAACAAGTATTCACCAGAAGTGCGCGAGCGCGCCGTGCGGATGGTAATGGATGGCACCGG
>NZ_JABECQ010000015.1:0-16675 GCF_029285915.1 Sulfitobacter sp. M85
CCGGTTCAAGGGGTGTCAGCTGAGGTGGCTAATTGGCAGCTGAGGCATGCTCGCGGCTCGGTTGATGTCGGCTTTCAGCGCTTCCAACCCGTTTGTGCTTCGCGCAGCAATTGGGAGGTATGGGCTCGTTCCCGACTTTCGCCGCGCTCTCCACGAACGTCTGCTGTTGGACAAATACCTATGGTCAAAACGGGTGGGACAAATACGGTCGTTTTTGTCCATTTCGCCTGCCCCGCCCAAGATCAACCGCGCAGCCAAGACAAAAACCCCCGGCAAAACCTTTGCAGTTTTGGCAGGTTTTTGTCAGGTGGCTATCACCGCCGCCCCAGCCTTCCCAACCGGGCCAGTTGAGCCAGCATTTGAGACCCTGCCCCCGGTGACCCAGTGCCGCTTGCCTGACCTGTCTGTCCCATGCCTTGCCGCACTGGCATCTGCTGCACACCAAAAAACTGCCGCGCCCTGAGGGCTGCGTATTCTGCGCCACTGGCACCGCCGATCAGATAGCGGTTGTAGGCCTGCTGGCTGCCCATGGCGGCGCGGGCGAAGCTGTAACCGCCGCCTAGGCCACCGGAGAGGGCGGGCATCATGATGTTTCCCGAGATCGCACGGACGATAAAGGGTGTGGCGATGATGAAGCCCTTGGCCATGAGAACCATCATGAAGAAGGGGATGAGGGCGCCTATATTTGATGCCCCTTCCGGGTCGCCAAGCTCACCGATCAGAGCGGAAGAGACTCCAGTGATCGTTGCGAACACGCCGGCCACGACGATCGGGTAAAGCGCGAAGGAGACCAGGGCGGACAGCCAGCGTGCAAAATAGTCCTTGGTCACCTCGAAGAGAGTCAGGAAAATCATGACTGGAGCGATCCCGATCAGAAGTGCGATCATCAAACGCGAGGCCACGAGTATGAAGGCTGCGAGTCCGCCGAGAATCGAGAGCAAGAGGACCCCAACAATGTCGAGCATGGCGCCGGCCATCCAGTTCAACTCGGAACCAGCGGCGTTCAAATAGTCCCCCAACTCGGCGATCAACCGGTCGAATTCTTCGGCGAAAGTACCGGAGGGACCCGGGGTTCCACCACCGACCGAAGCCACGAGGGCACCCGCAATGCTGTCGATGCCGGCAAGGATTGCGGAGGCCAGCGCGTTGAACTGGACCCAGTTGGTCGCGAATATCCCGATCAGTCCGATCTTGACTGCGAGCCAGAAGGCCGTGCGCCCGTCCATCGCCTTGTATTGGTAGATCATGTTGAGGAAGACGAGGATCACCACCAGCGTTGTTCCCAGCATCAAAAGCGTGCCGACTGTTGCCGCAACGGACCCGAACTGGGTTTCCGCAGCGGTGTCGAGGTAGCCCTGCGAGGTTTCAACGAAGTAGGTGACGACGCTCATAACGGGGCTGCCTTACCAATTGCCCGCGGCTTCGCAGATGGCTTTGGCGGCAAGGCGGGCGGCGTTGGTGCGGCGGTTGTAGGCGTCTGAGGCCTGAAGCATCTCCCACCGTTCGTCACTGGCGTGGCGCTCACGAAACACCGCCTCGGCCGCGTCCCAAGATGGGAAGCGGATTTCACAGTCGCAGCTGCCGGTCTCGACGATGCGCTCGAGGTTTTGGGCGCGGTAGATGTCCTGGACCAACACGCGCTGATAGGCTTGGCGCAGGGGGATCTCCTGCATCCACATGGGCTCAGCGGCGCGGTCTGGACAGACGTTGAAGCTGCGCTCAAGGGTCGGCACCAGATTCCGCTCAGCGAAGGCGGGGACAGCCAGTAGGCTCAGGGCCACCCCGGTCAAAGCAAGGGTTAGCCGTGCCGGCCTCATGCCGTGGCTCCGATTGTGGTGGTTTCGCGTTTCAAGAAGACCGTGTGCCCGATATTGGCGAATTCCGAAGTGCTGATCGACACCACCTCCCACCCGTCTGCGCCCTTCTCGTTCAGGCTGGCCCGCATGTCGGCAAGGCTGGTTTTGCGGGTCATGGGAAAGGACAAGATATCGTATTCAAAGGTCTTCATGAGGAAGTTCCAATCTCAGTTGCGCCGGGGAGGTAGAATTCGGTGATGCCGCGTTTGCCGTCATGGCGGCCGGCCTGGATGATCACATCAATGGAATTTTCGATGTACTGGATCATGTCGGCATAGGTCATCGGGATTTCGGTCTTGAGGGCCGCGATCGCGAGGCGCTGCACGGCGAGTTGTGGGGTTTCCGCATGCAGCGTGGTCATCGAGCCTCCATGGCCGGTGTTGATGGCTTCCAGAAAGGTCATGGCCTCCTTGCCGCGCACCTCGCCGAGGATGATCCGGTCGGGGCGCATGCGCAGCGTGGCGGTGAGAAGCACATCGGCGGTCTGGAATTCTGCGTCGCGATTGGCGATGAGGGTCACGGCATTGGGCTGGGTCGGCAGAAGCTCGGCGGCTTCCTCGATGGTGACGATGCGTTCCTCGGATGGCACATGAGAGAGGATCTTCCGCGCGGCGACAGTCTTGCCGGTGGAAGTACCGCCCGAGACGATCATGTTGAGCTTGTTGTCTACGCAGAAGGCCAGCGCATCGTCGATGGCGCCCGCGGCCACCACCTCGCGCAGTTCCCGGGTTTTCTCGAGGCGGAGTTCTTCGAGTTTGCGTTCCTTGCCATAGAGGAAATCGAGCGCGATCCCGTCGAGTGGCAGGCTTGAAAAGAACCGAAGGCTGATCGACATGGCGGTTAGCACTGCAGGTGGAGTGATGACCTGCGCCCGGATCGGTCGCCCCTTGTAGGTGATCGAGACCGAAACGATCGGGCGATCCTTGCTCATTGTCGTGTTGGCGGAAGAGGCGATCTGGTTGCCGAGGTCTTTGACTTCTGTTGCGGTCAGCCTCTGGTCCAGCTTTCGCATGAAGTGATCGCCCTGGAATTCTCCCCAGCAGCTTCCGTCAGGATTGATGCAGATCTCGATGACATCGTCGCGGGTGGCGGCGGCGATCCTGTCGAGGGAGGTTTCGAGATAGCTCAGCGACATGGGCTCAGAAAATCTCCAGATCGCGGTCGACCATCACCGTGACGCGCGCGCCCTGGTCGACGTAGATGACGGGGCCGATCGAGAGGTAGTCGCCGATCACGCTGTCCGTGGCATCGGCCAGATCATCGCCCACGTCTTCGAGCACGTCCGCGGCGGTCTCATCCTGGACGTTTGCAGCAGCAGCGCTTGGCGCGGCGGAGATCAGCGATATCAACGCCGCTGAGCCGAAACGCTCATCGAAGCGCGTGTCGACAAAGCCGGTCACGCCGGAGCGGCCCAATTCGTCACCCCCGAAAGAGCTGATCTGGATCGTCTGGTTGTCGGGCAGGATGATCCGGTCCCAGGCGATGGTGACCCGGCGCTGCGCGATATCGACGCCAGAGCGATAGCGCCCGATGAGACGGGACCCGCGCGGGATCAGGAGACGAGAGCCGTCGACGCTGTAGACATCTTCGGAAACGACGGCACGGGTCTGGCCGGGTAGGGAACTGTCGAGGGCGGTTTCCATGACGGCCTGGATCATTGTACCCTGAATGATGGTGTTGGACGGGTTGGCGATGACTTCTGCCTGTGTCACCGAAGTGGGCAGCGCGCCGTTCAGAACGAAATCCGTCACTTCCCCAAAGGTCCGTTCGGTCAGAGCCGTCTCATTCGCACCCGAGGCACCACCAAAGGCGATAGTGGGCGAGGCGATGCGCCGCTCCTGGAAGGCGCGTTCCTCCGCCGCGCGGCGTTCAAGTTCTGCCAGCCGCCGTGCCTCTTCCTCGCGGCGGAGCCGTTCTTCCTCCCGCGCGCGCAATTCGTCCTCGGTAGGACCGACGGGTGCCGGAAGCGGGCGGTTCGCCTCGAGCTGCGCAAGTTCGAGGTCCATGCGGATTTGCTCCAACTCCCGATCACGGGCAGTGAGTTCGTCTCGGAATTGCTGCTGTGCGGCTTCCGAGGCGGCTTGCAGCGCCGCGATCTGCGCGGTCAGCGCATCGATGGCTTCGGCGGCAGCCGTGTCTTCCTCGACCACCGGTTCGGGGGCGTTGCGCAATTCCTCGATCTGGGCCTGAAGGGCGGCGAGTTGCGCCAAAAGCTCGGCGTTCGGTTCCACCGGTTCCGGTGCGACCAGAACGACTTCGGGCTCGGGTGGGGGGAGGGTTTCGATCGCGCCAAACCCGTCGCCTTCGTTCTGGAACACGTCCGGCGTGGCCGTGGGCAGGGCTTCCTCTTCCTCGGGTTGGGACATGAGATAGAGCAACGCACCGCCCGCGCCGATCACGAGGACGACGACCAAAGCGAGAGGTGGCGAGCGCCGTGGGGCAGGGGGTGACCCTGCGCCCTTGCCTTGTTCTAGAGCAGCGAGGCGTTTCTCGAGGTCTGCGTTTCCAGTATCGCTCATGAGCCTACCCCCGCAGGTGGTGTGGCCTCGATGCAGACCACCTCCTCCCCGATCCGCAGCACCCATTGTCGGTTCACGCCTGAAACCCGGATCACGCCGTCCTCGGTGGCTTGTGTGTTGACAGTCCGTTCTCGGCCATTCGCGTAGCGGAAGATCGCAGGCACCGGCGCGTTCCGCGGAAATTCGAAATACGTAAACGTCCCGTCATCCCAGACACGGGTGGGGGTGAACTCGGTCCGCGCGCTGGCACCGTAATTATAGTTCGGCGCTTGGGCCGCGATGGCACGTGTGGGCCGCGTATTGTCTTCGGGGTAGCGGAACTGGACCACGTAAAAGGTCGGACTGCGGGTCTCTTGGACGTTGAAGTAATAACTGCGCCTGTTCGTGTAGACGGTCACATTGGTATGCACCCCGCGCGCCACCGGCTTGATCGCGAAGGCCTGACCGCCGGGTACGCCGTCGATCTCGAAGCCTTCCGTGTCGCCCGCAATGATCGAGCGGATGCTCTCGCCTTCCCCGAACTCGACCGTGGTCACATGGGAGAGCGACACGCTGAGGCGGTAGACCTGACCTTCTTGATATGTTGCCAGCCGCACCCGATTGTCATTGGGCCCGCCACGCGGGATGGCTTCGGCGAAAGCAAGGCCAGGCAACAGGGCAATCAGCAATATGAAAAGTCGAGCAGGGAACAAATTCAATTCTCCAATCTGTCGGAGCGGATGGAATATTCGAGGACCGTGAAGCCGAAGGGGTTGGTCCAGACCTCATCGATGGAGCGGCGGGTCTCGGGGCGGAACTCGAAGAGAAGCGTGGCGGTGAAAAGCCCGGTTTGGACGCCATTGATGGAGGTCAGGCGCTTGCGCAGGCGGACGGTGGCGCGGTTCGTACCGATCCGGTTGATGCTGAGGATTTCCACATCAAGCCGGGCATTGGGGCCATAAACTGTCGGCGGGTAGTTCTCATAGGCGCTGTTCCAGATCTGGCGCAGCCCGCTCTCGGCAGCTCCGTCCGAGCGGCGCAGGACGTTGCGGATGCGCAGATCGTTGTCGAGCTGGTTGTAGACCTCCCGGTCGGTCACATAGCGGAACACCTCCGCCTCGATGATCGCCTGGTTGGCGGTCACCGAGGAGGCGCCGACCGAGGCTTCGGGGAGTGCAAAGCCGGTGGCGGGATCATAGGGAACAACGACGGGGGGCGGGTCGACATCGAGGATCGAGACCGCCGCGGCGCTCAGACAGCCGATGACACCGAAGACAAGGCCCGTCAGGCCAAGGCGTTGCCAGAGCCGTTCGCGGCGCAAGGCACCGTAGACCAGTTCTTCCTCGATGATTTCTTGTTCACTCGCCACCATTCATGCCCCCACGATTACTCGGCCCGAAGGTCCGGCAAGGTGAAATCCATGAAGCGCTGTTCTTCGGCGATTGTGGCGGCATCAATCACGCCGCCTGTGCCGTCACCCACGGTTTGCACGGCCTCAAGCTGCCACATGGCGACGAGGGCAATTGCCAGCTCCGCCGTCACCCGCGTGTTGAGATCGATACTTTCCTTCAGTTCGTCCATGTCATCGATCAGCCCGACCAACCGGTCGACGCGTTCCAGCGATTGGCCCGCGTCCTCGTAGCTGTTCTGGGCAGCGGCCGAGACGAGCGCGCCGGTCGTGGCCTGCGTCGCCACGCGGTTGGCCCCGGGATTTCCGCTGGTGGCCATTTCCGTGAGGGTATCGTCATCAAAGCCGAGATCGGCCAGCACCCGGTCCATCTGTGTTTCGATCTCGCCCGCGCCGGAGCCCGACAGGCCAGAGAAGTCTCCGGTCTTGATCGCCTCAATCGTGGCGATGATATCGCCGAACTCCTGGTCGAGCAGGCCGTTCAGCTCGTCCTCCATCTCGGTGCGGATAATCTCGGGAAGTTCGGCAAGGCGGGTAAGTGCTTCATAGGTTCTTTGCAGTTCCGCGAGTTGGTCCGTGAGTGTCGCAAGCTGTTCGCGGAGCTGCGTTAGCTGCTCGTTTTGCAGGATCTCGTCTCCGATCATCTGCCGGAGCTGCTGGATGTTTTGCGCGATGTTCTGGGTATCGACGACGGGCACGCCTTGCGCAAGGGCAAGGGAGAGGGTTCCCAAGTGTAGGCCAATCCCAAGTGTCGTGGCTAAGGCCGTTCTCAAGAGTAAATCTCTCATCAGTCTATCTCCCTGATCGTGAATTCCATGAACGCGCCCTCGGCCATGCGGGCGCTGGCCTGTGCCAGCTCTTCGGCCGAGAGTACGCGGGTCCGCGCCGCCTGTAGCCGGATGCGGGCCGCGACGAGACGCACGAGTTCGGCGCGGGCATAGGTGTTGAGCGCGACGCTTTCCTGCACGTCTTCCGTCGCGGAAATCCGCGTGACGATGTCTTGGATACGCAGGGCAGCTTGCCTGATCGCGGCGGGCGCGTTGTTGCCATAGAAAGCCGCGCCATGCCCGGTCATCGAGAGGTAGGCATTGGCCAGAAGCGCGGGGTCGATCGTCCCAAGCGCTTCGATCCCGCCGATGCGGCTTAGGTAGAGATTGTAGCGTTCGGGGATGACCTGGACGTAGTGCTGGGTCTCGGTAAAGGGCGGGACACCGCCATATTCAAAGACCCGGCCGGGGCCTGCATTATAGGCCGCGAGTGCGTTGATGATGTTGCCATCGAAGGTGTTGAGTTGCGTTGCGAGATAGCGCGCGCCGCCATGCACCTGCAGGTAGGGGCTGTCGTAGTATTCTGGGTTGATGCCGAGATCGCTGGCCGTACCGGGCATAATCTGGGTGAGGCCAAAGGCGCCGACGGGCGAGCGGGCGCCAATAGTAAACCGGCTTTCCTGCCAGATGAGCGCCTGTAGGAGTGCGCGCCATTGAACCGGCGAGAGACCCGCGCGGCCCACGCCTGCAAAGCCGCTGGTCTCCTGCGCGACGCGGATGATGAGCTGCTCGATGTTCTCGGCGGCATCCCCGAACATCTGTGCGCCGCCAGGATTGGGATCGATCTCACCCGTGCCATAGACCGCCTCGACGGAGCGGGTCGGATCGCCGCTGCCGCTTTCGAGCCCGGAGACCATGGCTGGCAGGCCCTGACCGCCAAAGCTTGTCTGGGCATCGAGGATGCGCTGCAGGGTGGCCAATTGCTCGCGTTCAATCTCGGCGATGAGTTCGCGCACGGCAAGCTTGTCGGCCTGGATCGCAAGATCGGCCTCGCGATCGCTGGTCTCGACGATATCGCGCGCGGTCAGCCCGCTGTCATTGGTCGGCACACCTTGGGACAAGGCGAGACCGGGCAGCAGGCAAAGGGCCAAGATATGGGGCAGGCTAGACTTCAATGTCGCGCTCCGGTACGCCGATCGGCGTGAAGCTGCAATCAGACGCGATGGGGGCCGTCGAAGCGAGGAAGGTGAAGCAATTGGCCTGCGGTTCCTGGTATTGGGTGCAGGAGGCCAAAGCGCCGAGTGCGGCGAGCAAAAACAAGATACGGGTCATGAAATCCTCCAGAAGTCCGGGCGGTTGCGGTAATCGGCGCCGACAAGCGCCTCGCCTTTTTCCATGCCGCCAAGGATGGTTAGATTGGGCCCAAGCGCGCTCAGATCGGCATCGACGACGATGGAGCCCTGGTCGTCTCGGATGAGGGCGAGACGGCTGTCGCTGCCGGTATTGAGAAGGACGTCGAGTTCCTTCTCATAGAGGTTCAGCATCGCGTAATCGGCGGCATGGGCGCGGATGTTCGGAAGCAGGATCTGCGTGGGCACGGCTTCGATGATGGTCTTGCCGGTCCGGGTGCGCTCGAGCTGGCTGGCGTATTGCGTCATCATCACCGCGACAGTGTTCTGCTTGCGCGCGGTCACCAGCCAGTTCGACAGCCGCTCGGCGAAATACGCGTTATCGAGCGCCTTCCAGGCCTCGTCGATCACGATGATGGTGGGGCGCCGATCCTCGATCTCGCGCTCAACCCGGCGGAAGAGATAGGAGAGGACGGCCATGCGTTCCTTCTCGGCCTCGCTGTCGAGAATGCCGGTCAGATCGAAGCCCACCACATTGCCCTTCAGCGAGAAAGTGTCTTCCAGCGTCTGTCCGAAAATCCAGCCGTAGCGGCCCTCTTCGGTCCACTCGAGCAGCCGCTGGTGCAGATCGCCGCCATCGTCGGTCGAAACGAACAGCGATGCGAAGTCGCGCCAGTTCCGCAAGGCTGGGTTCGTGGCCTGCGCATTCTGGCGCACGACCTCCTGAATGCGATTTGTTTGCGCGGGCGTCAGCGGCTTGTCGGCACGATAGAGCAAGGTGGCGAGCCAGTCCGAGAGCCAGGCGGTGCCGCGCGCATCGGTCTCGGTCCAGAGCGGGTTGAGGCCCGTGGGTTGGCCGGCTTTGAGCGATGCGTAGCGCCCGCCGTTGGCGCGGACCGCCATCTCCATACCAAAACGGTAGTCGAAGACGAAGATCCGCGCCCCTGCTCGACGGGCTTGCGTCATAAGGAAGGCCGAGAGGACCGACTTGCCTGACCCGGGTCGTCCCATGATCAGCGTATGCCCGCTGGTCGGTTCTTTGTCGGGCGAGCCTTGCTCGTGATAGGAAAACCGGTATGCGCTCTGCTCGGGCGTGGGCAGATAGGTGATAACCTTGCCCCAGGGTGTTTTCTGAGCAGGCTTGCCGAGCTGGGTCCGATGAAACGCCGCGAAGTCGGCGAAATTACGGTTGGTGATCGCACTGGCGCGCACGCGCTTGGGCTGATTGCCGGGATGCTGGCTGAGGTAATGGGCTTTGGCCGCGACGCGCTCGCCGATCATTTTCACGCCTTCAGCGGCGGCGGCGTTGACGATCTCTGCGCTGAGGGTCTGCAACCCGTCTAGCGTATCGCAAAAGATCGTCACCACCATGTGGTGCTCACCAAAGCTCTGGCGTTTGGCCTCGAGATCATCTGCGGCGATGTCGAGTGCTTCCATCAGCGAGAGCGCCGCATCTTGGCTGGCCTGCATCTGGCGCTTTTGCCGCTTAATCCGACCAGCCATGAGGTTCGAATTAATCGGTGTGAAGGAATGCGTTACGATCATGTCGACCGGCAGGTTCAGCATGTCGAACATGGTGCAGGAGGTGCCTTCCGAGTATTCCCCGATGGTGAAACTCTTGCCGTAGCGGTGTCCCACGACGCCTTCGGAGAGCTCGAAGTGATCGCCTTGAAACGTCACTCGCGTGTTGGCGACGTTGAAGGACAGGAAGCCATAGGTGTTCGCCGGATAGAGCGGCAGTTCCTGGCCAGTGTTGAGGGCCCCCAGGAAGCCGATCAACTCGCCGGACTTGGCCGAAAGCACACGTGGGTTAAGCTCTGTCAGGCCAGACAGGAATACGTTCACGGCCTCGTCCAATCGGCGAAGGCGCTTCTCGGTCGCTTCCTTGAGGCGATCCGGCGCGCTGCGGTTCAGGAATGGCAGGACGCTTTTTGGAGGCGGGCGATGGATGATCGTAAGGGTGAGCGTCTTGTCGCGCAGCCCGCTGGTCTCTAGATTCTTGCGCCAGAGCCGGTCGACTTCTCCCGCGAAACTGTCCTCGCGCAGCGGCTCGAGGTCCGGCGTGATCGCCTTCGAGACCTTATGGACGTAATAGCTGAACTCCGGCCCCAATTGCGCAATGATCCGGGCAAAGAGCGCGGTCACCTTGTCGAGATAGGCGTCATCGGTCGTGTAGCTATTGACCCCGTCGAGCCGGATGCACTGGAAAAGCTCGTTGACCCGGGTCCGCACGGTCTGGTCATCGACGAGGCTCACATATGGCAGCATATGCGCGAGGCGGGTCTCGTGCGCGTACCAGTCCGGCGTCATCGCGCGGAGATCAAGCGCGGCTTCACGGGGCATAGCTGTCCCCGCCGTGGATGGAGCGGTTCCGCGTGGGCGGCGTCTCTTGCAGCGCCGTCATCATCACGTCGATGAAACGCGGATCCCAGTCCGCGGCCTTCCAGAGAACCGGGTAGAGCAGGGCGGCCACGCCCAGCACCGCAATGTGCTGGACCCAGACGAACAAGAGCACCGAGCCGAAAAGCCAGACCATCGCGTACATGATGGGCAGGCCCAGAAGCTTCGGCGGGCGCACGAGGCCCAGAAAGAGAGGCGAGCGCTCAGCCACCGGCGAAAACCGCGGCGACGATGGTGGGGGCGGCCGCAACACCAGCGATCCCGACGAGGACCCAGAGCGCCTGACGCAGATCGATGATATTGAAGAACCAGCTCAAGAAAACGCCAAGGACCGCGAGTGTGGCGATCACGACGCCGAGCGGGCCAGTTAGAGCATCGACAATGCCCTGCAACAAGCTTTGGATCGGGGAGAGATCGATGCTTTGCGCGAGGGCGGGCTCGGCAATGAGCAGGAAGAGCGCCAGTGAGGCGACAAAGAGGTTTGAAATCCAACTTGTTTGGAAAATCCGGTATCGCCAATGCATTGCCGCGCTGCGCGCTCTCGTGACATTGCCGATAAGTGACTTGAGGAATGATTTCCAAAAAGGTTGGGACATCATGAATTTGATCCTTCCAATCGGGCCACGACAGCCATGACGCGGGCCACGTGGTTCTGGGTTTCTCGGTAGGGGGGAATGCCGCCATATTGGCGCACGGCGTCGGGTCCGGCGTTGTAAGCGGCCAGCGCCAGGCGCGGATCGCCGAACGTCTCGAGCATCATCGCGAGGTAGCGGGCGGAACCGTCGAGGTTCTGCATCGGGTCCTCCGGATTGACGTCGAGATCACGCGCGGTTGCTGGCATCAGTTGACCCAGACCAATGGCGCCCGCGGTTGAGATCGCATCCTGCCGGTAGGCGCTCTCAACCTCGATGTTGGCCCGGTAGAGAGCCAGCCAATCCCTCACGGAGAGCTCTGCGTGGCGCAAACCAGGATGATTGGCATAGCGCAGGGCCGTTGCCTCGATGTCTAAGAGAACGTCTGCGCGGGGCAGGGGTGCTGGCTGGGCGAGTGCCGCAAGCTGCAGCGCGTCAGGTTTGGTCGCTGCTTCCGTCTCACCAATAATGGCCAAACCATCGGACGCCGATCCCTGACCAACGCCGTCATTGTAGTTCCGGGCAAAACCGCTCTGAGACTGGGATGGGGTCAGAGAGCCGTCGCTCTCCATGACCAGAACGATTTGCGCGGAGGCTGGCGCGGCGACCAGCCAGAGACAGACGAACTTAGTTGCCAGCGCCCTTGTCTGATGGGGCTTTGTCTGGCGGGGCGAGTTTATGCGTACGGCTTGTACCCGCCTCAAGGGGCAGGTCGACATGCGCAAAGCCAAGGCCAATGAAGAAAGACACCACGCCGGAGATCGTCTTGAACTCGCGGATCTTGATATCGTTGTAGCTCGTCCGCGTGCGGGCGGTGACGAGGAGCTTTTCCCCCCCATCATCAGAGACAACGCGCATGATCCAGACCCCGTAATAGCTGGGGCCTTTCTTATGTGCGGACTCCTGGCACAGGATTTCTGCGCTATAGCCGCTTTCCACGAGCTCGCGGAACCTAGCTTCCGTAACCACATTTGGTGCTTCTATGTCCCAGTTCATGGCCCGGCTCACGCTTTCTCCAAAGACGCAACACCCGGGCAATGCTACTTGATGCCTAGGGTTACGATAGTATACTTATAACCGCAATAGTATATTATAATTTTCGCGGTATACGTTAATCCGATACCTTTAGGCACGTAACATGCACTCGTTCAAGGATTTAAGCGGCTTTTGCTACCTTCGGTTGCGCATCCTACCTTTGATGCGCACATTCGTTCTGCTGTCGCTCGTCGGTTGTCCGGCGCTTGCCGGTTCATGCATACCCCCGCCTCGGCCATTTGTTCCAAGAGATCCGAAGGTTGCCACGGAATTTATGGAAATCCTCCGTCATGATTTCGAGCTCTACTTCCGCGACATACAGGATTATTTTCGCTGCCTCGACGAGGAGCGTGCTCGCGCCTTTGACGAAGCGCGCGAAGTCAGCGAGGAATATGGACGCTTCTTGGGCTCGCTTCACCAATAACTTCGGGGCGAACCTTTTGGTCCGAGTCGCGCGGGTTCCGAATTCGATAACTGGACTACGAGCGAAATTCAGCCGAGAACCCGTTCGAGGCCCGTCGTCAGCGGCTTAGGGGCCGGGTTTCAACAAGCGAGCCACGCTTCGGCCGGCCGACACAATGTAGGGCGGCATGGACAGCGAATAGTGGCCGCAATTCAGTTCCAATATGCTAGGCCCGGCTCCGGCGTCCTTCAGCCCTTGAATCAGCCTTTCAGAAAGCTCTGGCAGCACCACCTTGTCTCGCTTGGCCAATACCACATTTAGTTCGAGATTGTCCCGCGCAAGATGATGCGCATGGTTCACCAAGTTTAGTGGTCCCCATGCCCTTCTGAGATCGTCCAGTTCGATCGCGGGCTTGATGCTTTCGCAAATCGTTCGAGTTGCGCGCCCGGTCCACACCATGTCAGCAAGACTTCCAGCGGTCAGGAATAGCGCAGCTTTTGAAACAGTTTTGTCGTTGGCGGCAATCAATCCGGCAACCCAAGAGCCCAGACTCATTCCGAGTACAGAAATCTCTTTAAAACCTTGCTCCCTTAGCCAACGAATAAGCTTTCGACCGTCCCATACTGCCTGCCTCATGGATTGCATCGTCCGTCCGAGATTCGGGCTTAGCATGTAGTCGGCATAATCGGCGCCGGGACGGCTACGTTCGAAGTGATACGGCAGTGCCATCTCGACTACCGTGATCCCACGCCGGGAGAAAAAGTTCGCCAACTGTTGATACCGCGCGCTTGCATTCCAATGGTGAAACACAACCAAAGCTTTATCGAATGATCTGCTTTCTGTTACTTTCGCCCAGACGAGATTGTTCTCTGCGACGTCAGTATAAATTCCTGAAGGAAATTTGGCCCAATCTCCTTTGCGTTCGACGACCAAGTCGTTGTTACCCGGTTCATCGAAATAGGTTGGGTCCTCGACAGCCTGGTCTGCAAGATTACAGAAGGCCTCGATACCTGCCGGATGTCCGGAGCTAGGGAAGGCAAGTTCAGTGTCCAGAGCGAAGTCTGTCCGCCTCTTTACTTCGTCCCCCCGCTCTGCGCGTCGCTCATCCCAACGATCGAGCCAGCTATGATACACTTTCTTCTTCTCCTTGGTCAGTCACCCGCCATGTATCGATGCTTGGATAAATCAGGCCGTAGATTGCAGACAGCAGCCCGGTGCACAGCAAGATCGAGAAGCCGGCGACCGCGCCGATCAGCACGTAGACGATGACCAGAAGGGCGATGAGCGCCAACATCATTCCCAATTCTCTCCAATTTCGGCCACGTCCAATGTCTCCTTGCTGACGCAACACGGCCTGGACTCGCATAAGCCCATAGAGAAACACAGTGCAGGTCGCCAATACGATCAGCAGGCTGCTATAGTTCGTCGGCATGCTGTATTCGAGCCAGTCGCTTGCCTTCTCATGATTTCCCAAAACTGACAGGAAATCGTTAGCCAACCAAGCCGTTATGGTCGATTCACTTGATAGCATAAAAGTGCTTTGGAGCTTCATGCATATGGCAATCAAGAGTCCCAAAATACAGCACCGAAAAATCCCACGCATGATTTTGAGACCGACTTGATTAGGCTGCCAGTGATATTCTCCATCTACCCCAGGTTCAGGATCTCCTCCAAGTTCCCAAAAATCGTATAAAATTGTGAAGAGCAAAATGAGCCCTGCAAAGAAGAGAAAAAATACCGCACCCATGTAGAGATAGGCGAACCCGGTGAACGCGACCGCCTCCGGTATTGAAATGATGTGCGGGCGCTCAATCGCCATCCGAGCCCATTCCACCGGGTAGTTGCCGGTATCGCGGGTCAGTAATGGGCCTAAACACCTATCGATCCACTGAAGAACCGTAGCTATAGGTAAACAAACAAGAAAGGCCGCCCAATACGTCACCGAAAAGGTCGTGACTTTTCGCACCCACATGTCGTCATTCGCGATCCCTTCACCTTCAGGACTTAACAATGACCGCCTTGTACCCCTCCAATAGACCACTAAGTCACGCACGAATACGAAGTATAGCGGCATGAGCACCATGAAGAGGAGTGTCCAGTTCGGTGCCCATAAGTACCCAACCTGCTTAATCACACCATTCGCCTGCGGAAAAACAATGCTGTGAATGCCCAAAAAGTAAGAGGAAAATCCAAGGGCCACTGCCCCTGCGAACACTGACGCCGACAAATCCAAAGGGGATCCCCGGTTGAACACGGCCTCCGATGTTCTCGCCAAGCTAAATCTCCGCCTCGGCCATATAACCTCACCTTTGTGCGCCAGCGGTGACGGAACCACGGTATCAACATCGATTGCCGCGTTCTGAACCGTATCTGGAGGACTATGCGCATCGTGGCCGTCTGACCCCGCACGCAGCGCTCGCCTCCTGGCTACCAATCGTGCCCGGGCCACACTAAGTTCCGTTTGCCACTCGCTGGTCGCCTTCGGATCATCACACCCAAACACCCTTGCCAACCATCGAATGTTCTCGGTGCTGATTCCTTTCTCGTTGTCTTGGTACCAAAGTTGCACCGTTCGCAGCTCGATCCCGGACCGGTTGGCTTCGATCTGAGTGATTGCGGTAGCAAGAAGTTCGGGTGTCCACGGCCCCAAGGGTATCCCATCTTTGTCAGTAGGCCGACCCGCTCCGGCCGCGCTCAACCGTCTGAACAACTCCTTAAAGTCACTTCCGTCATCCAACGGAGGAACAAAGTATTTTCCATTTTTTATCAAGGGCGTAACGTTGTTCGTTTCGTTCTATTTCGCCGGCGTTCGCTTCGTATCGTGAATTCGCGGCTCACGACAGTGCAACTAAAGGCAGTGTGATTCGATCGCCATCTACTGGGCCAGAGAATGTCTGACGTGATCGAAATCCTGCTTGGTGGTTGGAAACTGGAATGAAGAAAGCGGTGAGACTGTTGAAAGAAGAAGCAGAGCCCATAGCCCGATTGTTTGGAAATGATCGGGAGCGCACGGTTGGATGGGTATACCTGTGGGATTCCTCTGAGTTGTCGGTGCTCTGGCTGGACGAGCAGGTACCTGCCGGTTCTATCGAGCCGCCGCTTCATCCCGAAGTGCTGGCAGAGGCAAAATCGTCGACACCAGTGAAAGTGATCGAATACCTCGAAGCGCTTTCGAGTGGCGGCGAGCATACCCAAATTAGCAGGCCTTAATAGTCATCGGAGCAGGTCTTTCAAAAATATACTATTGGCGCAATGAATATAAAATATCTAGAGAGACCGTCAACCTGCCAAAACTGTAGGAGAGTATTCATGCCCAAAGCGCTTACTCGTTTCGTCGTCCTTGTCGCTCTTGGCTCCACGTCTTTCTTCGGAACGGCCGAGCGGGTTAGGGCGCAAACCTATCCGATCGATTGCGCGATTCTCCTCTGTCTTTCAGGGGGTTGGCCCGCATCAGTGCCATGCTCACGCGCCCGCGCGGAATTCATTCGAAGAATAACCCCCTGGCCAGTAGAGCCTCCATTGCAGATATGGCGTTGTCCGATGAGAGCATCCCATGAACTCAATGGCACTGGTAAAAATGGCGGCCGTATCTTCGACATTCTGTTCGATAGACCGCGTCATCCGCTGCTCCAGACGATTACCGTTGCCCCATCTCAGGAAGTCGGCCTGTCATCGACGGGCGTGTTCCCGGCGGAAAGGGTTGAAACGGGTGATAAGAGCAGTGACTTTTCTATTACGCTTGGTCGAGAACGCGCCGACATCGACATCAGCGGTCCGGAGTTTAACTTCGTGCGCTCGATACGAATCTTTGATGTGCGGAACGCTCGACAATATGAGGCAGGCAGCGAGGGGGACTGCGAGCGGAGCGCGGTCGTTGTACTTGGAACTTATGGCGTTCAAGGAGACTTCTCTTGGCAGCGTTCATCGATCGGAACCTTGCCGAAAGATCATGTGGGGCTGGAGAGGTGGGGCGACAATTGTCCGAGCATCCGCCACCGTTCGGTATTCGTCGAGTGGCGCGATTACGGGGGCAAATATGGCTACGAGCAGGTCAACTACTGAGCCCAGTCGGGAAAAAGCCATTTGTTTTAGATGAACTCACGCCGAAGGGCAATTTTCTGAGTGATGTGTATCGGTAGACCTACATCACGCCTTCACGCTCCAAGCGCTTGCGCGCCGCTTTGCGAGCCCGGCGGATCGCTTCGGCCTGTTGGCGAACTTTCTTCTTAGAAGGCTCCTCGAAGTGCTGCTTGAGTTTCATTTCGCGGAAAACGTCTTCGCTTTGAAGCTTTTTCTTTAAAACCCGAAGAGCCTGATCGACATTATT
>NZ_JABECQ010000016.1:0-15650 GCF_029285915.1 Sulfitobacter sp. M85
CTCCATCTGGCGCAGTACGGCCATGATCTGGGCCTCGGTAAAACGTGTCTTCTTCATCGGAATCTCCTCGTTCATCCTGCCGAGAAAATTCTACTTCCGCATCCCCTTAAGATCGGGGGGGATTACCGCGTGAGTGCTTGAGCAAATACGCAATCGACCCAGGAGGACTTGAAGCGCCCCATTACATAGTTTCCCGCTGCATAAGATAGATCGTCTTGGAGAACCCCAAGTTTCCCAGTTTTTTTTACGCGCGCAGGGAGGTTCGTGACGTGAGGCGGCACGAGAAGAGCCATCTTCTCGGTGACCTGCTCCGGTGTCAGTGCTGTGCGGTCTTCCATGGAGAACGGCAGGCCCTGATATGCATGGACTACCGAAGTAGCCGTATAATGGCCCAATATAAACCTGCCGACGCGTCCAAATGGCGGTGGCAGGTTTATAGTGGTCACAGTTTCAATCTAAGCTGGTCAAATTGCAAACTGTTGTTGGTTTTCACATCAGCAACAGGGAAAAACAGGAGAAGGCTTCTCAAGCTCCCAATAAACCCTGATTCTAAGATTCGAAAATTAATTTCTTATCAATCACTTACAATTCAGGCACCCACGTGTAAAAACCAATAGTCTGCTCAAGAAAGGAAAAGCTTGCGCAGAACATTTTATAATTAACTATCAATTACTTAGCATGTGATGCAGTCACGTGATACTCTCAATTTCGATTTTCTTGTGGGCATCAGATATTGATCTTTCCCGTGTTTGGCGCCTTTGGGTTGCGGAACCCCATGGCGACCCAGGCACCGAAGAGCTTGGCGAAGAAGCCAAGGCTCTGCTTCTTTGCGTTGGGAATGTCGTCTGGCAGCGTGGCACCCTCCGGGAGATCGGAGGCCATAGTGCGCATCGTGGGCTCAGGCTTTGTGCCGGACGGCCAGAGTCCTCTGTAGAGACTCAGCCAGTGTCCGCCTTTGAACTCAAGATAGACGGGCGTGTTGCAGCAGGTGGCTATCACCCGCGTGCTGGGTGCATCGGGCGACAGGCGGAACCCGGCCAGGTTGGCGGCTCCCACAAGAAAACGGACGCGATCTTTGCGATACATGACGAAGGGCGTCGTGCCGTGATCGGTCAACGTCCGGGGTGCGCCCTTAAGGCCCTGCATCCTCTCCGCCGCCTCGCGGCAGGAGTTGCAGCAGCATTCGACGCTTGCGATGGGACTCCCCTCGACTTCAAGTTGGATCTGGCCACAGGCACATCCAATCTGTGTTGCCTCACCCATGCGTTGGCTCCTTCTCGGCAGCAGCTTCGAGGGCGGCAATGTCGATCTTCTCCATCTGCATCATCGCCTCGCTCACGCGGCTCACCACGCCCGGATCTTCGCTGGCCAGCAGGCCCGGCATTCGCTTCGGCACGATCTGCCAAGACACGCCGAAGCGGTCCACGATCCAACCACACCGTCCTGCTTTACCGCCTTTCGCGGTCAGCGTGACCCAGAGCCGGTCCGTCTCATCTTGATCCTCTGTCAGCACAGAGATAGATGCGGCGGGCGTCAGCTTGTGATGCGGCCCGGCGGTCAAGATCATCATGGGCGCACCTGCCAGCGTGAACTCGACAATCATCGGGTCGTCCGGTTGGCCGTTTTCGCGCACGGCCTCAATTTTGCTGTTTGGTATAAACGTTACGTATTCCTGCGCGGCAGCATGTCCGCCCTTCTCAAACCAGAAGCAGGTCCGCACTTTCGAGGCATGTTCCATCCAAAATTCCTCCATTGCTCTCGTGGTTGGGGGGTTAAGCTTTCAAGCCGGGCGGCCACATCAACATTCAGCCGCGCTTGCTTTCGACGTAGGTAGTGAAATTGTTTAAGATCGCCTGCCAACCGTCGCGCTGCATCTCGATCGGGTTCTGCGCCTCGGCGTCGAAGGTGGTCACGACATGGGTGTTTCCGCCGCTTCCGGTAAATGTTGTGCGGGACTTACGGCCGTCGTCAAGAACCAGCACGAGTGACTTATGCGGCTCGATCTCTTCATAAGTGCCCTCGAAGTCGAAACCCATGCTTCCGTCCTTCGCCTCCATACGGGCGACCTGCTTGCCTCCGGGGCGCAGATCCACTTCGGCGCGCGGGCAGCACCAATCATCGTTTGCGAAATTCCAATGCATTATGTCGTCCGGGGTGGTGTAGGCGCTCCACACCTCTTCAACGGAGGCGGCAACTGTCGTTTCCACGGTGATGCGCTGGTTGGTCATGCTGATTTCTCCTTGTAGCTGGTTTCAGAGGTATTTTGTTCCACCCCGAACAGGCCGCGCACATAGCGAATGAGGTGATCAACGCTTTCGCGGGCGAGGTCCGGGTCTCCGGTGGCCTTGGCGAGGATGAACCCACCCTGAAGGACCGCCTGCGTGTGGCGAGCAAGGCTCTCGGCAGTCCAGTCAGCGTCGATGTTACGCTGCTTGCGCGCCGCTTTGATGTCGGCCTCCAGCGTGGCGGCATGGCCGAAGATGCTGGCGGCGCAGGCATCCCGGATCGCGGGCGCGCTATCATGCACCTCCTGCGTCATGGTGCCGACAAGGCAGGTGTATTCAAACGTCTCGCCGCCGATGATCCCTTTGCGGAAATCGAGATAGGCCAGAACCCGGTCCAGCGGATCGTTCGGCTCATGGTAAGGCGCGCTGGCAAAGAGTGCGCTGGTTGTCTCGGCCCAGAAATTTGCTACCGCCACGCCGAGTGCGTCCTTCGTTTTGAAGTGATGGAAGAACGCGCCCTTCGTGACACCGGCCGACTGGCAGAGATCATCGACCGAGGTTGCGGCGAACCCCTTGCGGCGGATTACGTCGCGCGCGGCTTCCAGAAGGCGTGTGCGCGCATCGCCGCGCTCGGGGAATTGTTTGGTTCG
This sequence comes from Sulfitobacter sp. M85, assembly GCF_029285915.1. Classification (NCBI taxonomy): domain Bacteria; kingdom Pseudomonadati; phylum Pseudomonadota; class Alphaproteobacteria; order Rhodobacterales; family Roseobacteraceae; genus Sulfitobacter; species Sulfitobacter sp. M85. Next base: position 2,876 of record NZ_JABECQ010000016.1, read on the forward strand.
TCTTGGCATAATTCAAGCATACCATACGGTTGGTATGCAATCAATAATCTCAAACATGACAAGCCCCGGCGACGCCAAAAGTCGCCGCTTGCGGACTTGAAATTGATATTAGGCCGCGCCCGAAGCACACTGTTCAACTATCGCGTCGAAGGACAGCAAGGTCCCGCAGAGCGTTTGAGACTAGAAAATTCAGCAAGATGAACCTGCTTTACAAACAGAAACCCAATTTCTCTCCACAGTATCTCTCACCCATGTGCTATAAATCACTTCAACCATGGCCTCGTAGTAAGGTCATGGCGCCGTTAGGCTAGGTTTAAGGAGGTTCGAAGTGCGAGGCATAGAATTCCATAGAAATGCCGGTTCGCTACCGTCTAACGTTCGCACGATATCGCGGGATGACCGCACAAGAACTAGTGGCCCGGGCCTCCGGGTCTTTCAGAAAATCGCAGATCGACTTGGCTTAAGTGTGGCGGAACGTATAATCATGTTGGGCAACCCGAGCAGGTCCACCTATTATAGATGGTTGATGAAAGCGAACCACTACCGGCCCATCGCGCTTTCCACTGATACCCTCTTACGCATTTCAGTGATAATCGGAATCTACAGAGCTCTTAACTTCTTGTTTGAGGACGAGGCACAAGGAATGCTTTGGTTAAAAGGCATCCACAAAGGTCCCCATTTTGCCGGGAACTCACCTCTGAGAAGCATGCTGGAGGGCGGGCTCGACGGCCACCTGTCTGTGCGCCGCTACCTTGATGCATGGTGCAGCGGCAGTTTGGATTCCGGAACGCACGGCGATAGCTTCAAGGCTGTCGCTGAACGTGATCTCATTTTCGTTTAAGACGCCTCGCCGCCTAATCCCCCCTCGTAGATGACGACGAGGGGGCCAAACCAAGAGGCTCTTTTGGTAGCCGACCCCACATCGTGCAATCAATACGCCATTTTGGACGATCGACGTGGTGTTCCACAATTGTTTTCTACAATCCGTGCAGCCCTAAAACCTCCCGCTTACAGCTTTCAAATTGTCTTTCTCGCTGTTCTTCCTCTGCTACATCCTTAGGTCTGGTTGGGGGCAGAAAATACTGAACGCAATTTGAATGGGCCTGGGATTTTATCTGCTCAAGAGCGCATGTCGTCACATCATTGGAGGGCATTGGCAGACTGCTGGCCGCGCATTCCTTACGGTAATAAGCCAACCTTTCTTCGGCGGTCGATTGCCAAAGAAACCAAGCGGGCCCGCCGATGCGATCGGGGTCTGGCGTGCTACTGCCCCCACAATAACCGGTTGGGTTAAAGCAAAGGAGACGTTGGCTATTGGAGCAGGAAGCCATTGCGCCTCCTAATCCGACTACCCCTACAATCAGCCATATGGCCTTTCTCATTTCTATCGCTCCTTTGAGGCCCACTCGCCCCCTTGAGGGAAAATGAGGAGGCTAATCGACGGCTCGCCCCGCAGACAGGGTGGCCATCACTACGCTCCTTGCTGGACGGCTGACTGCGGGCCTGACGTTCTGAATGCCCATTTCGAAAACGCCTCGTCCGAGATGACGCGAAGGAGCCCGGCAATTGCAGCTGTCGCAACAACCGCAAAAACGACCCGCCCGCCGAGCACGGCACTAAGGTCCGCACCGATGGCTACCACAATCAGGGTATCCTCGATGACACTATGTGCAAACCCCATGAACACACATGAGATGAAGATCTGGCGGGGCGACACCAAGCCCGACCGTGCTTCCCGAACGAGGAGACCTCCACCATACGAAATCCCCAAGAAGAGACCGACCGCCGTCAAATGCCCTGCCTCACCGCGTATTCCGGCCAACTGCAACAAAGGCGCGAGCCCTTTCATAACGAGCCCAAGGATGCCTGTGACCTTCAGTATCTCAAGGCCCCAAGTTAACGCGAGGAGGATGAAGAGCATGGTAACCATCGCCTCAAGAAGGCCGATGAAAAACCCGGTCCAATTGGGCGTCGCGTTCATCGGAATCCAGGCAGGATTCACCGGTTCAGAAAGCAAGCCAGTGACAACCAAAAAATTGTGCAACAAGAAGGCATAAAGCAGCCCGCCGAAGATGCGCAGAGCCGTGGTTGTTAGCATTCGAGGGCCGGCCTGCTGAATGATCTTCTGCTCAATCGGCAAAGCGTGCGCAAAAAGAAGCAGAGCCGAGAACACTGTCACATCCGCCACGCTCAAGCTGTCCATCGGAACAAGAACAAAGAGCAGAGGAACCGCACCCCAGATGCCGACCAGCATCCCGCTCAACCATGCCAAGCCAAGCTCGGGCGGCAGCCCGACTAGGCTCATCACTGGCGCGAATGCAGGGGCGATCGCCTCAATCACCCCCATGCGGGACAGCAGTTCCGTGATAATTGTGATCGGGACCATAACCCGGAGTAGCACCCAGTATATTTCCAGTGCCTCTAAGGTCTTAACGTGAGCGGCGCGGAGGATTGGCATCGAAGAATTCCTATAACATGATCCCGGCCCTTCTACTGCGTCCCCTATCGCAGGTGTGGTCAAATATTGCATTATCGTGCAATTTTATTGCGAATTGGACCGAATAAGAGGTGGATGCATGGATCAACTCGACAGGAAGATTTTGAACCTTTTGCAGCGTGATGCGTCACGGTCGAACGTCAGCGTGGCAGAAGAGGTCGGATTATCTCCCTCTAGCTGTCTTCGGCGGGTTCGACGGCTGCACAAGACCGGAATCATCGACCGGATTGTCGCGATCCTGAACCCTGCCAAAACGGGGCGGGGGCTGAAGGCGCTGGTCACTGTCGAACTCAAACTTCATGGCGAGCAGCACATGCGCCGTTTTCTGGACCTCGCAGTGACCGAGGACGCCGTATCCCAGGCCTATGCTGTCACAGGCGAGGCCGACGTCGTTCTGATGCTAAACCTGCGCGACATGGAAGAATTTGACGCGCTTTGCGATAGGTTGTTCCGCGATCAGACCAATGTTGCCAGATTTTTCACAATGATGGTGATCCGCACTGCGAAAGAAGAAACCGCCGTTCGGCTATGACATGGCTGGCGTCCGATTAGTGCCGGTTGCGATACCTGTTATGTCGTTTCGTCTCAAGCACATCTAACGCGCCGAAATGGTTTTGCTCAACCTACCACTGCCTGTTCAACGGGTCATCACCGTAGCGAGGTCCAGCCTAGATCGCTGATGGAGCTTAAGCGCCTCTAAGGTGCGAAATGACTATTTTCTTTCATAGTTGACAGAATGAAATTTATATTTCAATTTGTTTTTAGCACTACTTTGGAGCCACCCGTTGCAGCACTCGATCAAAGCACAGCTCGAAGAAGCTCTAGAAAACGGCTCCAAAGCAGACCGCCTTTTGGCGCGCTACATGTTGGATTCTTGGGCCGGCCTCCCATTCGAGACCGCCGCGAGCATCGCACGCTCGGTAAAGGTCAGCGAGGCAACGGTTGGGCGATTCTGCCGGTCGATCGGATACACTAGCTTTCGCGATCTAAAGGACCATTTGAAGCACGATATGGGAGATGACCCATGGCTTATGTCCGATCGCCTGCAAGAAATGCGCAAGGAGGGCGGTGTCGACAGCTCGCAACTTAACCAAGGGCTGCAGCTCGAAATCGCAGCGCTTGTCGGCATCTATGAGTTAGCAAACAGCCCCGAATGGAAGCAAGAAGCAGAGCGATTGGCGCAGACTGCACATATTTTCGTCGCCGGTTTTCAGACGGAACGTGGCCTTGCCCAGTATTTCGCCAATCAAATGCAATATGTGCGCGACGGCGTCACGCTGCTGGACCTTGCGAGCGGAAACTTCTCAGAGGTTCTTCTAACCGACCGTCCAGCCCATCTCGTGATCTTTGAAGCGCGGCGCTATTCGGTTTTGGCCAAGAGCCTCGCCGAAGAGGCCCGTGCGGCGGGGGTGACAGTGACGCTGATCACGGATGTCTTTTGCGACTGGGGCCATGACGCGGCGGATCAGGTGTTCGCAGTGCCCACGCAGTTCAACCAATTCTGGGATTCGACAGCCCAGATGGCGAGCCTGTCCAACCTGCTGATCCACAGTGTCTTTTTACAGCTTGGGTCCGAGGTGGAGAGCAGGCTCAACCGGATTGCCGATCTCTATGGTCGCTTTACCGGCCATGTCGACCGCCCTGCACGTCAGGGGGCCAAACGGACAAACGACACCGAAACACCCAACAGGAGTGAACACGATGACACCTAAACTCAAACTGGCCACGGCGCTTTCGACGCTGGCCATTGCCGCCAGCCTTTCTACCGGCGCTTTTGCCGAGACATTGCGCTTGGGGACAGAAGGCGCCTACCCCCCGTTCAACTACATCGAAGCGGACGGCAAGATCGCCGGTTTCGATGTCGAGATCGGTCAGGAACTTTGCAGGCGGATCGGCGAAGAATGCGAAGTCGTTGCGCAGGATTGGGACGGGATCATTCCGGGGCTGCTGGCGAACAAATACGACTTCATCATCGCGTCGATGTTCATCACAGAAGAGCGTAAGAAGCAGGTGGCTTTCACTGACCCTTACTACCTCGCCGCGATGACGAATGTCGTGCCAAAGGGGTCTGACATCACTGCATTTACCAATGAAGCCCTAGCCGACAAGGTCATCGGCGCACAGTCCGGCACCACGCAGGCCGACTATATCGAAGCGACCTACCCGGATGCGGATGTGCGGCTCTATCCAACACAGGATGAGGTCAACCTCGACATGGCCAGCGGCCGGATCGATATGCAGGTCGGTGACATGCTGCCGATGCTGGACTGGACCAAAAAGACCGAAGACGGCGCTTGCTGCGAATTGGCCGGCGATCCGATCACCGATCCGGCCTTTGTCGGCGAAGGGGTGGGCATCGCCCTGCGTCAGGAAGACGATGAGTTGCGCGAAAAGCTGAACGCCGCTCTGGCCGAAATGCGCGCAGATGGCACTTATAAAACCATCAACGACAAGTATTTCGACATCGACGTCTACACGATGAAATGATGACAGCCTCCCCCCAATCGGAAATCCTATATGTTTGAGTTGCTCTCTTACGGCGATGCCGGCTGGGGGGATGAAATCCTCGCGGGTTTGGCGATCACGATGCAGCTTGCCATCGTGACCCTGCCCATCGGTCTGCTGATCGGCTTTGTCGCGGCCTTTGCCTCCATGTCGCGCCATGCGGGGCTGCGGGCCATTGGCTTTGGCTACACCACGATCATGCGCGGCCTGCCCGAGATCCTGACGCTCTTCGTGGTCTACAATGGCGTCGGGCTTTTGCTGAACAAACTGGCCGTCTGGTGGAATCCGGGCGGCACCAATATCGAGTTCAGCCCCTTTGCCGCCGGGGTGACAGCGCTCGCCATGGTCTTTGGCGCCTTTGCGGGCGAGGTGCTGCGCGGCGCCTTCCAATCGCTCGACGAGGGCCAGATGGAAGCGGGCCGGGCGATCGGCATGTCGCCGCGCAAAATCTTCTTTCGTATCCGCCTACCGCAGGTCTGGCGCTTTGCCCTGCCCGGCCTTGGGAACCTATGGATCAACATGCTGAAAGACACGGCATTGGTGTCAATCATCGCACTGGACGACCTGATGCGCATGACCAAGGTCGCCGTCGGCGTGACCAAACAGCCCTTCACCTTCTACCTGTTGGCTTGTTTGATCTACTGGGCGCTCTGCGTCCTGTCGGAGGTGGTGCTGGCCCATATGGAACGGCGCGCCAATCGCGGCATTCGGAGGGTCTGAGATGAACCCGTTTGACATCGTCGTGGACTATTGGCCGCGCCTGCTTGATGGCACTTTGATGACTCTCAAGCTGACCTTTCTGGGCGCCTTCATCGCGGCCCTCTTCTCTCCCGGTCTTGCGCTGATCCGCGCCAATACGCACCCTGCCGCACAGGCTCCCCTGCGGCTCTATATCTCCTTCATGCGCGGCACGCCGATCTTGGGGCAGCTCTTTTTGATCTACTACGGCTCCGGCCAGTTCCGCCCCTTCTTGCAGGACTGGGGCCTTTGGGGGTTTTTCCGTGATCCGTTCAACTGCGCGCTCTTGGCCTTTGCGCTGAACTCGACAGCCTATCAGACAGAGATCCTGCGCGGCGGCATCATGGGCGTGGCACGCGGAGAGATTGAGGCCGCCAAGGCTATCGGTATGACTCGCCTGCAAATCCTGCGCCGGGTGACCTTGCCCCATGCCTACCGCATTGCATGGCCCGCACTCGGCAATGAAATCATTCTGCTGATGAAGGCCAGCGCGCTGGCCAGCGTTGTCACCGTCTTCGACATCATGGGCCGCACACGGCAGATCTTCTCGCGCACATTCGACTTCTCAATCTACCTCTGGGCCGCGCTGATCTACCTCTGCATCACCGCGATCTTCGTACTGCTCTGGCGACAGGGCGAAAGACGTCTCAGCCGCCACATCGGTCCGCGCAACACGGGCCGCTCCATACTCTCCCCTCCGGAAGGACCAAAGCCATGAGCAAGGCAGACATCATCCTGAAAGCCAAAGATATCTGCAAATCCTTCGGCGCTGTGGAGGTGCTCAAGGGCATCTCGCTCGAAGCGCGGGAGGGCGATGTGATCTCGATCCTCGGCTCATCCGGTTCTGGCAAAAGCACCTTTCTGCGCTGCCTCAATTTCCTCGAGACCCCCACCTCTGGCACGGTTACCGTACACGGCGAGGAAATACAGGTGCGCGATGGCAAGCCACTGAACGCGCGCCATATCGAAACGGTGCGCAGCCGTCTGGGCATGGTGTTTCAACAGTTCAACCTGTGGAGCCACCGCACGGCTTTGGAAAACGTGATGGAAGGCCCGGTGCAGGTGAAGGGCACGCCAAAGCCCAAAGCCCGCGCCGCCGCCGAAGCGCTGTTGGACCGGGTCGGCCTGAAGGAGCGGATGCATATGTATCCCTCGCAACTGTCCGGCGGCCAGCAGCAGCGCGTGGCCATCGCGCGGGCGCTGGCGATGGACCCGGATGCGATCCTCTTCGATGAGCCGACCAGCGCGCTTGATCCCGAATTGGTGGGCGAGGTGCTAAAGGTCATGCAATCGCTCGCCGCCGAAGGGCGCACGATGATCGTCGTCACCCATGAGATGGCATTCGCCCGCGATGTCTCCTCCGAGGTGGTGTTTCTGCACGAGGGCCGCATCGCCGAGCGCGGCAGCCCCGAGCAGATGTTCACCAACCCGCAAACCGAAGTCTTTCAGCGTTTCATCGCGAATGTGAAATAGCGCCCTGCCCTTTTGAACCAGCGAGTTTCCATGTCACAGCACAATACAAGCCCCGCATTTACCGGCGGCGGCATCCTGATCGAAGCAGCCGAGCTGCATATCGTCAGCCTGCCGCTGATCACCCCCTTCGTGATCTCCAACCAAACTTTGACCGACAAGACCTTCCCGCTGTTGGTGCTCAAAGGCGAGGGGATTGAGGGCATTGCCGAAGCGGTGATGGACCAAATCCCCGACTACCTTGAAGAGACGATCCCCGCCGCTATGGCTTTCCTGCGCGATGTCTTGCTGCCACGGATCGTCGGCAAGCGCTTCGCGTCGCCCTATGAGTTAGAGCCGATCCTCGCCCAGTGGCGCGGCAATCGAATGGCCAAAGCGGTGGTTGAGATGGCGTTTTGGGATCTCTGGGCAAAGAGCCTTGGCATTCCGCTCAAGGCGGCACTCGGCGGGGTGCGCGATGCGGTGGATGTGGGCGTGAGCATCGGCATCGGCAGCATCGACGTGACGTTGGAGCGCATCGCGGAAGCCCAGGCGGCGGGCTACAAACGCACCAAGCTGAAGATTGCCAAAGGCCACGACGTGGCACTGCTCGACGCCGTGCGCGCGCGCTACCCCGACATCAAGCTGACGGTCGACGCCAATACCGATTACGGGCTCAAAGACCTCGCCTTGCTGCGGCGGTTCGACGAGTTTGCGCTCGACTACATCGAACAGCCGCTCGCCTTCGACGACATCCACGATCACGCGCAGGTGCAAGCGGCGCTGAACACGGCGATCTGCCTTGATGAGAGCATCCGCAACGCCGTCGATGCCCGCAAGGCGCTAGAGTTGCGGGCGGCGCGGGTCATCAATATCAAGGTGGGCCGCGTCGGCGGTTTTGCCGCCGCCCGCGCGATCCATGACGTCAGCGCGGCCTTTGGCGCGCCGGTCTGGTGTGGCGGGATGCTGGAGGCCGGGATTGGCCGGGCGCATAACATCCACCTCGCCACCCTCGCGAATTTCACCAAACCGGGGGATACCTCCAGCGCCAGCCGCTATTTCAAACGCGATATCGTGAACGAGCCCCTTGAGGCCGCCAATGGCCGAATGCCCGTGCCGAACAACGGCGCGGGGATCGGGGTCACTCTTGATCGGGACTATATGAAAACTGCCACCAGCCAGAGCGAGATGATCCGCCCATGACAGCCATGAATACCGAAGTTGAGCTGCGTGACCTCAACGGCGTGGCCGAGCTCAAACGGGCTGAGGAGTTCCAGCGCACTGTTTGGGGAGCGGATGATCCCGCAGACAACTCCGACCTGATGCTTGCGATCCAGCACGAAGGCGGATTGGTCGCCGGTGCCTTTGTCAAAGAGCGAATGCTCGGGTTCCTCTTTGGATTTCCCACCAAGGATCCGCAGGTGCAGCATTCCCACCGCCTCGCCGTACACCCCGACAGCCGGGGGCTGGGGCTGGGCGCGCGGCTGAAATGGTATCAACGCGATTGGTGTCTGGCGCGCGGGATTACTTGCGTCCGTTGGACCTTTGACCCCCTGCGCCGCATCAACGCGAGCCTCAACATCGCGCGGCTCGGTGCTAGGGCCAATGTCTACTTGCCAGATTACTACGGCAAGATGGAAGGCATTAATGCGGGTGTGGCCTCGGACCGGATCGTGGCAGAATGGTCACTGGAGGAAACCCGGGTACAACGCCTTGCCGAAGGGGTTGGCGGCGAGGATGAGGGCCCGACAGGTTGTATTCAGATTAAAATCCCACGGAACCTCGAAGACCTTCTGTTAAATGACATTGATCTGGCAATTTCCGAAAGGCAAAGAGTGCGCGATGAGATGACAGCTGGTTTTAACAAAGGCTACCTAGTTACCGGCTTTAACCCTATCATCAGCGCATACATTCTTACTGAAACATGATCTACCCGACCATGGTCATCATCGATGCAACGTAGCGGAGTTTACGTAAGCGGGTCGTCAGCCTGCTCCAGCTCCATCGACTGTAAGATACTGAAGAACTTACATTGACTGGGGTCGTCCCGATACGGTTGGCGAAAGCGGCACGACCCCCGGTCAATATTTCGGCGCGAAAGAACGTATATCAATCGACGGCCATTAACCCCGTATCAGTTCTGATACGATGAGAGATAGAGTTGGCCTGGCCCAACGTTTGCTCGACGAAGCAACGCTTCCTAGCTGCTTGGATCAACGCGATTTGATCTTTCAAAGGTAACGAGCCTTCTAGCAGGACGTCAAGATGGAAAGACTTAGGTGCAGTCTCATAAATGCGGCCCTTGGGCGTCCATTGCCAATTGGCCTTTGCGTTTACCGAAAGATCATCGATTTTCACGTCCATACGCTTCGCAAAAGCCCTGATTTGGGTCATAATGCATCCCGTTAGCCCGGCAATGAAATGGGCTAAGGGAGGCGGCGCGCTCGCATCTCCCCCATGGAACGGTCCCTCGTCAGTAGCAATGCTAAAGCGCTCAACCATCGGCGCAGTCATTGCTACATCAAGCTCATTGCGCATCTTGCCTACTGCACGCCCTTCGCAAGTGAAGGTCACGGTCGTAGGGTCTTTGGGTTGGTTGACGCTCATCAGAATTTCACCTCGCTGGACCCTTTGAGACCAAGGATCGCGCGTGCCTCGTCGGGACTTGCGATTTGGTTACCTTGCATTTCAAGAATGCCGCGCACCTTCTCAACCTGTTGAGCGTTCGACGTCGCAAGCTTTCCTCGCGAGATATATAGCGAATCTTCTAGCCCTACTCTCACGTGCCCTCCCATTTGCGCACCGACAGCAGCCATTCGCATCTGCTGACCCCCTGCGCCGATAACTGACCACTGGTATGCGTCGCCAAAAAGTTTATCAGCCGTGCGCTTCATGAAAACTAGGTTCTCAATGTCTGCTGCGATGCCACCGAGGATTCCCATGACGAATTGCAGGAAAATCGGCGCGGTAAACATGCCGCGATCAAGGCAAAACTTAAGATTGTAAAGGTGTCCGACGTCATAACATTCATGCTCGAACTTGACCCGGTGCTCCGGGCCTCCAAGAGCCTCCGCCACCATCCGGATGTCGGTGAAAGTATTGCGGAAGATGTTATTCTCCGATCCCTTCAGGTAATCCTTTTCCCAATCGTTCTTCCAAGTCTCATATCGATCTGCCATCGGATGCAGTGCAAAATTCATGGACCCCATGTTGAGACTGCACATTTCGGGACTGTAACGGCGCGCGGCAGGGATACGCTCTTCAACAGTCATCACCGGGTTCCCACCCGTAGAGATGTTAATTACCGCATCAGTTTCGGCACGTATCGCAGGCAGGAATTCGGCGAAATGTTCGGGATCCACCGTAGGTGCGCCGGTCTCAGGATGGCGCGCGTGCAAGTGCAAAATAGCAGCCCCAGCTTTGGCCGCTGCAATCGCCTGTTCAGCGATCATCTCAGCATTGACCGGAAGTGCATCTGACATAGTAGGCGTATGCACAGCGCCTGTGATCGCACAGGTAATAATTGTCTTGGGCATAATTTACTCCTCGAATATCGCCACGGCGCGGGTGAACCCAGCAGAAGCAGCTTTGATTTTGAATGGAAAACAGGACACGAGAAAACCGTGCCCGGGGAGTTGGTCCAGATTGGCCAACTTCTCGATATGACAATAACCGATCTCCATGCTGGCTCGATGACCCTCCCAAATAATCGAAGGGTCTCCATCTTTCGCATAGCGTTCGGCAGTGATTGAGAAAGGAGCATCCCAGCTCCAAGCGTCGGTGCCGGTCAGCCGCACCCCTTGCCGAAGCAGATGCAAGGTTGCCTCGCGTCCCATCCCGCAGCCACGCCCTAGGTAGTCTGGATGGCCATAGCGTGCTCCTGCAGAGGTATTTACCAGCACGATATCGAGCGGCTGTATGGCATGCCCAATTCGCGCCAGTTCCGCGTCAACGTCTTCGGGCTGAACGATGTAGCCGTCCTCAAAATGGCGGAAATCTAGTTTCACCCCGGCGCCGAAGCACCATTCAAGAGGCACCTCGTCAATGGTAATCGCCCGCTCACCGTTATTCATAGTGGAGTGGTGGTGGTAAGGCGCATCAAGGTGAGTGCCGTTATGTGTCGCGATATTTAGGCGCTCCACTGCCCAACCTTCCCCACCCGGCAACTCTTCATGTTGGAGACCCTCAAAGAAGCCAGCGATTTGACCGGCTGTCTGTTCGTGATTCAGATATTCAATCTGCGGAAGCATAATGTCAGGGTCGGACTGGATATCCGCTTCTAAGGCAACGGAAAGATCGACAAAACGTCTAGGCATGAGAGCTCCTTACAGCAGAAAGGTGGTGAGGGCGGGAAAGGCGATAACAACCGCCAGACAAACCAGCATCATTATCGCAAATGGGGCAGCGCCGATGAAAATGTCCGCAAGTTTGATCGAGGGATCGTTGAGCGTCGATTTGATCACATAAACAGATATGCCGAACGGCGGGGTAAGAAGGCCGATCTCAATGGCAATAACAGTTACGATACCAAACCAAATCAGATCGACGCCCATCGGTTGTAGGATCGGCAGCATCAATGGCACGAGGATCAGCATTATCGAAGATGAATCGAGGATCATTCCGAACAGGACTACTACAAGGCAATAGAGCATGATTAGCGCCAAGAAACCTAAGTCGGCTTGTGCGACCAACGTGCCAAAGCTCGAAGGCAGTCCAGAAAAAGAAAGCATCCGCGAATACATCTGCGCTGCAATGATCAAGAAGCAGACGGAGGCCGTGACCAACCCGGTCTCAACAAGTATCCGCCATAGGCTGCGAAGATTTAGGGTGCGTTTTACAAAACCAATCAGCAACGCGCCGGCAGTCCCGATGGCACCGGCCTCTACGGGGGTAAAAAAACCTGCATAGATCCCCCCCAGAACCAGAGCGATCAAAGCCGTGATTGGCAGTCCTTTGGCCAGGATTTCGGCCCTGCTGAGCGCTTCTTCGCTTTGGCTAAGGTTGGTGCCCACGAAGCGCGGAGCAAGGATTGCCATACCAACCGTCCCTGCGACGAAAATAAGTGCTAGCAGCAACCCCGGGCCAAGACCGGCCAAAAAGAGATCGCCGATGCTTTGTTCAGTGAGCAAGCCATATAGGATCAACAACAAGCTCGGCGGGATCAACATGCCCAGCACAGAAGAGCCAGCCACCAGCCCCACCGAAAACCGTGACGTGTATCCGTGGCGTCGAAGCTCTGGGACGGCAATTTTCGTGAAGACCGCTGCGGAAGCAATGGAAATGCCGGTGATTGCGGCAAATATAGTGTTAGCTACGATGGTGCCGATACCAAGGCCGCCGCGGATCCGTCGGAAGGCAGCGTTGGCAACATCAAAGGCGTCTCGCCCCATGCCACTTTCGCTGACAACAAAGCCCATTAAAACAAAGACAGGCACAACCCCAAAAAAATAGGAAGAGATCTGTTGATTGTCACTGAGAGCTGACCCGGTAGCCCCATAAATTGTCACTGAGAATTGACCCATGTGAACACACTGCCCCGACGGTTTTGGTTGGGGGGATTTGGAGTGATCGACATGGGATTTTTGA
>NZ_JABECQ010000017.1:0-14631 GCF_029285915.1 Sulfitobacter sp. M85
GCGCTGAGGCTGCAAAGAAAACACGAAAGGAGCCAAAACATTGACCGCGTCATAAACCACGACGCATAACTGAGGGTGGGTCAAATCTCGGTGAAAATACCGGGTCAGCTCTCAGTGACAATCAACACCAATAGGGCGAGATGTTCATTCATGTTTTGAAGCTTTCCTTTGAGTGCCTCGCGGCCTCAAGCAGCGGGGGCGTCTGTCCAGTCGCGCGAGCCATTCGTCAAAAACGAGGTTCTCGTCGAGCTCGGCATAGTGATCGATGGTCGTCTGCAATTTCTTGTGCCCAAGCAGGCGTTGCACCTTCGGCAAGTTATCGAGGCTGTCTTTCAGCCAGATCCAGCCGATCAGGTGGCGATAGAGATGCGGATTGATGCGAACGCCGACTTTTTGGTGCAAACGCTTTGTCACCCGATGCAGAAGGCCTGAGTAGTAGCTACCAGCGTTCGTCTTTCCCTGTCCGGGAAAGAGATATGGGTTTTTCTTCTGCAATGGTGCCAGCATCGTTGGGCGCACGATCTCTAAATACGTTTTCAGGAGCTTGCTCGCCGTCGTGCCCAGCTGAACTGTCAAATCAGCATCACCTGCACTCCGCATTTTCACTTCCGAAGCGGGCACTACGATACGGGCGCGGCCATCAGACCATGTGATCCAATCGAGACGCGCACGCAGAACATTGGCACTGCGAGGGGCTCTTGCCAGCAAGATATCGTGGGCCAAGGTGGCCATGATATCTCGACCGAGGTCAGGGTCGAGCACCTCGGCCGGCGGTGGGAGCACTCCGTTCTTTTTCTGGCAGGCTTTACGCTTCGCCTTGATCGATGCGTCTATGTCCGCAAGCAGCATCGCACTCAGGTCGATGGTCTGCTGAATGCGGGTGCCATTAAACAGCCTGAGCTTGGACATGTTCCGCGGTGCGATGCCCTGATAGTTCACCTTATGCAGCGCGATCGTATCATCGAGTTCACGGAGCTCTTCCGGCGACCGGTTCAGATAGTCCCGGGCGATCTTGCGCGCCGTCTTGAGAACGCTTGTGACGTAAGCACTCGGAAAATCGCCTTGGTTGACTTCGCTAAGGGTCTCCGCCGCTACGTCGAGGAATTCCGGATCGGTGAGTTCTTCGATGGTCTCGGGCACGACGTCAGCCGACGAAGCAACCGCTTTAGCCAGCGACTTAATGTATCCGCGCCGTGTCTTTAAGGTTTCGGCTTTCCAAGTGTGTTTGCCGACCAGGAAACCCGCTTGGCGCAACAACTCCAACCGGCTTGGGCCATCCTGTTTAGTGGACTGACCGGGCCTTTCGGCTTTCTCCTGCCGTTTGGCGCGCAACTTGGCCTTCTTGTCGCTGATTTCGCCGGTAGCCTCTTGTTGATCCATTCGCGCTATGAACGCGGCCCGGGATAGTCCATCACGTGAGACCTTCCCCTGTGCCCAGGGAGCCACTCTGGTGTCGAATTCTTCCAGTAGCGGCGCAAGTATCGCGTCATCGACACCGAATTTGTCCCGTGCGTCGTAAAAGGGATGGCAAGCCGTCGCAAAGTCGAGGTGCGCCAACTTTGGTTCAGACGCGAGGTGGCTCAGCAGTGTTGAGATTTCGCGAACCTGCTTTTCGCAACGTGCAGCGCTCTTTGAAGATGTTTCGACGCGATAGTTGTAGAAAGCTGCAAGGGTCGCTGTGGTAATCTCGTCCGGAGCAATTCCCTCCTCGTGCAGAAAGACGAGAAACGGGCCGCAGGCGTATTTTGCCGAGCATGGGAGGTCACTATCTTGAATGGCTTTATAAGCTCTCTGATAGTGGCCGGCTATATCATTGATAGAGCGTTTGCGCTCCCGCGGCTGGTCGCGCCCAGCGGCGTTTACCAACGCCGAGCGGTAGGTTGCATAGCTTCCTTTGCTCAGGTTGAACCGTGCAGGCTCATTACTGTCGAAAAAGTCAATTACATCCTGCTTGCAAACTTGTTTCAGTTCGGGGGCCCACCCAGCATGGCGGCACAACCAACGTAGTCTTGAAACCAGACCGCTTTCTCCTTGGCGGTGAGCCTTTTCGATCAGGTCGGCATAGGTAACACAGGTAATCACTTGCGCCCCAAACAAATCCGAGCCGGTTGCTGTAGACAGCGCCGAAAGTGTGGAATGACGCGGTCGAAGGCCGGGAATGTTCAGGATGTCGCTTACGGCTTTCGGGTTCAGCCCTGCACGGAGAGAAAGCGCGCGCATGCTTTCACCGCTGGTTTCCAGGTAACTGCGCAATATTTGATCGAGTGTCATGGAGTTTCCCTTTCAGGTTCGCGGGGGATTTCGAGTTCGAGGTCCGGCCTCACAGGGTCAGGCCGGACTCGAAGCTCGAAGATCGCCAGCCACTCGTCCTTGATCGTCCACGATTTGCCGAGCTTCGCGGCTTGAAGCCTCACAAGACCTTCTGGTGTCGGGCAGCCGTGATTGATCCAATCTCTGATGGTATGCGGGTCCCGATTGAAGATCTCGGCAACCTCGTTGGCAGTGTAATAGACAGGTTTTTTCATTTAATTCCTCCTTTGGATTACGGAGGAATTAGGTTCCGCACGGCTTTCTCGGAAATTTCCGGAGCAATAAAGTTCGACCTCCCATCGTGCAAAACGGACCGCGGATCGGGACTCTCCGCCGAGCCTCTGAAAAGGAAAAAGTGTCAAACCGGTAAGAGGTATCTAATACCGGGATGACACCTTTTATCCGAAACCAACCAATTTCTTCTCGATCTTCCGAACCGGTCTCACCTCCCTCCTGAACCAACAGGATAAGAGTGATGACTTTGACAAATCGAAATCTGCCGACCCGTGATAGCTCAGGTCGGTTCTGCAATTCCGGCGCCTACCGAGTGGCGCACGCATGCCGCCCGACCATTTTCACCCCGGCATCTGAGGCGCGCCCAATGTTGAGGTCGGCATTGACAATGGCCAACCGCACCTTGCGGGAGGCGTCCGAAAGCGAAGGTGTGCCAAGTGCTGTAATCCGGGCAAGCCCTGGAGCCGGAAAGAGCACACTTGAGCGAGAGCTCATGGCCGAACGCGCGGCTGACGGACAACTTGGGAACGTTGCCTTCCATGTGCCGACGCTTGCCCTGGCAGCGGAGGCGACACGCGAAGCGGAGGGCCTTGGGCTGCCTGCCCACACCATTCGCGGCAGGTCTGCACCACGGCCTGACGGAGATGGTCCAATGTGCGCCAAGGCTGAGCTGGTCGAACAGGCAAGTCGGATTGGGCTCTCTGCAATGGAGCATTTCTGCGAAACGAAGGCGGAAAATGGCACAGTTGCACAATGCCCCCATTTCGAGGAATGCGCCTATCTTGGCCAATTCAGAGTGGATGCGGCCTGCCACTTCCTCGCGACCGCATACTTCGGCCTGCCGAAGCAACCAGGTGTAGATCCGGCACTTAGGGTTCTGGACGAAACCTTCTGGAAGAATTTTCTTTGGATCCGGGACATCGATCCCGTCACCTTCAAGGCCCCCCGGACCTATTTTCCGACATCAGCCGCCGCAGATCATGCTCAACTCTTGAAGGCGGCAGCACAAGTCGTCGGGAAGCTTTGTGCTGGGGAAAGCCCGTTGGCATTGCCTTATTCTGCAAGCGATTTTGAGGCCTTCGCTGAGCTTGAGCGCAAGGACCAGGCACCCGCATCAGATATTCGCCCGGACCAAAGCCTCCAGAAGCAGAAGAGAAAACTGGAGAAGGCCGCTCGGGCGCATCGGAAGGTTTCGAGCTTTGCAGCGGTCTGGAAAGTTTTGGCCGAGGCAAAGCGTTTGGGCCTGACCGAGTGCGAGCGGCTTCGTCTATTTACTTACGGTGAAAAGGAGGTGCTGCGCGTGATGCGCAAGCAGCCACTGCGGCACAAGGAACCTATGCTGGTTCTCGATGCCGATGCGGATACCGAGATCTTGGCCGCTCTCGGCTGTGATATTCGAGCAGAGCATGAACTGACCCTGCGGCCTCAGGCCCATGTCGTGCAAGTCCACGATCACCAGATGTCCATCTCCGCATTACTGGGCAGTAAAAGCCATCGCGAAGGGTGCAGAAGGGTAATCGCGCGAGAGGTGCTGCGTGATCGGCTGACGAAGAACTCAGGCGTGCTTGTAGGTGCAACCAAAACGGTTGTGCAGAAGTTCTTCGAGGACGCGGGCCATGATTTCAGTTCGAAAAGTGAGACCGAGATCAACCAGATCATGCTTGGCACAAAGCTACATGGGGCACGATGGCTCTGGCTCGGAGGTAGGTCGTTGGGATCGAACCGCTACAAGGACTACTCCGCAGTGATCGTTCTTGGTCGTCAAGAGTTGCCTGTCTCGACGCTGGAGGATCAGGGACGCGCACTGTGGGGAGATACACATGGGGAACCGCTGAACTTCGTGCCGATGGATATGAAGGGAGGGCATCGGCTGCCCTTGGTTGAACTGCCCTACGAAATGGCAGACGGTAGCGGCATGGCGGTGAAAGTGCCCTGCCATCCAGACCACAGAATCCGCCGGGTGCAATTACAGTCACGCGAACTCGCCACGCGCCAATTGGTCGAGCGTCTTCGACTGGCCCATGCTCCCTACCGTAAGCGTGTCATTCTGGTCTCCAATATTCCGATCCCTGGTCTTCCTGTGGACGAGTTGATCTCGTGGAATGAGCTGAAAGGGGACCGGATAGACGCCGCAATTTCTATCTCTCTGGTCGAGAACGGATTTGCTCGGTTCAAACAGGGAGAGATCGTCGAAAACGCTCCCGGAGTGTTCGACACGATCGATGCGCTCAAGGGAGAACTTGGAGAAAAAAAGTCATCGGCGCACTTGATCCGACGTTTCAAACAGTTTGCCAAGCCTTTGGGCGGGAAGCTTCGTCTGAGAGACTGTAGGCGGCCTCCGCTTGATGCGGCAACCAATTGGTCGGTCGAACTGCTGCTGCCTGAGAATGCGGCTCCCGGGCCGCGCGGGTAACATCTGCGCTGGCAAGCTACCGGGCAATCAGACAAATGATTTTTCGAAACCCACTTCGACCCAATGTTCTGGCTACAAGAAAGGAAACTGCTATGACTAACGAGAATTATTCGCCACAGAAAGATATCGAGGTAGATTTGATTGCAAGGGGAGGGGGAGCGCCCTCAGTCGCTTGACGTCTGGCATCTGAATGATGAGCAGCTCGAGACTATTAGGGATGCTTCAATCATTGAGCACGCAGCTGCATTTCTGGCGAACGCGATGAGTTGCCTCACTGATGAAGACGGTTTGGTGCAGATGGCTACTCACCAGCAACGAAGCTTGCACGCCCCGCACGGCATGAGAGGAAAAGGAACAATGAATTAGCGAGACCCGCGAGGTGATGGTGCATAAGTCTGCCGCCAAAATCAGGGAAGAAGGCGAAATCACCGCCGGTTTCGCAGGTCAGCACGGCTGGTTCTGGCGCAACCGTGACAAGATCGAGGTGACGGTGACCGTTCAGGTGCTTGGCGAATACGACGAATTCAAAGACGCCAGCTAAACCTTATGGCTGCCGGTCCTTTCAGAAGGGTCGGCAGCCTATCCGGCGCGGGGCGCGAGAATAATCACCGTTGCGCCAAGAATACAGAGGCCCGCCCCGGCAGCATCCCAAAGATCAGGCCGCTGCCCTTCTACAGCCCACATCCACACCAGCGAAGCCGCGATATAGATACCGCCATAGGCCGCAAAAGCGCGCCCGGCGAATCCAGCTTCTACCAAGGCCAACAGCCCCGCAAACAGCGCCAAGCTCAGCAGCCCCGACACCAGCCAAAGCGGCGATGCGCCGCGCCACCACGCCCAGACCGCGAAACACCCGACGATCTCAGCCAATGCCGCAAGCGGATAGAGGGGGGGCAGCGGGCATCAGGCGGTGGGCCCGTGATCGGCAAGACATTCCTCATGGTCGCGCAGCACCTCAAGAATGCGACAATCAGCCACCCGATCCGCATTGCAGGCACCGATCATGCGTAGCAATTCAACGCGGAGGGCCTCGAGCCGCACCAGCCGCGCCTCGACGTCGCGAAGTTGCCTTTGGGCGATGGCATCGACCTGCGCACAGGACCGGTCTGGCGTGTCTGAGAGGTCCAACAACTCTCGGATCGCCTCGAGCGAAAAGCCGAGCTGGCGGGAATGGCGGATGAAGGAGAGGCGGTCCAACTCAGCATCGCCGTAACGCCGCTGGCCGCCTTCGGTCCGGCCGGGCTCGGGCATCAGACCGATCTGTTCGTAATACCGGATCGTCTGCACTTTGGTGCCGGTCCGTTTTGCGAGTGTGCCGATCGCGAGCATATCTGACCCCTTTCATTCTACAGTCTCTGTAGGTTTTTTGAAGGGTGTCGCACAAGCCGGCAGTTCGTGAACTGGATGACACTCAACGCTGAGATTTCTGCAAATCGTTGTATCACGTTCCGCCACGCGGCCATTCTCGCAGCCTATTGCAAAGAAGGATGATCGGGAGAAGAAAAGTTAAACAAACCATTTGAAGCTACAGTTGCTGTAGGTCGTATCTCTGTGTCTGACGGTGAATCGGATTGGAAGCAGACATGACGGACGGGAGCACAGCACAACGGGAATGGCGCGTCACGGGGATGGACTGCGGCGCCTGCGCGGCCAAGGTGCGCGGCGCGGTGGAGCGCTTGCCCGGGGTCGCGGATGTCGATGTCGCGCTGATGTCAGAACGGCTGTGCCTGACGCTGGATAAGAATGAGACCTCGCCCGAGCGGATCGAGAAGGCCGTGCGCGGCATCGGTTTTGGCATCTCTCCAAAGGGGGCACAGGCAGAGAGGCCGAAGGGCGGTTTCATCCTGCCGGACGATGCAGTGATCGGTGGGACAGCGGCATCACCTCAAGCGCATGCGCCCGAAGAGATGCCAGACCCCGCTTGGTATCAAACCGCGAAAGGCCGCTTGGTCCTCGGCAGCGGCGCTCTGCTCGCAATGGCATGGGCCTCGCGGCTTGTCCTGCCTGCTGAGGTTTCGCATTGGGGCTTTGTCATCGCCACGTTGATCGGGCTTATTCCCGTCGCGCGCCGGGCCTTTGCCATGGCGCGGGTGGGCATGCCCTTTACAATCGAAATGCTCATGACCATCGCCGCCAGTGGCGCGCTTGTGATCGGAGAGCCGGAAGAAGCCGCGCTGGTGGTCTTTCTCTTTGCCGTGGGCGAATTGTTGGAAGGTGTCTCTGCCGGGAAGGCCCGCAACAGCATCCGTGCGCTGACCAAGCTGGTGCCGAAAACGGCGCGGCTTGAGGTGGGCAACAAGACGCGGGAGGTGGCGGCAGAGGCGCTCAGCGTCGGCCAGATTGTGCAGGTGCGCCCCGGGGACCGGGTGCCCTGTGACGGCGAGGTGGTCAGCGGAACTTCGGGCGTAGACGAAAGCCCCGTTACCGGCGAAAGCGTGCCGCGCCTTAAGGAGCCGGGTGCGGATGTCTTTGCCGGATCGATCAACACAGAAGCGTTGCTGCGCATCCGAGTCGCAAAGGTTGCGGCGGACAACACCATCGCGCGTATTGTGCGGCTGGTGGAAGAGGCCGAGAGCGCCCGCGCGCCGACCGAGCGCTTCATCGATCGGTTCAGCCGCGTCTACATGCCTGCCGTGGTCGGTATGGCCGCTTTAGTGGCCGTGGTGCCGCCGCTTGTCTTTGGTGGCGCCTGGGGCGAATGGATCTATCGGGCGCTGGCTCTGTTGCTGATCGGCTGCCCCTGCGCGCTGGTGATCTCGGTGCCTGCGTCGATCACCTCGGCCCTGTCCACCGGGGCGCGCAACGGGTTGCTGATGAAGGGCGGCGCAGTGATCGAAGCGGCGGCGCGGGTCACCCATGTGGTTTTTGACAAGACTGGAACGCTGACCCACGGCAAGCCCCGCGTAACTGATGTTCAGGTGCTTGTGGGAAATGAAGCCGATCTTCTGGCCCTCGCCGCTGGAGTTGAGAACGGTGCGAGCCACCCGCTCGGCCAAGCGATTTGCGGTGCGGCTGAGGCACGCGACATCGACCCCGCCGCAGCGACACAGTCCCGCGCCTTGCCCGGCAAAGGGGCCGAGGCGGTGATCGCGGGGGCAACCATCTGCGTCGGCTCGCCGCGTTTGGCGGCAGAACGCGGGGCGCTGTCAGAGACTTTGCGCGCCCGGGTCGAGACGCTCGAAGCGCAGGGCAAGACCGTGGTGATTGTCTTGCGCGATAACGAGGCCCAAGGCCTCGTTGCTCTTCGCGATGAACCCCGCGCCGATGCGGCAGAAGCAGTGGCGCAATTGAACGCTTTGGGTATTTCATCGGTGATGCTCACCGGGGACAACCGGCGCACCGCTGCGGCCATTGCAGAGGGGCTGGGCATCGACCACCGCGCTGAATTGATGCCGGAGGATAAGGTTGCGGCCATTCAAAACCTCACGGCTGAGGCGAAGGTCATGATGATCGGTGACGGCATCAATGATGCCCCTGCATTGGCCGCAGCGCACGTGGGCGTCGCAATGGGCTCCGGCACCGATGTGGCGCTCGAGACTGCCGATGCCGCGATCTTGCGTGACCGGGTGACAGATGTGCCCGGCCAGATCCGTCTCGCCCGCGCCGCGATGGGCAATATCCGGCAGAACATCGCCATCGCGCTTGGGCTGAAAGCCGTGTTCCTTGTCACCACGGTGCTTGGCATCACCGGCCTCTGGATTGCGATCCTGGCGGATACTGGCGCGACTGTTCTGGTAACGCTCAACGCCCTGCGGCTGCTGTTTTTCCGGTCAACTACCGCCGAGCGGTTGGCCGAGCCCGGTTGCCGCCCTACAACCCATGCAACCAACGAAACGACAGTCTGAACCTTTGGAAGGATTTTACATGACCCTCACACGACGCAGCCTGCTGGCCTGTTCCGCAAGCTTTGCCGCCGCCGCACCATTTGCGGCATGGGCCGAAGACAAGCCCGCCATCCACGTGATGAAAGACCCCAACTGCGGCTGCTGTTCGGCGTGGATCGAGATTCTGGAGAACGAGGGTTTTGCCGTGACGACCGAGCGCAGCTTGGGAACGCTCTTGATCAAATACAAGCAAGACAACGGCATCCCGCAGGACATGGCCTCTTGTCACACCGGAAAGATTGACGGCTATATGATCGAAGGGCACGTCCCGCCCGCCGACATCCGTAAATTGCTTGCCGAGCGCCCGGATGCCATCGGCCTTGCCGTGCCGGGGATGCCCTATGGTTCGCCGGGGATGGGGCCGGAGAGTGAGCGCGACGCCTATGATGTCTATCTGATTGCTCGCGATGGCAACAGCGAGGTGTTCACAAGCTACGAGGCTGCCTAAATCGCAGCGGACTTGGACCAAACAAGCAGGAAGCGCGCATGGCACATGATCACGCCCATATTGACCCCGAAAGCGGGGACCGCAGAGTATCACTGGCCATCTGGGCGAATGCCCTTCTGACTGTGGCGCAGATCGTGGGCGGTGTCTTTGCGGGGTCGCTCGCCCTTATCGCGGACGCGCTTCACAATTTTTCAGACATGGCCTCCTTGGTGATCGCCTTTGTGGCTCGCAAAATCGCACGGCGTCCGGCAGATGCGCGGATGACCTTTGGCTATGGCCGGATCGAAATCGTTGCCGCGCTGATCAACTACACCACGCTTATTCTTGTCGGGGTCTATCTGATCTACGAGGGCGGGATGCGCATGATTGATCCGCCGCAAGTGGCGGGCTGGACGGTGGTCATTCTGGGCGGGGTCGCGCTGGTGGTTGATACGATGACGGCGCTGCTGACCTATTCGATGCAAAGGGGTAGCGTGAACATCAGGGCATTGTTCTTGCATAACCTGTCAGACGCTCTGGCCTCGGTCGCGGTGATTATCGGCGGCACGCTCATCATCCTTTACGACCTGCGTTGGGTTGATCCCGCGATCACCATCGGTATCGCGCTTTATATCCTTTATCTGGCACTCACTGAAATCGGCGGTCCGATCCGTATGCTGATGCTGGGTAGCCCGCCTGACATGGATGCAGGCGCAGTGGTCGACGCGATGACTGATGTCGATGGGGTCCGGGATGTGCATCACGTCCATCTCTGGCAGATGCAGGAGCATGAGGTGGCGCTTGATTGTCATGTAGTGTTGATGGGGCGAGATTGGACGGACCTTGAAGCTGTAAAGCAGGCGCTCAAGACAAAGCTCGAAGATGACTTCGGCATTACCCACTCGAGCCTTGAGTTTGAAACCTCAGATAATGCCCATGATGGTGCCGCGTTATTTGGCCATAAAGACGGTGCAAAAAACGCCGGCGAAGAACCTGGCGCATAAGCATCTTAAGATTCCGAACAGCGCGGCCACACGTTTCATTGGACCATGTTCCGATCTTCAAAGCGTTACGGAAGATCCTACGGTTGGTGTCACTTTTCATAAAAGAGATGCGAGCGAGGTCCAGTTTGGTGTGCCGCAGTGCAGTATAGGGTCTGATTGGTGAAGGTCAGTTTAAGGCCGCCCGCTACAGGGGCGCCCAGACCGCGAGTGTGAAGCTACTCACGCACAAGACGGTCAGTCAGGCTCACAGCTGATATCGATTGAAGTGGCGTCCGAGGCGGCAACGAGGACATGTCTTAGCTTCTATTTAATGAAATTTGACTAACTGATAAGGTTATTGATGGATTGTTTCCAACGTGTCTCATTTTACGTCATCCAGCCGCCACAAGGCCTTTTTGTTTCCTTGCGACGCCTATTGAGTTGAAGGCCACTACCGCAAAAGGAACATGTAAAGTTCCTATTTCAAACCCCACTCGGCTCGAATGATCTTTGCGGCGCTCGAATGCCAAGAAGAGGCTGTTCATTATTCAGTCTGAAATTTTCTTGCTTGGATTAGCTACCGAAAGCAGAAGATATCTCTGCAGTCACGATGACGTCCGAGGAGAGTTTAGTTGCAAGAAAGCCGATCATCTTTTCTGGCTATGTCTTTCACCGTCGAGGTTGTATGGCGCGTTCGCGATAAATCGACGCAAGCGCTCAGGATCGTGCGGACGATCTCGGCCGCTCACCCGAGCCAAGTAGGCCATATAGGCGATGGCCACGCCAGCCAGAACAACCGACGCGATCGACACGATGATGTCAAAAATAGCCATTGCCCCTCCTTTGAGCCGTCGCCCAGGTTCACACTGAACACTATAGAGCATAGCACAGTTCTGTCGCAGTTCATACCGAACCACGCGTTTTACAGGGGGTCCTTTTGCTTGTGACGAAGACCCGCTCCTACTTAGCGAGTGCCAACGGGAACGGGCAAAGCGTCTGAAAGTGCTCCGCGACCTGCCGCACCTTATCATGGGGCAGTCCCATCTCTGACACGAAGGAAAGCTGAAGATCCGGTGATCCTTCAGATATTATGGATATCGACCTCGAACGGCATTTCGCACTGCCGGGCATGACAGAGCGTATTAAGCTCGGCATCCTCTTCCTCATCCTCATCCTCTTCCTCTTCCTCTTCCTCTTCATCGTCATGTCACAGGTCAGGCGCTGTCGTCATCTGACGGCTGGGACGCAGCGAGTGCCTGAATGCGCTTTGCTGGGCCTTTGTAACGCGCCCCTCGGACGAAACCGCCGTTAGCGCGCGCCATATCAGCGTGTGAAACCTGACCAGAGCGAAGTAGTTCTTCATCGCGTTCGCGCGCGGCGGCTTTCTCCGCTGCGCGTTCTTGGAATGAGAATCTGGGCACCTTTGGTTTCATGTTGTCTCCCTCAGGTATGCTTATCACATCGATGTCGATTTCTTTCGAGGAAACCGCGCCACCTGCGGCCAGCCTGTGCCGCACTTGCAGCAGACCGGCGCTCGAATTCGTGCTGGGTAATGCCCTCAGGCAGCTCGCTGGGCCTGCGGGTCACCGTATGTCCGCAATCCCAACATCGGATCTCGATGTGGGTAATGCCGGGAGTAAACAGTTCATCCGATATTGTTTTTGACATCGTGCATGGCTGTTTGCCAACTTCGTTTTCGTGCGCACCATAAGACGCCATGGTCACATCGCCAACATGATCGCAAAAGTGTTGGCGATGCGAATCTATAGTCCTGAATGGTTTGACCGGGTGGTAGGGTAGGGTGAATGTTCGTCTTGAACACGCTTGTCCCATCATACAACTGGAAAACGCGGATTATGAAGCGCATTTCCCCTTGGAGAAACCGCTCGGTCTCTCAGCGGTGTGCTACTTGCCAGACCTCTTGCTGCAAAGTGGTTCGGCCAGGAGAACCCCGGCCGAACCAGTTACTTAAGTAATTCGCCGCGCAATATTTCAGCCTTTCTAAGGTTTATGACGTCCGAAATGCTGTTTGCCAATTTAGCCAAAGCGCATTGGAGCCGGTAAATTGCGTCACCACGATTGCTAACGTGGGTCTCCTCCCAAGCACCTGACATGCAGCATTCGTCGAAGTGGATCGATGTCTGCGTCTCAGCGGCTATATCTGCCTCCAGAGTTTCAACGAACGCTTTTAAACAATCGATCTTCTGCCCGGAGAAGCTGTCGGCGGACAACTTTCCGCACAAAATGTCACCGATCGGCTGGTGCAACTCCTTATGAAGGTTGGCGCTATTATCAATTCGCCTGAAAGCGTCCGCGACATCGCGGGCTCCTACGACAGCTTCGTTTACCGAGAGCGAAAGGCAAGTCGATTGGGTCACCGCCTCATCCTTCGGTGTTTCTCGCTTGGTGATTGTCTTCGGTGCAGCGCAGTGGCTGGCTTTGGGGACTTCGAACATATTGTTCTCCCTGTTATGCCTGGGCAGGATTGCCTCAGATCCAAGACGTGCCGTTCCTCCTTTCGGGCCCGTTATTGCCAAAACCCAGTGGCCTCCGGGTTGGTGTTAATAAGGGCAGCTTGTTCTCCTGCTGCTCTCAGCGAGAGGAGCAGCAGGAGGATAAGATCGACCTTTCCCATAACAAGCGTTGTCACATCCGCTCGAGCCCGTGACGCAGTGCGTGGAGCTTTGCGGGTCCTCGAGACGGGCTGATTTCTTCTTTCGCCTCTCCAAGGTGTAGTGCTTAGCTGTGCGGCCATTGCCTTGACCACAGACGACATTGGGCTTGCCCTTATCGAGTGGGTGGAAACAGGGGAAGAGGACGTGACGTTTCTACTTTGCGTGTCCAATTGCAGCTTGAACGAAAACCAGTTGGAGATCATCAAGGATGCCTGCGCGAACTCTTACGCTCCAGCGAGCGTCGCCAATGCCATGGGCTGTATTACTGAAGGGAAAGGACTGGTCGCGACTGCCGAAGTTCTGCCAGGTTACTGACGAACTGGCAGAGGACTGTTTGGTATGCCTTGTGCGGTGTTGGCCAAGTCTTAGCCAGAGCTGCCGAACTTGAACAGAGCGCGACTCCGCTGCCTGACTTCTTGCTAAAGTCAAATTGAGCTGCTTCCCGTTCGGAGGGGAGCAAGCGGGCGCTTTGGGCGAAAGGTTTAGAGCGTGGGACAGCCGCCTTGTCAGCCGTGATCGAAGAGCGGCCTGCAAGACTCTTAGGATGATCCGCTCAGAATGCCGTCGATGGCGGAAGGGCACGTAGATGTCCGCCGCGGCCTCCCGTTCACTTAGACAGCATCAAGTTCGGCCCACTGATCCTGAAACTTTGCCGTCGCGGCGGCATATTTATTTTCAATCAAAGTGGCGAGATCCACGAGTAGGATGAACCTACGGGCTTTCTGGCTGCTTTCGTCCAAACTGAAGTATGGGAACCGGATCTCGTCTTCATCAATTTAGGAAATCATGAAGGCTGCGGTGCATCACCTTTCCTTGTTGCACACATTGGGTGACGGCGAAGTTTTCCTTTCTCGGATGGACCGCTGCCACGGCCTCCGCGACAGGTATGTCGAACGCGGTTTAGCAGTTTAGATTGGCGCTGCCGATAAGAAGCCCGCGGTGCCTAAGAAGACTGCTTCGGAGAATGGAACTGCGGTGATCATCGAGTTTTGAAAGGCGGTTTGCCCCGTTCGAGGCGAAGGCTGATACGATAAGGTGCTGTTCCAGAGAAGACTATAATGTCGCCTTCCTTTGCTTCAGATGTCGCGAAGAAACGCCGAGCCCAACCTCTGGCGCGGAAGATCGACTTCGTCCGGTCGATGTCCATCTTAGCGGATTCGGGCCCGCCCCGATCGATTTCCAGTTGACGCGGTGCAGCCTCCGCCTTGTTGGATTCCCCGATTACCTCTCGAGGGAATGCATGTATGAAGGCTGACAACCCACAGTTACAATCAAACCAATTCTGACTTTTTCGCTTCGGTCTGACCTCCTGTCCATGAATGAAGTCATGACAGAACCCGAAGCCGCCCAATACCTGAGGCTGAGCACGAAAACGCTGCAGCGTCGTCGTCGCGATGGCCAGATTGCATACATTCGAGACGGAGGTATTCGTTACTTGATGTCGGATTTGCAGGCTTACCTTGGAGTTCGTCGGACAGCGGCTACGACATCCCCGCCGACGCCGAAGAATTCGAAGTATCGAACAGCTATGAAGCGTGACCATGACGTGGTCGACTTGCTCTTTGGGTGATGGCGGTGGGGACTGTCCTGAATTTTGTGCTCTGGCGTGGTAACTGCTCTATAAGGAGACCCACGTATGAGCATCGACAAAAAGCTATTAGACCAACTGATGGAAGGCCGGTCCTCTGGCGACCTATTCGGCAAG
>NZ_JABECQ010000018.1:0-14076 GCF_029285915.1 Sulfitobacter sp. M85
TTAACATAAACTTCATTATGCGTATTTATACTTAGTGTTGGGCACATTCTAAACTGGGTTGCGACACTTCCGGTATCTTGCTGAAAAAGCAAGGAGAACAGACATGGCACATACAGAGCTGGATTTGCGTGAAAGACGCATCATCGAGGACATGCTCAGAGCAAAATTCTCGATCAACAAAATAGCCGCTGAGCTTGGGAGACACCGCTCAACAGTCTATCGCGACATAAAGCGGAATTTTTACATTGATGGCGAAATGCCAAATCTCAGTGGCTACTATTGTGTGATTGCACAGCGGAAGGCAGAAGCTCGACGTGCGCGGCGGCGGAAATTGATCCGTCTCCCTAAGCTTCGGAAGGCTGTTATCACTCAGTTGAAAGAAGGCTGGTCGCCCGAGCAGATTGCCGGTCGGCTTACATTCGAAGGACATGCCATTCGCGTCAGCCATGAGACGATCTACGCCCATGTTTACAGCGCTGAGGGACAATCCGAAGAATTAGCCAGATACCTTCCAAGTCGTCGCAAGAAACGACGGTCCCGGTATGCCAGACGCCCCCGAGACCAGGTATTCCCGCTGGATCGGTCCATTCACGAGCGCCCTGAACATGTGAAGACACGCGAGGCGTTCGGTGACTGGGAAGGCGATCTGATGATCTTTGAACGTGCCAATGGCAAGATGAACGTGGCTTCGCTCGTCGAACGCAAGACCAGGTTCGCCGTCCTGTTTCGCAACAACGACCGCAGTTCGACCCACTTCATGCGCAAGCTGATGGATGTGATGGAACCCCTACCCCAGCCGGCCCGCAAATCGATCACCTTTGACCGTGGTTTCGAATTCCGGGAGTGGAGAAAGCTCAAGTCGGGCATCGGCACTGACAGCTGGTTTTGTGACCCACAAGCACCCTGGCAAAAAGGCTCGGTCGAGAACCTCAACAAACGCGCACGGCGATATCTTCCCCGTGACACCCAGCTCGCGGCGCTCTCAAATCGCAATATGAAGGCGATTTGTGACCGCCTCAACGGCACGCCAAGAAAGTGCCTTGGTTGGCGCACACCGACGGAAGCGTTCAGGGAAGAGTTGAGGAAACTGAGATAGCGGAAACTGTCGCAACGACCCTTGAGACACCATTGGCGCGCGCTACCCTCAAGCGCGACTCTTGTTAGAAAACAGTAGTTTATCTAATGAGAGGAATCGGTATGGGAGCCGTTTACGACCAACTGAGTATCACAGAACGACGCAAGATAGAACGCTGGAGACACGCTAAGGTCCCAGTTGATGAGATGGCGCGCGTTCTGAAGCGCTGCAGATCAACGATATTTCGCGAGCTAAAGCGCAACCATTTTTCGGACGAAAGCATGCCGGGTTGCGATGGCTATTACGGTGCCGCTGCTCACCTGATGCAAGCGGAACGTCGTGCTCGAGAGCGCAAACTGATCAAACATCCTGAGCTTCGCAAGTGCGTGATCGAGCGTATCAAGAACGGCTGGACACCAGAGCAGATCAGTAACCGTATGATTCACGAACGCGCTCCTCTCAGGGTCTGTCAGGAAACCATCTATCGTTACATCTACTCCAAGGAAGGTCAGCGCGAAGACCTGTGGTGGTATCTACCGACCCACCGTGTCGCCCGCAGACCACGTCGCACCAGAAGGCGCAGAGAACCCAAATTCCACCGCGATGTCAGCATTCTGTTCCGACCCGATGATGTCGCTCATCGCCGTCAGTTCGGTCATTGGGAAGCTGATTTGATGCTGTTTAAACAAAAGCTTGGCCAGTCCAACGTTACCTCACTGGTTGAGCGCGTCAGCCGCTTCACTGTGATCCTGAAAAACCCGAACAAGCGCACCAAGCCGGTCATGGCCAAGATCATGAGCGCCATCAAAGACCTCCCCCTCGTCGCCCGTCGGTCCAACACTTTTGACCGCGGAACCGAGTTTGTCAGTTGGCCCCACCTGCAAGCCGAGATCGGAACCCAGACGTGGTTCTGCGACCCCTCCAGCCCCTGGCAGAAAGGCACAGTCGAGAACACTAACCGACGCCTTCGAAGGTGGTTGCCCCGCAAACGCGATATCCGGCAATGCACAGATCACGATATGAAGGTGATCTGTGATCGCCTCAACAATACGCCGCGCAAGTGCCTTGGATGGAAAACGCCAGCTGAGGTCTTCCGCGAAAAGATGTTGGAGGAAATGCGATGACGCCCCTACCCTGATCCCAACATGAGTCGCAGTTCAGGTATCGCTCACATTGCGATAGTATATTATCGTATATATGCTGGACTCCTCTCACGGAGGTTCCGCAGCATGCACTATCTGATCAAGAAGCTCCTCCCCTCGGTTGCAGTCGCTTTCACCGTGACTGGTCTTTCGCTACCAATGTCCGCCCGAGCGCAGACATACCCGATCGACTGCGCGATCCTCTTGTGTCTGTCTGGCGGCTGGCCCGCTTCCGTCCTTGCGCCCGAGCTCGCGCCGAATTCATCAGGCGTATCACGCCTTGGCCAGTGGAACCGCCGCTGCAAATCTGGCGCTGTCCCATGGGCGCCTCCTATGAGGGCGATCGGCCACCAAACAACGCTGGCCGTATCTTTGAAGCCTTGTACCGGCCCGACAGCCATCGACCGCTCCAATCCTTGCCAAGAGACAAATTCGTTCCCGCCGACCAGGCCCTCCGGCTCGTTCAAGATCGGGCGGACATCGATATCAGCGGACCTGAGTTCAATTTCGTACGATCCATCCGTGTCTTTGATGTTCGTTACGCGCGGCAATACGAAGCAGGAAGCGAAGGAGACTGCGAACGCTACGCCACTGTAGTCCTCGGCACTTATGGAACCCAAGGCGATTTCTCATGGCAGCGATCTTCTATAACTGCCCTGCCTGAGGCCCATGTGGGACTTGAACGTTGGGGCCAGAATTGCCCGGGTATCTATCACCGATCTGTCTTCGTCGATTGGCGTGACTATGATGGCAACTACGACTTCGAACAGGTGAACTACTAGCGCTGGCAAAGACAGCTTTGCCATCATGCTGCGAGAATTTGAGCGTGCTGAGTTGCTCAAATACCGGCTTTTCGCTGCTTTCGGTGCGCATGTCCGGAGAGCGGACGAAGGGGCCGTTCAGAGGTCTGAATTCAACGGCCTCTTCAGATACCGACCTTTCACTGATTTCTTACGAATCTAAACAGTAAGTATGGCTCGGGTCTGCGAAGCCGCGGCCAAGCCTCCCCCATCGTTCGGCATTGTGATCGGCGACGGTTTGCTTCATATCAGCGGTTGCTGATACCTTATTCCTTCCAAGCATTGATGGCAGGCTATGAGTTCGAAGGATAACCAAGAAAAGCGGCGCCGGAGCGGACGGCCGCTCATGATTTTGCCTATTCTTCTGTTTGGGTTGCTGGGCGTAGTCTTCTACTGGGGCCTCTGGAACAACGACGACCGGTTGCCCTCGACGCTGATCGGAAGACCAATCCCGGAATTCGCGCTCCCGCCCATCGAAGGGCGGCAGGACGGCCTAGGCTCGGCGAACCTGCAAGACCAGGTTTCTCTCGTCAACGTCTGGGCGTCGTGGTGCGTCCCCTGCCGCACGGAGAACCCGCTTCTCGTCGATCTTGCCGAAGCGGGCACCGTTCCGATCTACGGTATCAACTACAAGGACGATGCCGAGGAGACGCTGGGTTTCCTCGAAGAGCTCGGCGATCCCTTCACCCGCATCGGCGCGGACCGATCAGGCCGCGTTGCGATAGACTGGGGCGTCTATGGAGTGCCGGAAACATACATAATCGACGCCGAGGGGCGCATTGCATACAAGCATGTCGGCCCCTTTGATCAGGCCTCGCTTGAGGAGGACATTCTGCCGGTCGTGCGCCGGTTGCAGGCTGAGAGCGACCCGTGAGGCGACGTGACGTCCTTGCCGGAGTCTTGGCGCTTGCGGCAAGCCCTGCCTCCGCCCGACCACCGATCCCTAATCACGGGACTCCGCGTGATCTCCTGTCGCCGCCTTTCGTGGATGGAGATGGACGGGATCTGACGCTGGCGGACTTCGAGGGACGTGTCGTGCTTCTGAACATTTGGGCGACTTGGTGCCCGCCTTGTCGCGAGGAGATGCCGACGCTCGACGCGCTGCAAGCGCGCCTCGGCGGATCGGATTTTCATGTTCTGCCGCTGTCGATCGATCGGGCCGGTCTCGAACCTGTGCGCCGCTTCTACCGAGAGACCGGCATTCGCAACCTCGATCTCTATATCGCGGAGGATACGCGCGCGATGCTGGCCTTGGCCGTGGTGGGTCTGCCGACAACGATTCTGATCGACCGCATTGGGCGCGAGCGGGGGCGCCTCGCAGGCCCGGCCGAATGGAACAGCCCCGAAGCCGTTGCGCAGATAAGCGCTCTTATTGACGAACGTAAGCAATAGGACATGGAAAAGCACGACGACCGCGCCAGCCGTTCCGCTCCGTGCGCACACGTGGTGGCGGTCTACCGATCAGTTTGGAGATGTGGATTTGATTGAACTTTCCGTTCTTGGACTAATGGCGGCATTGCTGGCCGGTGCCGTTTCCTTTCTGTCGCCCTGCGTGCTGCCGCTCGTGCCCGGCTACGTATCCTACGTTGCCGGACGTACGGTCACCGGCAGTGCAGCGCCTTCGAAGGGGCGGGCCGTCTGGCTCAGCTTCTGTTTCGTCCTTGGCTTCTCCACGATATTCATCGCGCTTGGGGCCTCTGCCACCGCGCTCGGTCAGACGCTGCTGCAGTGGCGCTACGAACTCAACCTCGTCGGCGGCGCGATCGTGATCCTGTTCGGTCTGTTCATGATCGGGGCAGCGCGCCTGTCGGCCATGGAGCGCGACCTGCGTTTCCATCTCGACCTGCCGGGCGGGCAACCGGTCGCCTCCTACGTGCTCGGACTCGCCTTCGGTTTCGGCTGGACACCGTGCATCGGGCCGATCCTCGGTGCCATCCTAACCGCCAGCGCGACAAGCGCGACGATTGGCGAGGGCGTCGCATTGCTTGCCGTCTACTCGGCCGGCCTTGGGATCCCGTTTCTGGTCGTCGCGGGGTTCACCGACAGTATTGCCGGCAGGCTGCGCGGCATCGGTCGTTGGGGTCGCCGCCTGCATCAGGCTGCGGGCGGCGTCATGATCCTGATGGGCCTGGCGATGATGACCGGGCGGTTGAGCGCACTGGCCTACTGGCTGCTGGACACCTTCCCTGTCCTTGCGCGGATCGGGTGAACAGATGCGACTGTACGAGAAACATATCCTCCCTCGGCTGACGCATCTGGCGATGGGCCAGGATCAACTTCTTCCCTACCGGCGCCGCGCCATCTCCGGCCTGCATGGGCGTGTGCTGGAGATCGGAATCGGCTCGGGCCTGAACATTGCGCTCTACCCCGAGGCCGTGCGCCAGATCATCGGTATTGATCCGTCGCCCGAACTCCTCTCTCGGGCCGCGCAAACCTCCCATGGACTGATGCCCGCGGCCGAGATGATCGAGGGCGTGGCCGAAGCATTGCCGCTCGAAGATCGCAGCGTCGATTGCGTCGTCGCCACCTGGACACTCTGCAGCGTTTCGGAACCGGAGAAGGCTCTCGCCGAGATCCGGCGCGTTCTCAAGCCGGATGGCGTCTTCCGCTTCGTCGAGCATGGCCTGGCGCCCGGACCCCGTATCCGGCGCTGGCAACGCTGGCTGACGCCTGTCTGGAAACACTGCGCCGGGAACTGCCATCTTGACCGCCCGACGGCCGACTTGATCGAGACAAGCGGCTTCCGCATGGAGCGGCTCAACACCGGTTACGCGACAGGTCCGAAGCCCTTGGTTTTCATGTATGAGGGACAAGCTCGCCTCTACTGAGGAAGCTTGGAAACAGGACAATCTCGGCTTTCGATCCGTGGCGCAACTGATGGCAAGGTAGCCAATTCTCGCCTCGAACTTTCGCCGAAAATTTTGCGGTGATGAGATGTTATGAGCAGTCATCAAGATAACCGGCAGGCCAATCTGACGCGCGGCATCCGGGTCGAGATCGCCAGCCTCGTCTACAACATCATCGAGGTCGTCGTATCCGTCACCGTGGGACTTCTGACCGGCAGCGCAGCGCTGGTGAGTTGGGGCCTCGACAGTACGGTCGAGGCCACCTCGGCTGCGACTCTGATCTGGCGCTTGAAGAGTGAGGTGGACGGTGCCGACAAGCGCACGGTCCTGCACCGCAAGAAGGTCGCGCTCTACGTGGTTGCCTGTGCCTTCTGGATCGTCGTCGCGGCGATCCTCTACGAGGCGGTCTCCGCCTTCATTTCGCAGAAGGCGCCGGGCTTCAACTGGTGGGGTATCGCGATTCTGGGTGCTTCGCTCGTGGCCAACCCGTTCCTCGCCTGGGGCAAGTATCGCTACGGCAAGCGGCTCGATGCGCCCGCCCTGAAGTACGATGCCAAGGACACCATGATCTGCCAGTATCAGACGATCGTGGTGTTGGCCGGGATCGGTCTGACGCAATGGATGGGCTGGTGGTGGGCCGACCCGGTGGCGGCGCTTCTGATCGTGCCCTACGTTGCATGGGAGGCGTTCGAGGCCACGAAGGATGCGCGGTCGGTCGATCCGGACGAGGGCGAAGCTACTGCCGAGGCCTGACGTTACGCATGATGAACCGAGATTTGGGCATGGGCGGCAGTTCTCCGGTTTCCAGATCCAGATCCTGATCCGGCACTTCGTAGTCGATGGCGTTCACGAAGAAACTGCAAAACGCCTTCATCTGGCTGATCGCGATCCACTCGCCCGGACAACGGTGGTTCCTGTGGTGATCGCCACCGCCCTGCGGAATGAACTCGTAGGGAGTGACCTCCCGATCGTGAAACCGCTCGGGCCGGAACTCTTGCGGCGCGTCCCACGAACGAGCGTCGGTATTCGTGCCGTAGAGGTCGAGCAGAACCCTGTACCCTTTGGGAAAGCGATGTCCGCGCCACTCGAAATCGCTCTTCACCCGTGCCGCAACCGCGGGAAAGAACGGATACAGACGGCGGACCTCTTGCACCAAAGGTTCGAGCTGTCCCTCGTCGTCCTTCAGCTTTTGCCGCCACTCGGGATGCCGATGTAAAGCATGCGCCGCCTGAACTATGAACACGGATACCGCGACGGTCGGGCGCAGGACATTCAACAGCTCTACGGCGGCCACCCTGGGGGTCAACAACTCCCCATCGAGATCGCGCCATGTCGCGATGATATGAAGGGCACTTTCCTGCGTCGGCTGAAGCTCACCATCGCGGACCTGTTGGATTAGCCGTGCTGCCCATTTTTCCAGGCGGTGGCGCGCCAGACGCGCGCGCCAGTGTTTGGGGCCAAGGGCCCCGGCGTCCTGAAAAAGCGCTGTAAGCTGCGCCGTTCGGGTCGCCACCTCAGCTTCATTAAGCGGCACCCCGGCCCAGGCGCAGGCAGCTCTTGTGAGCATTTCGCGCACTTCGTCATAGAGGACGACCTCGTTCCTCGCCTCCCAGTCCGGCGCATAGTTGTCCAACATGTGAAGCGACGTGCCCTCAAGCGCGGCGATCCGCTCGGTCCCCATGAGTGACATGAACATCTTCTTGCGGTGCTGGTGGGCAGCGCCGTCCAATCCCTGAACGCCGCCTTCTCCCAGCAGGGACTTCTGTATGCGGCCTGGCATCGAGCCTGCGCGGATCAGCCGGTCTTCCCGATAGAAGGCTTCTGCCGTCGCCGCGCCGGTCATGCAGATCGTCTCTTGAAGGAGGATGCGGGTTTCGAACAGGTCTGTGTCGAGTGCGCGGCAGGTCTCCGAAATGAACCCATATGGGTTGCGCAGCAGGGCAAGTGTGCTGTCAAAGCCTTTCGCAGATGGTATGCCGAACATGGGTTACACCCCCGTTGTGTTTTCCTTGCGTTGACCCTGACCAGGCTTGTCCGTCGCAGAGCGGAAGCTGTCCCAGAACAGTAGGGCCGCGCCGCAGAAAATCGCCACATCCGCAAGATTGAAGGACGGCCAGTGGTATGTTCCGTAATGGAAATCCAGAAAGTCTGGGACGGCCTGATAACGCAGCCGGTCGAGGACATTGCCGAGTGCGCCGCCGATGATCAGACCGAGAGCGGCAGCCGTCAGCCTGTCCGGCGCGCGCCACAACCAGATCAGCAGCCATAACACGATCACGCCAGCAAGCGCGATGAGACCCCACCAAGGCACGATCCCGCCCAGCATACCGAAGCTGACTCCATCGTTCAGAACCCGCACGAGATTGAGAAAGGGTAGAACCTCGACGCCGCCCTCAAGCGCAGGTGTGTTCAGGGCAAGCGCCTTGGTGCCCTGATCGAGGGCGAACGCCGAGATGGCGCAAACTCCGCCTAGAACGCGGCTGTTCATGCAGTCGTCTTCAGATCGGCCCGCGCATCGCGAATGATCGCCCAGGACGAGTGCAGGAATAGCCCGGCGATACCGAAGGCAACGATAAGGTCGGGCCACGCGCTGCCCAGCCAGGCCACAAGACCGGCGGCAACGACAACCGCCGCATTGCCGATGGCGTCGTTGCGAGAGAAAAGCCAGACGGCCCGCATGTTCGCGTCGCCCTTGCGGAACGGCAGCAGCGGCAGAACGGAGATGACGTTGACGACAAGGGCAATCATGCCAAGCAGGCCCATGAGACCCGCATCCGGCGTCGTCCGTTCGAAGACCCGGACGATGGTCGTGCCGAGGACGCCGAGACCGAGGAGCCCGAGGAAGATGCCCTGGATCAAGGCCGACCGTGCCCGCCAGGCGAGGCTCCAGCCGATGGCCAGCAGGCCAAGGAAGGTGATCGCGCCGTCGCCGATGAAATCGAGCGCATCGGCCTTCACGGCCTGTGACCCGGCGATGAACCCGCCGATCATTTCAACGACACCGTAGCCCACGTTCAGGATCACGACGATCCAGAGCGCGCGTCGGTAGGCCGGGTCCTGATGGGCGGGATTCGGCGGAATGTCTCCATCGCCCTCGATCCGGTCGAAGCCGTAGCCGGTCACCGCAACGGCCTTTTCGATGTCCGGCAGGCGCCCTTCGGGTGCAGCCAGTGTCATGATGTGGGTTGCGGCCGACACTTTCACATCGCCGGGCGCTACCCCGGCCGACTGTGCCGCCCGCTCGATCTGTGCAGCATCCTTCGCGCAATCCATGCCGGAAACCCGGTATCGAAACAATGGCGCATCTGCTATCTCGTTGTCTGTGTTGGCCATGATCGCGGCTTTCCTGCTAAAGTGGATAGAAGATTCTATATATCAGCGAGAAATGATATGGCGCAAATCGTTATGGAAGACAAGACCACCACTATTGAACAGCGCGCGAAATTGCTTCGCGGCTTCGCAGATACCAGTCGTTTGACGATTCTGGACGCCTTGGCAAAAAGTCCGTTCGTCGTTCAGGAGCTCGTCGCGCACACGGGACTAACGCAGCCCAATATCTCCAATCATTTGCGATGCCTGCTGGAGTGCGGGCTTGTCGCCAGCGATCGAGATGGACGGTTTGTTCGCTACCGTATCAGCAATTCACGTATCACAACGCTATTGAGCGATGTAGATGCTCTTCTTGATGTCGTCGCAGAAGGGGTTGAGGCTTGTGACAACTATCGCGAGACGTGATTCAAGATGTCGTGGCCTTCGGCCAGGTCGTTACATCGCTCCGGTTTGGTCGTTCTTTAGATGTAGTTCTTTCGACGTGAGACACAGTCGAGATGTTACCGCGAAGGTTTTTTCAACCAATGGCGAACATCGGCCCCGCACCCAGAATACCGGATAGTCCTGCGGTGACGGGCCACGACCGAATTGCTGGCGGACTGGTCTGTTCTTGTCTAAGTAAGAACACGAAAGCCCCGGTTCGACCTCAATATTTCTCTTGAACCTACAGTAGCTTTAGGAGTTAGGGCCGCAGACGAAGAACGGCATTCGAGTCAAACAGGCCATACTGCTTCAGGCTTTCCTTACTGAACGGCAGAGTGGCCTTGTTTAAGCTTAGTTTGCCTACCTAACGTTGAAGGAGTAAGAATGATGCTGACAAGACGACATTTTCTCCAGACCAGCGGTGCGCTGTTTTCTACTCCAATCGCTGGCCCGCTACTGGCAGCCACCCGGCCCACCAAGGAGGAGAAGGCCGCCTGGGACGCGCAGGTCACACCTCCCGCTTTTGATCCAACTACGTCAAACCCGTGGGGCCTGCACCCGCGCTTTTTGCCCCAGCGGGTGGACGCTAAGGACGGGCTTGTTCCGGGAGACGTCCACGTCGATGCCGTAGCGCGCTACATCTATCACATCGAAGAAGGGGGAACTGCGATGCGTTACGGTGTGGCGATCGCCCGTGGTAACCTGTACGAGCCCGGCACGTATACGATCCAGCGAAAAGTGGAATGGCCAAACTGGACGCCGACCCAAAACATGATCGCACGCGATCCCGAGCTCTATGGCCCGGTTGCCGACGGTGTTGACCCTGGCCCAGAAAACCCTCTTGGTTCGCGGGCGCTTTACCTTTTTGAAGGCAACCGAGACACCTATCTACGCATTCACGGGACGCCCGAACCAAGAAGCATCGGCGGGCGCGCGAGTTCGGGGTGTGTCCGCATGGTCATGGCACATATCAACCATCTATACCCGAACGTCAAAACTGGTTCGACGGCGTTCCTGTATTCGGCAGAAGAAAGCGTGACCCCGCGAACGTGATCTACGCCCACCCAGTTTGCACTGGTCAATATCTCACGCCGAACGCGTAGTGCAGATCGGGTTGCCACCTATTGAGCAGAGCGGCACCAGTGTCGTTTTTGCTGGACCGCTGTGCTTATGCCAGTAACACCCATCCTCGGAACGAAGCCGAGCTGTAGTGGGGTCCTGACTAGGGGCAGCTAGGTTAACGATTTGTTCGGGAAGGTTTCCAACCGCGTCTACCCGGACAGACTTGTGGCTTGAAGCTACAGTAACTGTAGTAACTACATTTCCTTGGAAGCGATTCGAGGAGATACCTGATGTCCCTTGCCGACCTTTTCCGACCTGGACCGAAGAGAAACCAGCGCTCCAAGTACTGAATTATCCAAATTGTGGCTGCTGCACGGCTCGCGCGAAAACTCGCCACTCAGCGCGCTGAAAGGAACTTGAACACCCGTCTTTCGGCTTCCACCCTAGTAACCAAAACAAGGAGTAAGATCATGCAAGTTCACGAAATCATGACCAGCAATCCAACATGTTGTAGTACCGACACTACGATTCAGGAGGCCGCAAAGCTGATGGATGAAAAGTCGGTCGGCGCGATTCCCGTGATCAATGACGCCGGTGAGCCGGTCGGCATCATTACGGACCGCGACATCTGCTGTGGTGCCGTCGCAGAGGGAAAGGCAGCCGACACGCCGGTTTCTGACGTCATGTCGGATGACCTCCTGACAGTCTCACCTGATGAGGACGTTAAAAGCTGTTGCAGCAAGATGGAAGAAAAACAGGTGCGCCGCAGCGTGGTTACAGACGAAAGCGGCAAATGCTGTGGGATCGTGGCTCAAGCGGACGTGGCACGGGAAGCCGACGGCGCGGAAACAGCCGAATTGGTGCAGGAAGTGTCGCAGCCAGAGAAGAGTTCTGGCTGCTGCTGACCCAATGGCACATGGGATCCCGAGTGACCGAACCTGTTGCGAATAAGTCCGGTCTGGCTGCACATGTTGAAAGGAAGTCAAAACGCGGCGCTTGACCGCGTTTTGATCTGCCGAACAGATAGGAAGTTGCCTGATGGCCCACGATCACGCCCATATCGACCTCGAGTCCGGCGACCGTCGAGTCTCCATCTCCATCTGGGCCAACGGTCTTCTGACCGTCGCGCAGATTGTCGGCGGCATCCTATCCGGCAGCCTCGCACTGATCGCGGATGCTCTGCACAATTTCTCGGATATGGCATCGTTGGTGATCACCTTTGCCGCTCGGAAAATCGCGCGGCGGCCTGCGGACGCGCGCATGACCTTCGGCTATGGGCGGATAGAAATTGTCGCAGCGCTCATCAACTACACGACCCTTATCCTGCTCGGCTTCTACCTGATCTACGAGGGTGGCATGCGCATGATCGACCCGCCCATCTGTGGCAGATGCAGGAGCGCAAGGCGGCTTTGGACTGCCACATCGTGCTGACAGCGGACGGCTGGCGTTAAATCGAAAATATCAAGACGGCAATCAAGGACCGGCTGAAGGACGATTTTAGCATCGGTCATTCGAGTTTGGAATTTGAGCACGAAGACCGAGCCCATGAGAACGCCGACCTTTACGGTCACGGCAGGCCGGAAGAAGACGAGAAAAACCATGTTAACCAAGACACTGGCTGATCATGACGAGATGATTGCCCTTGTCGGCGAAGGCAAGCTGAGCGAAAGCGATCTGAAACGGATGCACGTCCTGCTTCAGTAGCGTCTGCAAGAGACAAGCAAGCTAGGGCCGAGACCTCAATCTCACGAGGTTCGAAGCCGGCGCATAGTCGCGTTTGGCTCTGTGAATCTGGCCTACTAGGTCAGATAAGAAGATGGTTCCGCGGAGAGGGGTGAGCCTAGCCGGAGGCAATCAATCGGCAAGCTGGATCGTGATCTAGTCCTCCCGCTTCTAAGAACGATTAAGAGGAGGAAGACCTTAAATGGACCCAAAGTTTTCGAAATCCGGCGCTACGTGGGGATATATCCTTTCCGCCCAAGGTAGGCCGTCCGCCAAACGGCAGCGACAAGAAATTTCGCTGCATGGGGTAATTGAACAGGTTTGGTGTGACCAGTTTGAAGGGCAAACTACGCGTCCTCGAAAGCATCTCATCCAACGAGAGCAACTGCTGCTGTCGCTAAATCAAGGGGATAAGGTCGTTGTGACGGCACCAGAATGCTTGGGATTGTCAGAACGTGACGTGAACTGGTTCTTGACAGAACTCGCCATTCGCGGCGTGCTTCTGTTGGTCCATTCCGGAACCATTGTTGTTGATCCGGGTGGATCGAAAAGAGACCTAGCTGCTGTAGTTGGCCGATTTCACAGCAAACTGCGGGCATGACACTGGAACGCGGAGAAACCGCTCAACAGCAATTTCCGCCAGCTTGAGATCATTATGAGGTAAAATGATGACCGAGCATTCTGTATTCACCTGATTTAGGTCATGCCAAGCGAGGATCATCACAGCTCCGCTTTCAGCAGCATAGGATTGCAAAGCCTCCGATACCTCGTATTGGAGGCAAAGGTGGGCTCGTCCATGAGGACAACCCGCGGCCGCGTCACCAGCGACTGTGCGATCGATACGACCTCACGTTGCCCGCCTGACAGTTCCGGCAATTGCCGCTCAGCAAGAGCGGTGATGCCCAATCTGGCCAATACGTCGTTCACGGCCGTTAGCTCGGAAGTAGAAAGGCGTCAACCGCTCCCACCGCGCTTCAGCGCGAGTATGATGGATTCGTAGACCGTCAGCGCTGCATTCATCCCCGTATCCTGCGGCATGTAGCGCAAGTCCTCCGTGGCTGCATCGCTGAAGCGCACAGTCCCTGCCCCCCGCATCTGTCCTGCGATGCGCCGAAACAGCGTGGACTTACCAGCCGCATTTGCCCTCACAAGAGCCGTCACTGCCTCCTCGAATTGGCGGTGTTGTTGCCTTGCTGAGGACCTCATGCCGACCATAGCGCGCAACGAGGTTTTCAAGTTGCAGCGTCACCATGCTTTGCGCCCCTTGGTCAGAATAAGAGCGGCAAAGAAGGGAGCGCCCACCAATGCCGTGACATTGCCAATGGGCAGGACAGCGCCGAACAAGGCCTTCGAGAGCACAGATGTGGCCGAAAGGATCAGCGCGCCAGCTAGCATTGCTCCGGGCAAGAAGAAGCGTTGATCTTCCCCTAAAAGAAGCCGTGCCACATATGGACCGACAATGCCGATGAAACCGATCGTACCGACGAAGGAAGCCGGCACGGCCGCCATGAGTAATAGTGTTATCCATATGCAGGTCAGTGTCCGCGATAATAATGTCGATCAGGCTCTTCGGGTTTTAAAGAAAAAGCTTCAAAGCGAAGACGTTTTCCGCGAAATGAAACTCAAGCAGCACTTCGAGGAGCCTTCTAAGAAGAAAGTTCGCCAACAGGCCGAAG
>NZ_JABECQ010000019.1:0-11114 GCF_029285915.1 Sulfitobacter sp. M85
TTTCGGGTGAACTTGGTCGCGCAATCGGAACCGCGAATATCTCAGGTAGCCCCAAGGACGAATGACGGCTATCGCAAACCGCATAAAGCGGACCTTAACAGCCAAAACTCGAACGGCAGCAAAGTCCGCTTAGCGGACTATTGGAACTGTTTGGTCCGGCCAGGTTTCGACGGGATCCTCTACCAAGAGGAAAAGTGAAAGCAGGCTTTGGGAAGGGTGTTTCAACTTCGCAAAGGAGATCCCCATGACCATCACTGCACAGCCCCAGACAGACCGCCCTGA
Organism: Sulfitobacter sp. M85; assembly: GCF_029285915.1. NCBI lineage: Bacteria > Pseudomonadati > Pseudomonadota > Alphaproteobacteria > Rhodobacterales > Roseobacteraceae > Sulfitobacter > Sulfitobacter sp. M85. The sequence goes on from NZ_JABECQ010000019.1 coordinate 283, forward strand.
TCCGAGTGTGATCGCAGCGCAGAACGACGCGTTTCGCAAGCTCGCATGCCTCGGAGTGCCGCCCGCGCAGCCGATCCCGGGCCGCATGCACGTCACCCGCTCGCTTATGGAGGCCGGCGATGGCTTCATGGCCGAGGCGGTGAAGGCGACCGGTGAGTTTGCCACATTCGAGCCTGAGAATGATCCCGAGGGATGGCACGATTTCGGCGCGGTCGAGACCCGGGGCGAGACCGTGTTCTGGAAGATTGATCTCTATGAGGCAGACTCGGATTTCCGCTACGGGGCCGAAACCCCGGACAACCCTGCAACAACTATGCGTGTGCTGACCATCATGCTGGCGCGCGACTGGTAGAAGGGCAGGGGACTCCTCCCCCTAACATCTGAGACGATGAAGGCCCGCTGACCCCTCAAAGGGAAAGTGGGCCTTTTGTCGTGGTGATCCCCTCCTTTGGGGATTGACCGCGCATCTGAATGCGTGGGCCGCTCCAAATCCATCGAGAAGGATATCCCATGACTGCAAGTTTTAAACCCGTCTCCGTCGCTATTGGCGATCTGACAGCTCACCCCGCAAATGTGCGGGGTAACTCCCCGGAAACCTACGACCCCGAGAACATTGTCCATCTGAAGGCCAGCATCGCCGTACTGGGCCTGCTGCAGCCGCTCCTGGTCCAGAAGCTTGACGGCAAATACGCCGTGCTCGCCGGTGGCCGTCGGCATGCCGCGCTGAAGGAGCTGGTCGCGGACAAGGCCGCGAAAGGCTTCACGGCGAAGGCCAAGATCGACTGCCGTCTTGTGCCAGAGGATTGCGATGTCACCACGGCCCTGTCGCTCGCCGAGAACGTCACCCAGGCCCCCATGAACGCGATCGACGAGTTCGAGGCCTTCGCCCGGATGATGGAAGTCGACGGCCAGACGCCCGAGACGATCGCCAAGACCTTCGGCACCACGGTGGCCGCCGTCAAAGGACGGTTGCGGTATGGCCTGATCCACCCCGACATCCGCGCCGCTGCCCGGGGCAAGGTGATCACGCTCGACACGATGAAAGCCTTTGCCGAGCACCCTAGTCAGGAGGCGCAACGCGAGGTCTTCGAGGCGCTCACGAAGGACGGCGGCTATCTGCAGGCCTATACCGTCCGTCAGGCACTCAAATCCCGCGGGGTGCACGTCAGCGATGATATCGGGGCTTTCGTGCGCGCGGACTACGAGGCACGCGGCGGCGCCGTCGCGACTGACCTTCTGGAAGAGCATTCCGTGCTCGAGGATGCGGCGCTGGTCGAGACCATCCTGCTCGAGAAGCTCGGTGCTGCTGCCGAAGAGGCCCGTATGAGGCTGGGATTTGCCTGGGCCGATGCGATGGTACGCTATGATTACGCGACCATGGCCGACTACGTCCGCGTCTATCCCGGCCCGATCGAGCCGGATGAGGCTGCCCAGAAGCGCATCGATGAGATCAACGCCGAGCTCGAGAAATTGCAGCTCGAGATGGCGGATGAGGATCTCGAGGACGGTGCCTACAACGCCCTTTATGACCGCGTTGACGCCTTGGAAGAGGAAGCCCGCGATCTGCAGGAGGCCTACAGCGCCGAGGACCTCGCGCGGTCTGGGGTGATCGCGTCGTGGCAGGGCGGTCAGGTGACGCTCCATGTGGGCCTCGTCCGCCCGGAAGACACCGTCAAAGAGGAGGGCGCGCGCGGCTCCTCGTCTAACCCGACTGGGGAGGAGGCCCCAGACGCCGGCGAAATCACTTATCCGGCCTCGCTGGCCGAGGATCTCAAGACCGAGCGGGCCATGGCACTGGGGGCCGCGATGGCGCTGCATCCGGAAGCCACGCTTGATCTGACGCTCTTCAAGCTGGTCAGTGACGTTCTGACTAGCGGCATGAGTGTCACGCAGGCGATCAAGGTCGAGGCCCGCAAGGAATACCGCAGCCACGCCAAGATGGACGAGATCGACGAGACCTCGCTCGAGCAGGTGGCGGCGGCGCATGATGCGCTGGACCTCTCGTGGCTCGATGACACCCGCGCGCCCGCTGATCAGTTCGCGGCGTTTCGCGCGCTCAATGCAGGGGAGAAGGTCAAGCTCGTGGCCTATGCCACGGCCAGCACCACGCAGTCCTGCTTCGCGCGGGACCGCCAGCGCGACAGCCTGATGCATGCGTTCGAGATCGAGATCATGCCCGACATCCGCGCCCACTGGACGCCGAATGCGGCGCTCTTCAACCGCTTCAAGAAGGCCTGGCTCCTGAAGATCCTCGGCGAGGATCTGGGTCTCGCTCAGGAGGCTGTGACGCTGGCCTCGTCGAGCAAGAAAGAGATTGTGGCCTTCTGCGACAAGCTTTTTGCCGAACCCTTCGCCACGCTGACGGATGCACAGCGCGCCGCAGTCGCGGCCTGGTGCCCGCCGATGATGCAGACCGCCGGTATCGCCTTTGATGAGGCGGAGCCCACTGCGGAAGCCCCGGAGCCTGACAGCGAGGTCGCGCAAGCGGCCTGAGCCATCAAGTGACCCGCGCGTGGACCATGCCACCCGCGCGGGTCGACCCTCCCACACCCAACGGAAAGACATCCCCATGGCTATTCTCAAGTTCTCTGCCTCCGCAGTTGCGGCGCAAATCGCGCATGCGCGCGCCTGCAAAACCTTCCTGCCCAACTGGAACGGGCCCGTGGACAGGCCAGCCCTGATCCTCATCGTCGGCAATGGTGTGCATCTGCGCTCAAACGGCATCGATGGCACGACCACCCGTATCGTCACCACCGAACAGGCCGATCCCTCCTTCGCCTTCGCCGACGGCATGAACCCGTTTCGGGACACCGACTGGATGGCGCAGCGCCGCATGGCGTTTCGTGATCTGACCGGCCAGTTCTACACCGACATCCTGGATGACGTGCAGGTGCTCATCGACCGGGGGCGGGGGGCGATCCGGCTCGCCACCGATGGCCACAGCATCCGCGTCTTCGTGCGCCGGGCCTCGGACTATCTCATCGGCGGCACCTACGAGGTGCCCTCGGGCCTCGGCGGCACCTTCCAGGTCATTCTCAAGGATGCCTGCGACACCTTCGCGATCGTGCAGAACTGCGGCAATTGCGAGGATTTCGACGCGATGCAGCCCTACCGCGTGCCGCTCGATGCGCTGATGGAGATCGATGACCGGAGGGCGGCGTAACGCGCCCTTTCTCAAACAAGCATCGCCAATACCCTGCCGGGCCTGCGGCCCTCTCGGGACATTGGCGACAACAATTTTCCCCAATGAGAGAAAGGACTCTGAGATGGGTTGGCTCTTTTACACCGACGGTCGCGTCCAAACCTACGCGGATGAGAAAGCGGAGATCACACGGCTCTGCACTTTCGAAGGCGACAGGCGCAAAACCGAACTGGTCAAGGCCTGCAAGGTCGGCTCAACCTGGTATGCGGCGGCAAGGGTCACCAATCTCGACGGCACCCCTGTCGAGGATGCGACCTATGTCACCGATGCGGATGGCTCGATCACCTTCGGAGCCGTCTTCCTCACCCGGTACGACGATGGCTGCTGGGGCTACAAGGACATGGAGGAAAGCGCTGGCCCGAACGAGTCGCGCGCTCCCCTTGGGCTGATCGAGCTTCTCTCCGACCTGAAAGACCCGGACAGCTACGCCCAGGACTGGCGCCAGCGTTGCCGGGACTGGGCTGCGATCCCGGACTATGCCGAAGGCGACAAGATCAAGCTTGCCACCCCTGTGACGCTCACCGATGGCAGCACCTGCCAGATCGTCACCGCGACCCACTACAGGCGGGGTCGGCAAAAACGCCGCTGCTACCGCATCGAGGAAACCGGTGGGCTCGTACGCCTGTCGAAGGCCTCGCTTGCGGGCTCGGAGCTGCTCAGCTCTGCGAAAGTCGCGGTCAGTCCTGTGCTGGCGGAGTTCCTGGCGGGGCAGGGTGGCTGAGTTTCCCGCTGAGACAACACCACGGGACTACGCGCGCACATACTGCCGACTTGAATTCGTATCTCAAATGAGATACATCACTCCCATCAACTGGAGGACCATCCATGCCTGCCCAAACATCCATGCTTCATGTCCGTGTTGACGATCAGCTGAAAGCACAGGCTTCGGACGCACTTGCGGGCGTCGGTCTGACGCTCTCCGACGCGGTGCGTATTCTTTTGACCCGCGTAGCCGCAGAAGGCGGCTTGCCTGCCGGATTGACCGCTGATCCGGATGCCTATGACGCCTGGTTCAGGGCGAAGGTACAGGAAGCGCTGGACGATCCAAGGCCCACAACGCCCCATGCCAAGGCGATGCAAGACGCCCAGGCATTGATTGACGGGAAGCGCCTTGCCAAATCTTGAATGGAAAGCCACGGCCATAGCCGACTTGCTGGCAATCATTGACTACATCTCTGACGACAACCCGGATGCCGCCCAAGTTCTCAAAGACGAGATTGAACACAAGACGTCCCTCCTTCCAGAACGCCCTCAGATGTACCGCGCGGGCCGTGTGGACGGGACTAGGGAGATGGTTGTTCGGCCGAACTACATCGTGGTTTATGCTGAAAGCCCTGAGATGGTGACCATTTTGCGCGTTCTTCATGCTGCGCAGCAGTGGCCATGATCGGGGTGCAGGCCCCCCGCTAAGAAATTGCCCGCTCTACGCCTTCAAAGTGTAGAGCGGGCTTTTTGTCCTTTGGAACTCAGACCCTGATCCAAAGGAATTCCCCATGTCCAAGCCTCTCTCAACGCTCCCCAATCCTGTTGAATCCAACGCTAACTTCGCCTCTGCCCTCGCGCAGATCGGCGCGGAGATCGACCACCAACCCCTGCGCAGCTCAGCGCTTGCGCGCATCATGCGCGAGACGTTTCATGGCAGCGATGCCGGCGGCGCCTGGGATTGGCGGATGGCCTACGACCTGATGCAGGCCGCGGCTGTTCAGGTGCTGCTGCGTGGGGACGGCGCGGCAGGTGACATCGCCGCTGCAAGGCTGCTTGCCTCGCGGCTCCTGACGGAAACCCGCCGCTCCGAGCAGCAGATCCGGCTGCAGCAGTTTTCCACGCCGCTGCCATTTGCGGCGCTGGTCTTGCAGGCCACGGCGATCCGCAAGGGCGAGACCGTTCTGGAGCCCTCGGCTGGCACCGGTGCACTGGCCGCTTTCGCCGCCCGGGCTGGTGCCACGCTTTTGCTCAACGAGATCGAACCCTTTCGCCAGCGCCTCCTGCGCGCGGTTTTCGGCGGCGAGGTGACGGGCCATGACGGCGAGCATATCGACGATCTGCTGCAGTCGCCGGTTCTACCCGACGTCGTGGTGATAAACCCGCCCTTTGCCTCATCGGTCGATCGCTCCCGAGACAAGCACATCGCCGCCAAACATCTCGTCGCGGCTGCCAAGCGTCTCGCGCCCGGTGGGCGGCTGGTGGCGATCATGCCGCCGGGATTCACGCCCGAACGCGATGCCGCGCATTGGTCTCGCGCCCGCGGTTTGCTCACGCCGCGCTTGGCACTCACGATGCCGGGACAGGTCTATCGCAAGCTCGGCACCTCTGTCGAAACCCAGCTCATGGTCTTCGACAAGGTGCAGGAGGGTGGCGAGATGATCCGCGCCATTGTGTGCGATCTGGACGAAGCCCTTCCTTTTGTCGACGCCGTGGCGGCAACCCGGACCGAGATGCGCCCGGCCCAACGGGCGGCAGCGGTTACTCCTGCGCGACCGACCGTTGCATCCTCTGCCCCGCGCAAGACCGCCGCTGCGCCTGTCGCCCCCTCCAAACCCCGGGCCAATGCCGTTGTCCCGCTAGTTTTCACGAGACTTGAGACCCCGCGCGACAACACGCCCATCTCGGACATCTACGCGCGCTACCGTCCGCAGCGGATCGAGATCGCGGGTGCGCTGGAACATCCCACGCCGCTGGTCGAAAGCATCGCCATGGCATCAGTCGCGCCGCCGGTGCCCTCTGGTGCCGCGAGTTCGGAATTGCGCCTACCTGCGCGGTTGATCGAGGAGGGACATCTCTCCGAGGCGCAGCTCGAGACCATCGTCATGGCGCATGATGCCCATGGGCGCGATCTGCCCGGTAGGTTCATCATAGATGACGACCAGACCAAGCTGACGCGCGCCGATGATGACCCGGATGCACGGGCCTATCGCCTCGGCTATTTCCTCGGTGACGGCACCGGTTGCGGCAAGGGGCGGGAATGTGCGGGTCTGATCCTCGTGAACTGGCTAGCCGGGCGCAGGAAGGCGGTCTGGGTCTCCAAATCCGCCACGCTCATCGAGGACGCCATCCGCGACTGGACCGATCTTGGCGGCTCGCCCGCCGATATCCAGCCGCTCTCCAAATGGAAACCGGACCAGCCCATCCCGATGGGCGACGGTATCCTTTTTGTGACCTACGCCACGCTGCGCTCGGCGGGCAAATGCGGCACCACGCGGCTGACCCAGATCCTCGACTGGATGGGCGCGGAGTTCGAAGGCGTGCTGGCCTTTGATGAGGCCCATGCCATGCAGAACGCGGCCGGGTCCGAGCAGGGCAGGGGATCAAACCCTCCCAGCAGGGCCTTGCTGGCCTGCGGCTGCAACTGGCAGCACCCCGCGCTCGCGTCTTCTATATCTCGGCCACGGGCGCCACGAGCGTGCACAACCTGGCTTATGCCGCGCGTCTCGGTCTCTGGGGACAAGGCCCCGAATACCCCTTCCCGAGCCGCGAGAGCTTCGTCTCGGCGATGGAGGCGGGCGGCGTGGCGGCCATGGAGGTGGTCGCGCGTGATCTCAAGACGCTCGGGCTCTACACGGCCCGCGCCCTCAGCTTCGACGGCGTGGAGTATGACGTGCTCGAGCACGCGCTCACCCCCGCCCAGATCGAGATCTACGACGCCTATGCGACTTCGTTTCGGACGATCCACCACAATCTCGAGGCCGCGCTGACAGCGACCGGCGTCAACAACGCCTCGGGCGAGACCAATGCCTCGGCTGCTCGCGCCTCGGCCAAGTCCCGCTTCGAGAGCACGAAACAGCGCTTCTTCAACCATCTCCTGATGGGCATGAAGGCTCCAAGCATCATCCACGCCATCAAGGACGATCTGGCGGCGGGCAAGGCTTGCGTCATCCAGGTGGTCTCGACAGGTGAGAGCCTGCTCAAACGCCGACTTGAGGCGATGGACCCGGGGGATGAACTCGTTGAGGGGGCCTTGACGCAGCGCGACTATGTTCTCGGCTACCTCGAACAGGCTTTCCCGATCCATGCGCAAAAGCTGGTCGAGATCGACGGCAACATGGTGGCGGAACCTTTACGGGATGAGACTGGGGCGCTCGTTGTCTCGCGCGAGGCCCTCGCTTTGCGCGATGCGGCCATGATGGAGTTGATGACGCTCGCCCCGATCCCCTCGGCGCTCGATCAGATCCTCTGGGCCTTTGGCGACGCGGCTGTTGCCGAGGTCACGGGGCGGTCCATCCGGCCCCTCAAGGCCGAGGATGGTCATCTCTTCATCGAAAAGCGCAGCGCAAGCAGCAATTCCTCCGAGACCCAAGCCTTCATGGACGGCGAGAAGGATATCCTGATCTTCTCCGATGCGGGCGGGACGGGCCGGTCCTATCACGCGGCGCAAACGGCAAAGAACCAGAAACGGCGCCGGCACTATCTGTTGGAGCCAGGCTGGCGCGCGGATGCGGCCATCCAGGGGCTGGGCCGCACGCATCGCTCGGCTCAGGTCAGCGCGCCCTTCTTTCGCGTTTGCACCTCCGATGTGCATGGCGAAAAGCGTTTCACCTCGACTATAGCCAAACGCCTCGATCAGCTGGGAGCGCTCACCAAAGGCCAGCGGGAGACCGGCTCGCAAGGCATGTTCCGCGAGGAGGACAATCTCGAAAGCCCGATCGCGCGGGCCGCACTACGTGGGTATTTCGCCGATCTTGCCGCCGGGCGCGCTGAGGCGATGAGCTACGAGAGTTTCACCGACTGGACGGCCCTGCGGCTGATCGACAAGGACGGGGTGCTCCTTGAAGAGCTTCCCCCGATCCAGCGGTTTCTCAATCGGGTGCTTGCCCTTCCCATCCATATGCAGAACGCGCTCTTTGCCGAGTTCATGCGCCGGATTGCCGATCAGACTGAACGGGCGCGCGCGGCGGGCATGCTCGATCTCGGGGTGGAAACCCTGCGCGGCGAAAAGATCGAACAGGTCTCCACGGAGGATCTCTGGACCTGCCCGAAATCCGGCGCCGTGACGCGGATCATCGGACTTGAGGTGACGGACCCGGTTCACGTGCTGTCGGCGGATGACGCCCTGTCGCGCAACTCCGACAAGCTGCCGATGGTCAATCGCGCCTCCGGTCGCGCGGCACTCATTTCGGCCCGCCGGATGCAGATGTATGACGAGGACATCGTCACGCTGATGCGCAAGGTTGTGCGGCCCAACGGGTCGAGCTACCTCGAGGAGACGCGGTTCGAGTCGTCGGCTTGGGAAGACATCGGACGGCCCGAGTTTGCAAGGCTTTGGGATGCCGAGGCCGCGTCCCTGCCCAAAACCACCACGACCAAGCTCTACCTGCTGACCGGGCTCTTGTTGCCGATCTGGAAGGATATTCCGACCACCAATGAGCGCATCTACCGGGTCACGCCCGATGGGGCGACCGCCATGTTCGGGCGCACGCTGAGCGAGGAAGGGGCGGCGGCGCTGCGCGCCCGCTTCCTCGTCTCCAATCCGCAAACGCCGCAGGAGATGTTGACCGCCGCCCTCGGCACCACCGCGCCTGTCGATCTGGGCCGGGGTCTCACCCTGACCCGTCGCCGGGTCGCAGGCGAGATGCGCCTTGAGTTGGGCGGCGCCGACAAGGGCATGATCGACGGCCTCAAGGCCCTCAGCTGCTTCACCGAGATCATCGCCTTCCAGCTACGGGTGTTCCTGCCGCATGGGGACGGGATCGACACATTGGGCATTCTCACACGGATTGTTGGAACCGGACCAGACGCCGCGCAGGGCGTGGCTTCAATGGCAGCGGAATAGGCGAGGGGGAAGGCCATGACACTCGATGACATCAAGGCCGCGGTCGATGCCGGGCAGACCGTGCATTGGGCCAATACAGGCTATGTTGTGCACAAGGACCGGCTCGGTCAATACCTGATCACCTATGTGCCGAATGGTAGCTGCATCGGTCTGACCGACCGGGGCGGGCACCAGTTGAACGGGAAGGAGGCGGAGTTCTTCATCGCGCGAATGCCGATCAGGACACGACGGGCCAGACCTATCTGCGCGGCACGCAGATGGCCGATGACCATGGCATCGCTACTTTCGACACCATTTACCCCGGTTGGTATCGCGGGCGCACGACGCATATCCATTACAAGGTGTATCTGGACGAAAAGACCGTCCTGACCAGCCAGATTTTCCTGCCCGATGCGCTAAGCGAATATATCTACCTCAAGCACCCCGCCTATACCCGCCCCGAAGAGCGCGACACCCTGAACGGCACCGACGGCATTGCCACGCAGGCCGGCGAAGGCGCCTATGCCGCCATCCGCGAGCAAAAGGACCGCTATATCGCGGCCTTGGTCGTCGGCGTCGATCCCGATGCGGAATGGAGCGAGGGTGGTCAGGGCATGGGCGGCCCGATGGGTGCCCGCCCGACTGCCGGTGGACCGCCTCCGCAAGGTCAAGGTGGTCCGCAAGGCGGCCCGCGCGGCCGTGACGAGACGACGCGTATCTTCCCCGAAACCGAGTAAGACAGCCCAAAGACCTGACGGCCTTCACGCCACCGCCCGCAATCCTGCCCGAACACGGCGCGATTGCGGGCGTTTTCACGATCTCCGCACCATCACTTGATGAAAACTCATAATCCTCCACCTGACGCGATCTGCGCTGCATCGGTGTCTGCAGCGACATGGCATCTCGCGCTTGCCTGATATGGAAGGCGACAAGCCGAAGCGGTCGAAGGGCATTGCCAACTTGATTGCATGTTCTGAACTGGTTACCGCCCACGCATGAAGATACCGCCCAAAATGCCGCGCCTGAAGGGTTTTCGTTTTCCGCGCGAGATCATCGCTTACGCCGTCTGGGTCTACCATCGCTTTGCGCTCAGCACCGCTGACGTTGAAGATCTGCTCGCGGAACGCGGTGTGACGGTCAGCCGGGAAACGATCCGGCAATGGGTCAACCGCTTTGGTCGCCATTTCGCCAATTGCATCAGGCGAGACCGTCCAGCCGCGGCTGACAAATGGCATATGGACGAAGTGGTCATCCCGATCAATGGTCGGAAATGCTGGCTCTGGCGGGCGGTGGATGCAAACGGAGATACTCTTGATATCCTCGTCCAACCACGGCGGAGTGCTAAGGCAGCCCGGCGCTTCCTGAAGCGGTTGATTTCGCAATTCGGCAAACCCCGTGTCGTGATCACGGATAAGTTGCGAAGCTATTTCAAACCGATCCACGATCTTGTGCCGGGTGCGGATCACCGAGCACACAAAGGGTTGAACAATCGGATCGAAGGATCACACAGACCCACTCGAAAGCGTGAAAAGCTCATGGGACGCTTCAAGTCGCCAAAGCAAGTGCAGAGGTTCCTTGCCGCTCACGACCAGATCAACACCATCTTTCGACCCCGCCGCTATCAACTCTCCACCGTCTCATACCGTCACGCCAGAACCGATGCTTTCGGTCTCTGGGACGGTTATGCTCTCGAAATGACCGCATGACAGGCGCGGACCAGGCAGCCGTCAGCCGCGTGCAAACAAGTTGGCAATGCCCTTCGGCCTGTTGGCGAACTTTCTTCTTAGAAGGCTCCTCGAAGTGCTGCTTGAGTTTCATTTCGCGGAAAACGTCTTCGCTTTGAAGCTTTTTCTTTAAAACCCGAAGAGCCTGATCGACATTATT